>DYHD01000054.1 GCA_020724365.1 Thermodesulfovibrio yellowstonii | reverse complement strand
CACAGCGTCCTTTTACTATGGGAAAAAAGCAAAAAAGATGATATGATAGAATTGCTTAGTGAAACCGGATATGGCAAAAGTGAGGCTTTTTATCGAGTTGCACAGGCTATCTCTGAGACACTGCCTAATGAAAGCAAAGAAAAGAAACTGCTTGACGGCTTTCTTGTAGGAAAAGAAAGGGTGAGAGAGGAAGTAAGAAAGACATTTGAACAAGGGAGGTTAATTTAATGGATAGTCCGTTAGAAAAGGCGATTAAAATAATTGTTCAAGTAGCGAATCCAGATAAAATAATCCTGTTTGGCTCTCGTGCAAAAGGAAATTACAAAGACGAAAGCGATTATGATCTTTTCATTCTAAAAAAGGAAATAGCAAATAAGAGAAAACTTACGCAGCTAATTTATAAATCAATTTATGGAGTTGGCGCTGGCGTGGACTTAATCGTTGAGTCTCCAGATAGATTTAATGAATTAAAGAGTAACCCATACATGATTTATAAAGAAATAGCAAAATCCGGGAAGGTTGTATATGAGCGAAAATAAATTAGTTCAAGATTGGCTTAAAAGGGCAAAAAGTAATCTTGAAAAGGCAAAAGCAGGCAAGGTTACAGAGGGCATTCTTTTTGAGGATTTATGTTATGACTGCCAACAGGCTGTTGAAAAATCTTTAAAAGCATTGCTGATAAACAGAAATATCGAATTTCCTTGGACACATTCAATTTCCAAACTTTTAGAAATTGCTGAACAAAGTGGTATCTATATACCTGATGAAATCAAAGATTCTGTTATCCTGACTGATTATGCTGTAGAGACAAGGTATCCCGGAGACTATGCTCCTGTTGATGAAGATATGTATAAAGAGGCTTTAAAACTGGCAGAAAAGGTTGTCTCATGGGTTGAGAAAATATTGGAGGTCGATAAAAAATGAAAGCATTTCACACCATCGCCATTCCGCATAAAGATATCCTTCAAGGCAGGCTTACGATGGTGTCTTTGCAGCAGACCTTTATGAGGTGAGCCAAAAGAGAAGTCCTGATGAACATAAGGATGCTGAAACTTTCTTCAGAAAGACATATCTAACACAAGGGCTTGAGAATCTACATGGAAAGATTTCAAATCAGGAGATTGATGAGAAAGTTAGAGAAGCATTTAGACAGTTGGGGTTAGAGATTGAGTTATAGGTTTCCTAAATCTGTCGTCGTAGGTTCGATTCCTACAAGGGATGCTATATTATTTTTTTTTATCTATAGATAATCGCTAGTTAAAACAACTTTTTAAAATATATAATATCACTATGAAGCCTGAAAATAAAGATATTCAAAACAAAGAATCCACAAAAACTTTTATTTTTAATAGGCTCGAGTTTGCAGGTTCATTAGGCGACCTGGGGACAATGCTTCCTCTTATTATTGCATTGATTATTATTAATGGCATGAACGCTGTTAATGTTCTTATTGGAATAGGTATTTTCCATATAATTTCTGGCTTATATTTCAAGGTTACAGTCCCTATTCAGCCCATGAAGATAATCTCTGCTTATGCCATTGCAATGGGTCTCAGTCCTATGCAGATAGCTTCTGCAAGCTTGTGGATGGGAGTTTTAACCCTTTTTTTGGGCATTACAGGACTTATTCATCTAATAGGTAGATATACTCCCAAAAGCACTATAAGGGGTGTTCAGCTTGCAGGAGGCATGTTATTAATGATAAAAGGTTTGCAATATATTATCCAACCCGACTCAAATCTTGCTATTCAGTCTATTGCTTCCATCAATATCAGCATAATTATAGGGATTATCTGTATTATTTTAACATTCTTATTCCTTGAAAATAAGAAGATACCTGCTGCTGTCATAGTCGTTTTTGGAGGAATAGCAACAGGCTTCTTGCTTGGCAAGCCTATAAAAACAGATGAAATCCAGTTAGGGTTTTATCTGCCTTCATTAATGCCTTATGGAATACCAACATGGAATGACTTGCTTTTGATAATTCCTTTGGTTGTATTACCTCAAATTCCCATGACGATAGGAAACGCTGTTATAGCTCAGGTAGATACATCCAAACAGTTATTTGGTAAAAGAGCGGAAAAGATGTCTTACCGCTCAATCTCAAACAGTCAAGGGATTGCTGGTATATTAAGCTTTTTCTGGGGTGGAATACCCATGTGCCACGGTGCAGGCGGAGCCGCAGCCCATTATTTCTTTGGAGCAAGAACAGGTGCTGCAAATCTTATGATAGGAGCACTTTTTGTGGTAATGGGACTTTTTTTTGGTAAAAGTGCTACAACGCTTTTTAAATTACTACCGGGAGCTGTATTAGGGGTTTTACTGTTTTTTGCTGGTTCTCAGCTTGCTATTATGATACAGGATTTAAGAGAAAAAAAAGAGATTTTTGTTGCTGTTACTATACTCGGTATCACTCTTGCATCTAATCTTGCCTATGGTTTTATTTTCGGTATCATTCTTGCTTATGCTTTAAAGAGTGAAAAGGTAAAGGTATGAATTAATTATTCTTTTATGTAACAACGCTCTCAAGAGACTTATAAAGCTTATCTATTTGTGGAACAGCAGTTCCAACCTCACCAACTACTATCCCTGCTGCATGATTGGCTATTATAGCAGACTCTTCCATCGTTGCACCTGTAGAATAAGCAAGCGTAAATGTTGCAATTACAGTATCTCCAGCGCCTGTTACATCAAAGACTTTTTTTGCCATAGTTGGGAAATGAATAGTTTCAATATCCAGAGAAGCTTTATCTCTTTTAAATAATGTCATGCCCTCTTCGCCCCTTGTGATAAGCAAAGATAAACATTGTAATTTATCAATCAAAGCCTTTCCAGCTTTAATGAGACTTTTTTCATCCTTAATTTCAATCCCTGAACCCTGAGATGCTTCAGCTACATTTGGGGTTAAAAGAGATACATCTTTGTAAAGATGGAAATGACCAATCTTTGGGTCAACTGATATAAACTTACCAAGATTTTTAGCAGATGTGACAACTTCAGACATCAAGGATGACGAGATGACACCCTTTTTATAGTCAGAAATTATTATAGCATCATGTTGTGGTATTGCTTTTTTCAAATAAGACAGGAAAACATCAAGATTTTTACCTTCAAGCTTTTTTTTCTCTTCTTTATCAAACCTGACCACCTGCTGATTATGTGCTATAACCCTTGTCTTAACAGAAGTAAGCCTTTTATCGGTCAACACCCCTTCTATATTGATATTACATGCCTCCAGCAATTCATAAAGCTTTTTGCCTGCTAAATCATTGCCTATTATACCTGCAATAGAAGCTTTACCACCTAAAGCTGTAATATTGTTAGCTACATTTGTTGCTCCACCCATCAGGAAAGTTTCATTTACAACATCTACAACTGGCACTGGGGCTTCAGGCGAAATCCTGCTGACTTTGCCGAATATATAACGGTCAAGTATGAGGTCTCCAATGATAAGAATTCTTTTAGATAAGAAAAGATTGAGAATTCTGGAATAATCCATACAAAGAAAATAACCTACTTAAAATAGAAAAATCAAATACTATATTATCCCCAAACCACGATTTGGATATATCAAAAAACATTGGCACTGGTAGGACAGGCTTCTGCCTGTGCGTGTCTGCCTGACTGCAAGCGACATGCCTGCGCCGCAGGCAGATTTTCGTTTAGACAGGCATGCAGACAGGTTTTGCCTGTCTGAAAAATGACCCTTCGACAAGCCTTCGGCGTGAGCTCAGTCGAACGCTCATGGTGAGCCTGTCATGGTAAGCCTGTCGAACCATGATAGCCGGGACGGCTGTCCTACTGATTAGGGATATTTAAAAAATTCTATATCGGGATATGGGTTATCTTAGAATTCAAATATCTTGCTTTTTGAATTGCTTTCGGTTTTAAGTCCCTCAAAATATGTTACCGAGTCCGCCTTTGTCCAAAGCCCGATATAACCATCGAGGGTCTCATCTGAAATATATTCAAGTATAAACTCATCGTCTATAAATCCTTTAATCACGCTGCCAAAAACCACAACCTTGAGATGATACCACTTATGAGATTTAATGGGCATGGTTGCTGATACCCTTTGAATCCTTTTGCCATTAATATATTCAAAAAGGATAGCATTATCTTCGAGGGCGTTTATTCTGAATACGAAATAGTTTGAGATATTCTTTATCGCAAATGCTATTCCTCCTGCTCTGTCTATGTTGCCGCTTTCTGGTTTTATCCTGACGCTTATAGTCCCATCAGACATCTCACTGTTTTTAACTATTGCTAGCGGAAAATAGAAATATGCCTCAATAGTATCAAGGAACTCATAAAGAGACTGTCCTGCCATTTTGCCGATGATGCCTGCAAGTCCTGATGATATAGTAAAGCCTTCTTTTGAACCATCTTGCAAAATCATTATTCTTTCTTTTTCAGCAACCCGCTTCCATGTTCCGCCATGTATATAGAATTGCTGCAAACTGTCATCTCTTTTTCTATTAAGAAAGTCATAGTCCTCATCAAAAAATTTTTCCATAAGCATCTCTGCTTCAGCCTGAGAGTTTATAGCCATATCAAGCAGACGGCTTGACGCAAAAAGCCTGCCGACTTGATCAAGCGTCTTGCCGAGAGATTTTCTATTGTAACGCATGATGGACGCCTCCAGAAGATCGCCCTTCATAGTAATATTAAACCCAAGCCTTTGGAGGATTCCGGAGAGAAAGATGATCCTCAAGGAACGACCTGTATATGAGCCTGCTCCGCCAGCAAACTGAAGGGATATATAATTATGGTCGCTGATTTCACCGCATAGTGTATCTATTGTGGCAAAGTGATAGCCGAAGCGGGCGCTGAGGTTCATATAGTCTTTTGAGATAAGGCAATAACTTGTGCCGCCGGGCATTTCGCCGAACTCAGAAGTGGCAGTGGAGGCGATAAGGGTCATGATTTTTTTTGCATCAAAAGTTATCGCACCCGACCATTTTATACCTGGATGTGTAAAGCCCTTCCAGATCGCTTGCATAGGGATTGATTCTATATGTTCAGGCATGATAGTATCGCAAGTAGTCAGCCCATCTTTTAAGCCTCCACCGAGGTCTATTAGGTAAATATTTAACGGGATAGATGTATCCAGCTTAACAGAAAAATCCTTATCTTTTACCTTTTCTGATAGTCCGAACATCTCTCTCATAGACAGTTCATGGGAGAATCTTATAATGTCATGTATAGTTTTGCACCCAGCAGGCGAAAACGAAGGGTGTTCTGGGTCTATTAGATTAAGAGGTGATATGTTTTCAATGATTTTCTGCATTCTCTGATGAACAGGACTGCCTATTATGAGTCTTTTTACCTTTTTTGGCTGTTGTTTGAAGGATTCTACTATTCCTTTGTAAACCGTGCCTGTAGAAGTGGATATAGTTATCAACTCACCTTCGAGAATCGTGGTTGTTGCATTCTCAACCGCAACAAGGGCAGGGACGCCGAACTCACGGGCAACTGAGGACAGATGGCTTGTAACACTGCCTGCCTCTGTGATTAATCCACTTATCCTGCCCATTGCCTCTGCGTATAAAGGTGATGCTGTTTTGGCAACCAGTATGGCGTTATCAGGTATCTTGCGTATATCTTTTGCGTCCTTAATAATATATGCTTTACCGATAGCAACTCCATATGAAGCCTCCTCGCCTCCTGATAGCAATATTTGATTATCTGGGAGTTCTGCAGGCAGAGTCTCATCTTCAGGAGCAAAAGAAATGCCGAGAGGCCTTGACTGAAGAACATAAAGGGTTCCATCTTTATCTAAAGCCCACTCAATATCCTGAGGAGTTCCGAAAAACTGCTCCAGAGATTTGCCGAATGAAGAAAGTTTAAAGGCGGTATCATCGCTGATGGATTGAGATTGCTGTTTATCTTCAGATATTTCCTCCCTTCGGGTTCCTCCCTCAGGGAGATTTATAAGCTGGTATTGCTTTCTATTGATATGTTTTTCCAGAATACTATCGCTTTTTTTATCGATTATAAAGACATCTGGAATAGTATCTCCGCTTACGAGGAGCTCTCCGAGTCCGTATATAGAGCTGACTTTTAGCATGTGAGATTCCCCTCTGGCAGTTCCAGAAGTATATAAAACACCGCTTGAGATTGGGTTAACCATTGCAAGCCCTATCACACACATTGGTGTCTCTCTGTCGTCGAGTCCATATGTGCGTCGGTATGCAACAGCCCGAGCAGAGTACTTGCTCGCTAAGACTTTTTTATATGCCTCGAGAATATTTTCGCGGCTCACATTAAGCACTGTAGAGTATTGACCTGCAAAACTTGCCTCTGTATCTTCGCCTATCGAACTGCTCCTGACTGCTATATACACCCCTTTATATGTTTGTTCTTCAATAGATGTATATGCCTTCAATATTGCATCTGATAATTCAGAAGGTAACGAAGAATGCATTATCATGTCCTTAATCTTTTTTCCACTTTCTGCAATAGCATCAACCGAATCAGGCGATTGAATGCGGCCAAGTGTTTCATCAATATATCTTGCAAGTCCGGAACCTTCGAGAAAGTTTTGAAAGGCATAAGAGGTGACTACAAAGCCAGGCGGCACAGGCATGCCAACTGTATTTTTGATGAGAGCAAGATTTAGAGCCTTCGAACCTACCATGTTACTCATTTCGGCAGTTATATTTTCAAAAGGGATTACCAGAGCCTTTGATGAATGGGTAAAGTGGGGATTCAATAGTTCAAGAATCACTTCATCAATCTGTTGTAATCTTTCTATCAAAGCAGGGAACCTTATATCGGACAGTTTTTCCATATTGTGGATAATTCCAATAACTGCCTCTGAAAGTTCCTGATATTTAATCATAGCATTTGAAAGGCTGAAAGACTTTCCACTGAAATACATCTGCTCTAATTCAGCTATCGTATTAAGCGCCCTGTAATTATGGCCGAGCAGCATCCTGAAAAAAGAGTATTTTTCTACCTGCCCTTCTTGAAGGTGTTTTAAAAAGATACATTTATCTTTTTTACTGAAAAGTTCCATGAGTTTCATGCTATTCTACCTCCTTTAGGAAACCTACTATTTTATTCATCATCTCATCTCGAAGATTACGATAATCAGATAACAGAGTAAAATTAATAAAAAAAGATATTGTCGGATCCCGAAAAGGCATGTGAATCTTAGGCATGTCCGTTGGGTAAATTGTGCAGAGTTTATCAGCATCTGAGCATAACGTTATAATGAGATCGAAATTGCATCCGTAAAATAACTCAATGCTTTTGGTTTTTTTATTTGAAATATCTACTCCTATTTCGCCAAGAACAACTATAACATTCTTATTAATCTCCATCGGCATAATGCCTGCAGAAAATGCCGCCCATTTACCTCCCAGAAAATGATTGACTAACGCCTCTGCCATTTGTGAACGAACTGCATTGCCAGTGCATATGAAAAGGACTGTATATAATCCAGCTTTCTTTGCATCTGAAAAACGAGATAGTTCTTCCTTGTTTTTGTCCAATGAAATCTCCAGTATCACAAAACATAATAAATTGAACCATCTTAATTATCCATAATAATGGCTTTTAAGGTCAAATATTACCTGCATAAAGCATCTCAAATACATCTATTCCTTTTTGAAGAGCCTCTGCATCATTTTGGGCAGTCTTTCTGATTCCGATTAAAATATCTTCTATCAACTTCGTTTCTGGAACCCTGAATTTTTTGTCCTTAATGTCAAGTTCATGCACAATCTCAGCTATTTTCTGTAAAGCCCTGTTTTTAAGTCCGAAGGATTTCAGGAGAACCTCAAAGGTGCAAAGATCTCCCAAATGGGTGAATGTTCCACCATGGATGTCAAAGGTAATAATATTAGCGTCAACTGAAGCGATTTCTTTTTCATCAATGAAATCAAACACTGCGTCCTTATCTATAAATTTTTTAATAAGCCATGCCGATGCCATTCTATCCACAAAAGGCTTTTTTCTTGTAATCCATGTTTTCCTCTGATATGCTTCAATGTTTCTTGTTGAAATCTCAAGCGGTTTTTGTTTTTTTGCCAGAGGCACCTTTAATCCCTTAATCTCAGCACTGGTTGATTCGATTTTTGCTGAGAGGAAACCGCCGGCTTCAGAGTTAAAAAAATCTGCTTTTCTAATCTCCTCGAATTCATGGATTAATTTAACCCAATGATTGAAAAGCTTTTTCATGTCATAACTTTCAGTTCCATTTTTAATGCTTTGTATCCTTATTTCCATTTCTTCAAGTCTTTTTGCGATGATTCGATAATCTTTATCTCTTTGCAGATTAAAAAGCCTTTTTATCTCATCATTTGTTATTGTTTCAATATTGGCAGCCACTACAAATGCCGCTTCTCCGCCCATATCATTTATCTCTGCAATTAGCCATTGGCAGAATTCAAAGTTGTCATCATTAAATGGCAGCAAATATACCGAACCCTTGAAGTGCAAAGCCCCAGACTTTACAAGCCTCCTCCATATCTTCATCCTTTTGCTGACGGGTCTTGCAGGGATACTGTAAAAAAGAATAAGCCAATTATCGTGATTTTTTTCAATATTCATATAATTATTTATCCTTTTTTATACCAAGCATAAGCATAAAGAAAATCCCAGCGACTGCCACTACGATTAAGGCGGCTAAAAAGGACTTTGCTATGCCGAAATGATAAGCCACTATGCCAGATATAAGAGGTCCTGTAGTATGACCTATATCCATTATTGAACCAAGAAGCCCCATCGTCGAACCATAGGATTCCTTTTTGCTCAAATCAGCTACATAAGCCGAAGTTGCAGAAGTAACTATTGAAAGACTTAAACCTATAAAAATGCTCATTAAAAGCAAGAAGGGGAAGCCTTTAAACAAAGGCAATGAGCCAACGCTCAGAGCTGCAATAAGGGAACCCCCCACTATTTGTGGCTTTCTGCCGTGACGGTCGGAGAATTTTCCCATAAAAGGTTTTGAGAGGGCAAGCGTTATAACTTGAACTGAAAGTAATATACCGATCTCATATGCGTTGTGTCCCAATTGTATTGCATAAATGGGCAAAAATGTCTCGAAAGTGCCGTATGCAAATAAAACAGCAGCCTCAACGATGCATGTAAGCAGAATCGCCCTGTTTCCAATAATCTTCCTAAAATTTTTAAAGGCTTCTTTATTTTGCCAATTACTCTGTTCTGTTGAAGGATGCGGATGAGGAAGTCTAAAAGCAAGTATCAGGGTAATTATTCCAGCGGCGGCGCAAAGTAAATATACTGCCTTATAACTCCACGCAGGCGAGAATATAAGAAGACTTATAACAGTTCCCCCAGCAACTGGAGCTGCAAATCTGCCAAGCAATGTAGCAGTCGAAAACCAGCCGAGCTTCTCGCCCCGTTCTTTATAAAACAATTCAGATATATAAGCCATCGCAACTGGAACAAAAATGGCGGTCGCAAGACCATGATAAAACCTGACGAGCATAAGCTGCCATATTGTAGTTATGAAAAGATAAAAAAATGGGGCTGTAGCAAAAATCAGGGCAGAAGCTATAAGCATCCTTTTTCTGCCTATTTTGTCAGAAAATATTCCGGCAGGAACACTTGCCACAACCCCCATAAAGGAAGAAACAGCGGCAACCATACCTATATCCGTTGGGTTGCCGCCAAGATAGGCTGTAAAAAGCGGGAGCACAGGGCTCTTTGCGACAGTAGAGCTGAATATTCCAAAGAGCCCTGTGGTGCATAATAATATAAATGGGCTTAATCTCATTTACTTTTTAATTAGCCCTTTAATCTCTCTATCATAACCAAGATACCTCTTAAGGGTTATCTCGTTTTTCCCATACTTTGGATATGTTTTGAGGATTTCTTCAAATCTATCTTCAGCCTCAGCTTCTGAACTGATTTTGACAATCCCATCTGTGATTATATCAACAAGCCTATCGGCATAGATAATAATCCTTTCCTCAAGCCTTCCAAGTGTATAGTCTTTTACTGGCAAGCCAAGTTCCACAGCCTCAGCCTCTGTAAGGCCGCCTCTGATGTGCTTTTCCATTATATTCGTAATGGGATCAGACAGTCCTAACTTCTTCCCCATCTCTGCTCCGATTTTCCCATGTTCAATATCATGAGTCTGAGCCTTTCCCAGGTCGTGAAATAGTGCACCCCTTCCTACAAGCTCTATATCAAGCTTGGCATCCATTCTGCCTGCTATCTCCAATGCCTTTTCAGCCACTTTAATTGAGTGTTTTATATCATCCTCCGAAACACCAGCCTTTCGGAGCAATTCGATATCTGAAGCCTGAATTGTATAAGTCATAATCTATCCTCCAAAGATATTATTTAACTCCAAAATATGCAAGAGTATCAGCGACAGCTTTCTGCAGATCTTCCTGAACATGATCGAACTTCCCCTTTAGATCATCATGAATATGTTGAATATATTCCTGAAGAGCCTCATCCCCATATTTGTCTTTGAACATCTGACTATATTCATAAATTTTTGTTACATCATGTCTTTCTGCCTTTTTGGCAGGATCACCATCAATCCACTCGTGAACCTCCCTGTAATCTTTACCAGTTCTTTCAAGGCTTATCATCAAATGCTTTTCAATTGGTGGCATAAAGTCAACCTCCTTAAATGTTATATTTATTACATCGTATCATATGTTACATGAAATGTCAAGTAAATAAAGTTAAAAGGTAAAAAAGTTTACATATAATAGTTATCAAGGGTAAAATAAGTTTTCTTGCTGATAAAAATAAGTTTTTAAGGAGAGATATTGGTTGAGAATTTATCGCTTCTTATTCTACCTTTTGTTAATGATTTTTTTATGGGCTGCTATTAGCGGCGGTGGTATCAAGACATGGCAGTTCGGGCTGCCTGTTGCTGTAGCAGCCGCAATCATAAGCATTAAGCTTCTGCCCCCAAAAGGTCGGCTTTGGAGAATAAAAGGACTATTATTGTTTATTCCTTTTTTTATCCGTCATTCCATATATGGAGGTGTTGATGTTGCAAAACGAGCTCTCAATCCAAGTCTTCCTATCGAACCGGAGCTTTTGGATTATTCAATGCGTCTGCCCGAAGGCTCAGCTCGTATTTTTATGACAACTGTTATAAATCTCCTTCCCGGAACTTTGACCGCTGAATTAAAGGGAGGAACTCTCCAGGTGCATACGCTTGACAAGAAATTACCAACAAAGCAGTCACTGATTAAACTTGAAGCCAACATTGCAAGGCTTTACGGTTATGACATAGGTAAATAATATGTTCTACGAAGGCATAGCTTTTTTTCTTCTTTTAAATATGGTGGCTGGGCTTATCAGAATAATGCGGGGTCCGACTCATGCTGACCGCATGATGGTATCACAGTTGTTAGGAACAACAGGAACTGCAATTCTTCTTCTTACAGAAAAGGCAATAAAAAATCCGTTTATCCTTGACACGGCGCTTGTGATAGCCCTTTTATCAGGAGTGGCTGCGGTTGCATTTATTAAAAGAGTATGGGGCAAGCCTGACAATGAACGAGGTGGAAATTCATGAATGTCATTGAAATCATTTCCAAGCTGCTGATAATTTCAGGTGCTTTTTTCTTTCTTGCAGGAACCGTTGGGCTGCTGAGATTTCCTTATGTCCATACCCGCCTTCATGCCCTTACAAAAGTTGACAATCTAGGGCTTGGTTTTATTATAGCAGGACTGCTTCTTACCTCCGATTCGCTGACTTATGCAATAAAACTTTTGGTGATATGGTTGCTGATTCTGCTGTCAGGGGCTTCTATATGTTATCTTATAGCATCAACAGCTTTGCGAAGCAAAATTCTGCCTTGGAGAATGAAATGAGTTTCCTTACAGGCGCATTTGATATCCTAATTGCTGTTTCAATCGTCTGGCTGGCTCTGAGCGCCTTGACTTCAAAAGATATCTTTAGGGCTGTCGTCCTTTTTATTATTTTCAGCGTCATGACATCCATTGCATGGATAAGGCTTAACGCTCCGGATATAGCGCTTGCCGAAGCGGCTATCGGTGCCGGGGTTACTGGAGTGCTTTTTCTTGACGCTCTGGGTTACATGAAAAGAAAGAACAGAGATAATGAAAACAACAAAAAAATAGACACAGAAGAGGGCGCCTAATGTCCGAAAAAGATATTAACTCTCATCTCATCAAGAGAATTTTTCTGGGCATATTAACAACCGGCTTATTCCTTATTATGCTGGCAGTTATAATAAAGCTGCCTGAAAATGAAGGGCTTGAGGAAATTATAAGGGGTAATATAGATAAAAGCGGGGTATCCAACAAAGTTACAGCGGTTTTGCTAAACTTCAGAGGCTACGATACACTGATTGAGGTCGGAGTGCTTCTCCTTGCAGTAGCAGGCGTATTGTCGATTAGAACAGCCGATACAGAAATAATACGATATCAGTCAGTAAAGCCTGTAGATGCCGTATTATCTGCCTTTAGTCGTTTGATTGCACCTCTTATATTTTTGGTGTCATGTTACCTGCTTTTTGCGGGGGCATATGCACCTGGTGGGGCTTTTCAGGCTGGCTCTGTTTTAGCAGCTTTGTTTGTGCTTCTCCGTCTTTCAGATATGCCGCCGCCCCGATGGATAAATGTCATCACTGCCGGCATGATTGCATCTGGTTTCCTTGTCTTTCTTGCGATAGCTGGAGTTCTTATGGCAACCGGGGTGAACCTTCTGCAGTATCCTTCTGAATATGCTGGCAGTATTATTTTTTTCATAGAAACAGCTATTATGGCATCCACTGCATTCATATTTGCCGAGCTTTTTTCCGAATGGAGGCATAATAGATGAAGACAACAATGCTTTTTTCGATTGCAGGAATTGCTGTGTTTTTTATCGGACTTTACTGTCTTATGGCATATAGACATCTTTTGAAAAAGATAATAGCTGTCAATGTGATGGGGACCGGGGTGTTCTTGTTTATTGTCAGTATCGCTGCCCGTGCAAATATTCTTCAGCCCGACCCTGTCCCGCACGCTATGGTGCTGACAGGGATAGTCGTTACCGTGAGCGCAACAGCGTTTGGTCTTGCATTGTTTAAACGAATTTATTATGAAACGGGAAAACCGTATCTTGATAATGAGGATAAATAAATTTTGATAGGATACGAGTAATATCATGCCTTTAGCAGATCAATGGATGGTTTGGTCTATTATCATCCCTCTTATTGGCGCCGCAATTTTTTTTCTTTTAAAAGAAAGGCATCATACTATCATTGTAATAATATCCTTACTCACACTTTTATCAACGGCGGGGTTGGCTTTTAATGTATGGAAAACAGGTTCGCAGTTCCACTATGCTGGAGGGTGGCAGCCACCTCTTGGTATAGTTTTATATGCCGATGGTATGAGCATCCTGATGATGCTCATGACTGCTTTGGTCGGTTTATCAATTAGTCTATATGCCTTAAGATACTTTTCAGATAAAAGGAGTCTGAAGTTTTTTCTGCCGTTATGGTTTTTTTTATGGGCAAGCTTAAATGCCCTTTTCCTATCTGGTGATATTTTCAATATCTATGTGACCTTAGAACTACTCAGTCTTTCTGCAGTCGCACTTGTGACAGTCTCCAGCCAGCAGGATACTTCGCAGCGCAGAGATGCGGTTTTCGCAGGGATGCGATATCTGCTTATTTCTATGATCGGGTCTCTCTGCTATCTTTTAGGTGTTGCATTACTATATGCTGGCTACGGAGTTTTGGATCTTAAGCTGTTGTCAGAGGTTATTGCTCCGTCGCCTTCTGTATTTGCCGCAATTACTTTTATAACTATTGGTCTTTTGATAAAAACTGCTCTTTTCCCCCTGCATTTCTGGCTTCCGCCTGCCCATGCAAATGCCCCTGCGCCTGTCAGTGCCGTGCTTTCAGGGCTTGTTGTTAAGGCATCTTTTTATCTGTTGGTAAGATTGTGGTTCGGGGTATTTTCTTTCGCTCTATCTTCGGAATCAGGACTTTTTTTTGGTCTGCTTGGAGCTTCCGGCATACTCTGGGGGTCTTTTTTCGCTTTGCGACAGAAAACAATTAAAATGCTTATAGCTTATTCCACTGTGGCTCAGATAGGCTATATGTTTCTTTTATTTCCACTTGCTGCAGATATGCCCTCACTATGGGGTGCAATGGCAATGAATGCGGGTATATATCATCTCATCTCTCATGCCTTTGCAAAATCTTCTCTCTTCCTGTGTTCTGGTAATATCATACTCGCATTTGGACATAATCGAATAGATGGCATAGGAGGCATTGCCAAGCATTACCCCTTAACCTTTTCTGCTTTAGGGTTATCAGGTTTGGGCATAATAGGACTTCCGATAAGCGGAGGATTTATTGCAAAATGGCAGTTTTTGACTGCTTCTATAGGGAGCGGCCAGTGGTGGTGGGCAGTCATTATAATAACCGGAAGTCTTATGGCGGCTGTTTATATTTATATAATTTGGAGCAGGATATTTGCCCCCCTTGAGAACGATATAGTATTAAACCCTGTGCCGAAGAGCATGGAGATACTCGCATTGTTTTTGTCCTTAATTTCCATATTTATGGGATTGACAGCAGAACCTGTGCTTCAGATGCTCCACATCGGCAGGCATTTTTAGGGATATAAGGAGTAATAATGGATGCTTTGATGCCAGTGCTTGTTTTTCTAACATCCCTGCTTACAGGGATATTTATATTCTTGCTTGGCGAAGAACAGCGAGCCATCCGCACTTTTCTGAATATTGCAGGGGCAACAGTAAAGATGGTTCTTGTAGGTATCATTATTTGGGGGGTATTCCATGAGCACAGCTATGAAAGCAGATTCACTGTTATAGCCGGGATTGATCTGGTTCTTCGCGTCGATGCCCTTTCAGTTCTATTTGTGACGCTTTCTTCAATCCTGTGGTTTCTGACTACTATTTATGCTATAGGGTATCTGGAGGGTTCACCGAACCGCAGCCGTTTTTTCGGTTTTTTCAGCTTATGCGTTGCCTCAACTATGGGAATAGCTATGGCAGGCAATCTGTTTACTTTTTTTCTTTTTTATGAAGTGCTGACTTTGACTACTTATCCGCTTGTAGTGCATCGCGGCACTGAAAAGGCGCTAAAAGCAGGTAAAACCTATCTTATATATACTCTAACAGGAGGTGCTGTCCTGCTTTTTGGAGTGGTTTGGTTATATATTCTCGCTGGACCAACTGAATTCAGTCAGGCAGGAAGCTTAGAACACATTGGGGCGGAGCATTATCATCTGCTTAAGATTATTTTTGTCTTGCTGATTGCGGGGCTTGGTGTGAAGGCTGCACTTGTCCCACTTCACGGCTGGCTTCCTGAAGCAATGGTTGCTCCAGCTCCCGTGAGTGCCCTCTTTCACGCTGTGGCTGTCGTGAAGGCAGGTGCATTCGGTATTGTGCGCATTATATATAATGTTTATGGGATTGAGTTTGCTTCTATGCTCGGACTGACAACTTCTCTTGCGGCAGTTGCGGCGATAACGATAATCTACGGTTCTCTTAAAGCCCTGCAACAGGATGACATTAAAAAAAGGCTTGCCTATTCAACGGTAAGTCAAATTGCATATATCGTCCTTGGAATAGCTATCGTGGGGAAAATCGCCACAATCGGAGGCATTGTGCATATAGTGCATCAGGGCATTATGAAAATAACCTTGTTTCTTTGCGCCGGAAATTTAGCCGAGACATTGGGGTTACGCAGTATAAATCAAATTAATGGTGTAGGACGCCGTATGCCTTTTACAATGGCTGCTTTTACAGTAGCAGCACTCGGGATGATAGGAATTCCCCCCATGGCTGGGTTTATCACTAAATGGTATCTGGGTATTGGAGCTGTTCAGGCTGGACAAACATGGGTTGTCGCTGTTCTTGCATCAAGTAGTTTGCTTAATGCCGCATACTTTCTCCCGATAGTTTATTCTGCATGGTTTAAGGAATCATCTATCTCGTGGCTCGAAAATAACAGAAGCGGCAGATTTGAGACAGGTTTGCTTCTTCTTCTGCCGCCGCTCGTGACAGCACTTTTAACAATCCTGGCAGGGCTTTTCGCAGCATCATCCTTCAGCCCGCTCGACTGGGCAAAGCTTATTGCCTTCAGGGAGTATAGAGAGTGAAAAGTTTTACGATTGTTGAAATGACATCTGTCCTGACAGGCATTAAACTCGGGTTTGACGGCATATCAGTCATTTTCCTGTCTTTTACATCCTTATTATGGCTGATTTCAGGTATATATGCATATTTTTATATGAAAGGACAGAAAAAAAACAGCTCCTTTTTTATTTTTTATGTAATCTCAGCTATTGGAAATATCGGGC
>DYHD01000053.1:15745-16308 GCA_020724365.1 Thermodesulfovibrio yellowstonii | reverse complement strand
ACATTCCGACCTGCAGGCGAAATAGCTGAAGAAGGTTGTTACGAGATCCAGAGAGATGAGCTTGATGTAAGCTTTTATAGTAACAACATGCTCGATATTGATGATATAATCAATGAGCAATTAGCCTTAAATATTCCGATGAAGCCGCTTTGTGATATTGAATGTAAAGGTTTGTGCATTCAATGCGGTGCAGATTTAAATAAGACTCAATGCATTTGTAAGATAAGTGGTATTGATGAAAGATTCAAAGTGTTGGAAAAATTAATTAAAAAAAAGGAGTAATTATATATGGCTAACCCAACTCATAGACATTCCAGATCAAGAAGGGATAAAAGAAGAGCACACTGGAAAGGTGTTTTACCTCAACTCGTTTCATGCCCGGACTGCAAAGAACTTAGACTGCCTCATAGAATATGCAGCAATTGCGGTGATTATAATGGAAAAAAAGTTCTTGAGATAACTTCTAAAGAAAAATGAGGATAGCCCTTGATGCGATGGGTGGAGATTTTGCCCCCGAGATGCCTATAGCAGGAGCTATTGAAGCTGTCAATGAATATGATGTT
>DYHD01000053.1:0-15735 GCA_020724365.1 Thermodesulfovibrio yellowstonii | reverse complement strand
AGATAATTTTAGTTGGCGATAAAGAGCAGATTAATAAATATCTCAGAAATCAACGATTCATACCCAACAAAATATCTATAGCCCATGCCTCAGAGGTTGTTCTGATGGACGAATCCCCTTCTGTAGCTATTAGGAAGAAAAAGGATTCATCCATTAGAAAGGCAGTAGAACTTGTAAAGAATAAGGAAGCAGATGCTTGTGTAAGTGCAGGGCATTCAGGTGTAATGATGGCTACCTCCTTGCTCTTGCTTGGAAAGCTCCCTAATGTTGATAGACCTGCTATAGCAACAGTAATTCCTTCCTTAACAGGTTTTTTTGTTTTGATTGATGTTGGAGCCAATGTTGATTGTAAACCAAGAAATCTCTTGCAGTTCGCTTATATGGGAGACGCTTATTTCAGAGCAATCTTTAATGATCCTTCGCCTAAAATAGCTATTTTAAGCATAGGTGAAGAGGATACAAAAGGCAATGAACTTACAAGGGAAGCCTTTAAACTTCTTAAAAAGACTGAACTAAACTTTGTAGGCAATATAGAAGGAAAAGATATTTTTACTTCTGCTGCTGATGTTGTGGTATGCGATGGTTTTATCGGAAATATTGTCTTAAAGGTAAGCGAAGGATTGGCTGAAACAATTTTGAAAATGCTTAAAAGAGAAATTGCAAATATTAAGACAGGAAAGATAGGTTATCTGATGATAAAACCCGCCCTGAAAAATTTTAAAAGAAGAACAGATTATTCAGAGTATGGAGGCGCTCCGCTTCTCGGGATAAATGGGACTTCCATAGTGTGTCATGGACGTTCAACGGAGAGAGCGCTAAAAAATGCTATAAGAGTAGCAATCGAGATTTCTAAGCAGAAAGTCCATGAGAAGATTGCTACCTCACTAATGAATTACTAAGAAACGGTTATTTCCTATGTTAAGAGCCAAGATTACTGCAACAGGTTCATATGCCCCGGAAAGAAGTCTTACCAATTATGAAATTGAAAAGATAATAAATACATCTGATGCGTGGATAACTGAAAGAACAGGCATAAAGGAAAGAAGGATTGCTGGTGAATCACAGACTACCTCAGAACTTGCTTATTATGCTTCTATAAAAGCCCTTGCTGAATGTAATCTTGAGCCTGATGAGATAGATTTGATAATTGTCGCTACAGTCTCAGGTGATATGCCTTTCCCTGCCACTGCCTGCATACTGCAAAAACTGCTTGACGCAAAAAATGCAGTTGCTTTTGATATAAATGCTGCCTGTTCAGGCTTTATTTATGCAATGTCAATCGCTAATAGTTTCATACAAACAGGCACTTATAAGAAGGTTCTCCTTGTAGGCGTAGAAGTGCTTTCCAAGTTTCTCGACTGGAGTGACCGTAGCACTTGTATATTATTCGGAGATGGTGCTGGTGCAGCAATTCTTGAACCAACCAATTCAGAAAATGGAATATTATCAACCCATATTTATTCCGATGGCAATCTATGGGAATTTATACATCTGCCGGGAGGAGGTTCAAAGAACCCGACTTCTAATCATACAATTGAAAACAAACTCCATTATATCAAAATGAGAGGTAATGAAACATTCAAGGTCGCAGTAAAAACTCTCGAAAATCTGGTTCTTGATACTTTAAAGTTCAACAATCTTGACCCTGCAGAGCTTTCATTGCTTATTCCTCATCAGGCAAACTTGAGAATAATACTCGCTACTGCAAAAAGACTTGGTATTTCTATGGATAAGGTGTTTGTGAATGTTGACAAGTATGGCAATACATCTGCCGCATCTATCCCGATTGCTTTAGATGAGGCTGTTAGGGCAGGAAGGATAAAAAAGGATGATTATATCTTGCTTGAAGCCTTTGGAGCAGGGTTGACATGGGCATCATCATTGATTAAATGGTAGGACTACCTGAGTTTTGAAAATAACTTCAAAATATTTTAAGGCAATCCCAAATGGCTTTATAAACTTTTTCAGGGATGATTGCGTAATGCTTGCTGGGTCTCTTACTTTCTTTTCGATAATGGCAGCTATCCCTTTTTGCCTTTTGCTCTTAACCTTTTTTAATTATATTCTTGGAACAAATGAGGAATTTCTAAGATTTTTTGTCATAAAACTTGAAAAATTATTTCCCGCGATAACTTTAGAGGTTACAGAGAAGATAATAAAACTCCTCTCAATTCGGGGGATAGAGGGAATCTCCTTTGTATTATATGCTTTTCAATCATTCCAACTATTTCTATGCCTTGAATTTACTTCTAATATAATATTCAAAAGCAGGGGCAGACGACATTTTCTGATATCATTTTTTCTTTCTTTAGTATTGGTCACTTTAATAATCATTTTAATCCTAATTTCTTTCATAGTATCTTCTATCATATCAATGCTTGCGCAATATGAAGAGATACCTTCTTTTCTACAAATAGGCAAAATAACAGGCTTTTTGCTCGGGGCTATAGTCCCTCTCACGCTCGTTTTTGTAGCAGTCACATCTCTCTATGTAATAGTACCAAGGCATAAAGTAAAATTAAAAAATGCATTAATAGGTGCTTTATTTACAACCATTTTTCTTGAGGCAGCGAAACATATTTTCACTTTTGTTATTGGAGAGGTTATTGATTTTGGCATTATCTATGGCTCACTATCTGTAACAATGATTTTCTTGCTCTGGATATTTTATTCATGGTGTATATATCTAGTAGGCGCAGAAATAGTGGAGATACTAGAAAAATGGAGATAACCCTTAGGCGCCATATTTTTTGAGCCTCATTGAATTTGCAAGAGCCAAAGGCAGTATATACATTGCTGGGAAAATCCCCAATTCTCCCTTGAGGCATTCCCTCTCTGAAAAAGCATTGCTTGTTCTACCAAGGACATAAGGCGACTTTAACAAAATAGGAACAGGATGCCAGCTATGACCTTTTATCAAAGCAGGGGTTGAATGGTCTCCTGTAATTATAAGTACATCAGGGTTTAATTCAAGGATCTCTGGTAATAATTTATCAAAAGCCTCTATCTGAGCAGCCTTACCTTCAAAATTGCCATCCTCTCCGTATGAATCTATTTTTTTAACATGCAAGAAGAAGAAGTCGTATTCATTATATTTTTCTTTGAGAAAATTCACTTCATCTTCAACCGTTCCATCAAAAGGCGGAGCTTCCATCTCGATAAGCCTTGCAAGTCCTCTATACATTGGATAAGCTGCAATAGCAAGGGCTTTTAGACCAAAAGCCTCCTGAAATGTTGGAATATCAGGCACAGTAGAAAAGCCTCTCATTAAGAGGAAATTAGCCTTTGATTCACCTTTTAAAATATCCTGTGATATATTGATCAGTTTTTCTGCAATTTTAGAAACCCTTTTTGCATTTTCTGAGAAAGGGGTAGGAGATAAAGGCGGTAAGCCTTCTTTTTGTGGATCGGTATCAGATATTAATGCAGAATCAGGTGCGAGTTGTTCAGGGAAACGAAGAATTATTGCACATCTATGCTCCATGCCAGGAGCGAAAATGATGCTCACATCATCAATCATGTGTATCTCTTTCTGGAGCTTTTCAGTAAGTTTTTGGCTCTGTTCAGTAGGAATTCTGCCAGCTCTTCTATCTACAATTAAATCATCCTTAAAGGTTGCATAGTTACACCTTACTGAGACATCTGTCTTTCTTAATTCAATACCGAGCCCAAGTGCTTCTAAAACACCTCTGCCAATTTGGCATTCTAAAGGATTATAGCCAAATAGACCGAGATGACCTGGTCCGCTGCCTGGTGTTATACCATAAGAAACAGGCATATGTAATCCGCATGCTGAGATTTTAGCTACTTGATCAAGATTTGGTATGTGTGCATGTTCAAGTTCAGTCTTACCATTTATAGGAAGCCCGCCGATACCATCGAGCACGATAAGTAAGATTTTTGATTTATTTTTTTGTAAAAGAGGCTTAATTACTGACTGCATAATGAAAATCCTCCCTATTTATTAATCAATCTTTATTAAAAAGTGCTTTTACGAATGTTCCAGGTTCGAAGTCTTTTAGATCATCTATACCTTCTCCAATACCAATGAGTTTGATTGGTATATTAAACTCCTTATATATAGCAAAAACAATCCCGCCTTTTGCGGTTCCATCCAACTTAGTTAACGCTATCCCTGTTATTCCAATCGCGTCATTGAAGATATGGGCTTGCCTTATTGCGTTCTGCCCTGTTGTAGCATCGATAATGAGTAATATCTCATGAGGGGCATCAGGTACAGATTTTTTGATTACCCGGGTTATTTTCTTAAGTTCTTCCATAAGAGGGGCTTTGGTATGCAGTCTGCCAGCAGTGTCTACGATAACAATATCTATGCCTCTATGCTTAGCAGCCTCAACGGCATCAAAAGCTACTGCAGCCGGGTCTGAACCACTTTGATGTTTGATTAATTCAGCTCCAGCCCTTTTTGCCCATATCTCGATTTGTTCAATTGCTGCCGCTCTGAATGTATCTCCTGCAGCAAGTAGAACAGAATAGCCTTCTGTACGAAATCGAGATGCAAGCTTGCCAATAGTTGTAGTTTTACCAACGCCGTTGACCCCTACTGTAAGAATTATATATGGTCTTTCTTTTGAAATCTTCAGAGGATAAGGCTCTCCTAATGTTTTCGTCATCTCTCGTTTAATGACCATCCTGAGGTCTTCAGATGAGTGCAATGTATCGTTTTTTATTCTGTTTCTGATTTCTTCAATTATATCAGCTGTAGTTTTAGCTCCAATATCGGAGGCAAGCAGTATTTCTTCAATATCTTCGAGTGTTGTTTCATCAATCTTTCTGCCAAATACAACCTCTTCGACCTTATCAACAAGACCCTTTTTTGTCTTAGCAAGACCTACCTTTAATTTATCAAAAAAACCCATTTCTTACCTTCTTCTAACAAAAGATATAGTGCAATAAAATTATAGAGTTATAAAGAATTATTAATTTAAAAAAAATTTAATATTACTTGTTAAGCAAACTTATAAAGTAAAGGCGAGGCAACTCATTTCATTGGATAAGAAAAATTTAAACCCGCAACTTTCTGAGCAGCATCGCCCTTATAACTTTCAAATGCCTTTAATAAAATATGAACTGCAATGTTTAAGGTAATAACAATAAATTATAATTAAAATCTATACTGCAACTGCCATCTGAAGAACAGCGCGTCATTAGCATCCTTAGAATAGAAATTCTTTGGAATGAAGTATTCAGCAAGCAGATATCCATCAATATTCTTTGAGAATTTATGGCTCAGCATAGCTTGTGGGAGATGCCCCCTTTCTTTACCGCTGTTTGAAAACATTGCTGGATTAAGCCCTTGTGTATTTTTATCTGCTCTCAAATAATTATACCAAACCGCTAGGTTAGTATTAGCTGTGAAATTTAGTTTAACATTTGCTCTATAAATGTGCATATTTGTCCAGTATGCGGGGATCCCTCCGCTTTCTTTTAATGTCTCGTTAACAAGTGTGAAGACAATAAGCTCACTATATATTGGCCATCTTGAGAAGAGTGGATTCCATCCTTCATTTTTTGCAGTAGATGGGTTATCTCCTGATAAGTAAATAAATCCAAGATCAAATTCAGGTTTAAAAGTTACATTATCATATTTTCTCCCTGCAAATATATATCCACCATTGCCTCTTCTATCTCTACCACCATCATATTCGCCAAACTGATGGGCAAATTCACCCCTAAAACGCCAGTTGTCGTATTTATAGACAGCTCTCATACCGATTGTATTGAGGTCAAGTTCAGGGGTAGCGCTGAATTTATCCTCTTTTTTATAAATATAATAAGGCTCTACCGAGAGATTATCAGTAATCTTATTTTTGCCATAAATAAAGAAGCCCTGTTCATCCGATGTGTTTAGTCTTCTTTTGTTTGCAGCATATAGCGATGGTAGATAGACATCTCTGATAGGATTGCTTAGATAAACAAAATCGATGCTATTATTCTGGTTAATTCTCCAAACTGCCTTGACTGCATTGAAATAGAAAGTCCTTGAGCCGTCAGCAGGTGTTCCATCCATTACAAGAAAACCTTCACCATAATTAAATAAAAAATCCTGTCTTCCAATCCTGATATCAACAGGTAGTTTAAATAGGTTTTTGAATTCAGCATAGAGATTGTCAATTACTATCTCATCCTCATCAAAGCTATTGTTGCTGGGTGTGCGAGAGTTAATAAAATATCTTGCTTCGTTAGTCAGTTTAAGATAAGCTGAAATATCCTTATCAACTGTTAATTGCCCCCATACTGATGTGCGTAACCTGAAGAAATTCTCGTTTTTAACCTTGAGGGTGTCTAAATCGAAGGCATTCTCCCATAACTCCTGCCTTAACCTTAAACTGCCTCCGTACTTAAACTCAACCGCAGCAATAGCATCAGAAATGATCATGACGCTCGCTATTAAAAAAATAAGAACACATACAAAAAACCTTCTACTCATGTAACATCCTCCTTGATTAAGATATAAATAATTATAAAAATCAAAAGAGTATATCATAAAATTTAAATTTTTCAAACAAAAATTAACTTCAATAATAGAGATAGGATTTATAAACAATGAAAATAGGTATTAGCTATTAACCCAAATCCAGATATAGAATTTTTTTAAACATCACTAATCCAATAGGATAGCCGTCTCGGCTGTCTTCTGCTGCATCATCTTTCAGGACAGGCGAGACCTGTCTGCATGCGGATATGCACAGGCAGGCGACTATTCTGTCAGTATTTGATATATCCAAATCGGGATTTAGCTTATTGACACCTATCTTACCTTTTAAAAAAACTGTTAAAATTAAAAGTTTATAATAAAGTATAATAATTTATTGTTTTATCTTTTAAATTGTTTTATCTTTTAAAAAGAAGGAATTCTTGAGGTTGCTTCAAAAATAGTAACAAACTGTTATTAACCTAAGAGGTATCAATTGAAGAAAGTATTTATTCTATCAGATGCTACGGGACAAAGCGCAATGGATATTTTGAGGGCTGCTTTGGTGCAATTTGAAAACCCTCAGATTAAGTTTACAATTTATCCCAAAATTGATTCTAAAGAAAAACTTAAAAACATTCTTGAACAAGCAAGAGATGAAAATGGGTTTGTTGCATTTACTCTCGTTCGCAAGGAATTCAGGGACTATATAAAAAGATTCTGTAATAAGAATTATGTTGCATATTACGATATTATAGGTCCTCCTATTGCTACTCTTACAAAATTTTTAGGACAACCTGCACTGGAAAACCCTACTTTATTAAGAAAGGTTGATGAAAAATATTTTAAAAGAATAGAAGCTATAGAATTTACTTTAAGCCATGATGATGGTAAAAGCACTCAGGGTATTTTTGCTGCTGATATATTACTCGTAGGACTTTCTAGAACTTCAAAGACGCCAACATCTTTTTTTCTTGCTCAACAAGGATTCAAGGTTATAAACATTCCTATTGTTCCTTTAATTGAACTTCCAAAAGAGATTTATCAAGTTGAACAAAGCAAGGTAATCTGTCTGACAATGAGTCCAGAAGTTCTACAAAAGGTTAGAATGGCAAGAATGAGACATTATCATGCAGATAGCAGTTATACTGATTTAAGAAGAATATTTGAAGAGATGGAATATGTCTATTCTCTCTGTGCCAAAAACAGGAAATGGAAGGTTGTTGATACAACGAATAAATCAGTTGAAGAGACATCAAGGGAGATTATCAGTCTTCTATATGGAAGGGATGTGGAGTTTTAGTTTAACTTCTCACTTGACCCTTTGTTACATCTAATATATACTTTACAAGTTGATTATGTAAGGTATCTACTTCCTCATCTTTTAGTGTCCTATCTGATGCACGATATCGAATATTAAATGCTATGCTTTTTTTGCCTTCAGAAATATTTCCACCTTGATATACATCGAACAAGAGTGAATCCTCTATTAAATCTGTTTGAAATTCATTAATTAGATTTTTTATTGATATAGCTTCTAATGAAGAATCTACAATTATTGCTGTATCTCTTTCGATATATGGATATCTGGACAAAGGCTGATACTTGATTTCATTCATAGAGTTTTCAATCAGAGCCTTAAGATTCAGCTCTAATATTCCAACCTGAGGTTTATATGCCTTTATCTCAAGATTATTTGCAACTATCGGTGTAAGGATGCCAATAAATCCAGACTTAACTTTGGAAATATACAAATCGGCTGACTGTCCTGGATGTAAGAATGGCTCTGAAGATCTTACAAATGAATAGTCTTTTATCTTGAGGGAATAAAGTATTGCTTCGATAATGCCTTTCATATTATAAAAATAATGGGTATCATCTTTGTAAAGATTTTTAGCTTTTTCCTTATAGCAAATTGCTGCTAAATGTATTTTTTCAATAGGGAGTTTATTATCCTTTGAATCAATATCATCTTTTGATGAATTATTGTCTATAAAAACCTTTGAAATCTCAAATAAACGCAAATCTTTATTACCATGCGATAAATTATAAAGGACATTTTTTATTAATGAAGGTATTAATGTCGTTCTCATATATGAATCTTCAATCCTCAGAGGATTCAATATCTTAACGGTTTTTCTTCGGACATCTTCAGAAGGTATCTTTAGCATGTCAAGGTCTTCTGCACCCATAAAGCTGAAATTTACAACCTCGCTAAAACCATTTTTGAGAAATGAAAGCCTTATAGTATCCTTCACTTTGTTTTGAGAAACCAAATGCCTGTTTGTTGAATCAAAAAGACAGACTGAGGCATCAGGTAATCTTGCAGGTATCTTATCATAACCATAAAGTCTTGCTATTTCTTCAATAAGATCTATCTCTCTCTTAATGTCGCTTCTGAAGGCAGGCGGTCTAACCTTTAAAAAGCCTTTGAGAGGGATTAACTCAAAGCTAAGATTTCTAAAATATTCGTCAATATCAAAAGAAGACAGGTTTAACCCAAGAACAGAATTGACCTTCTCATACCTAAGGATAATTTCAAGAGGAGTATATATTTTAGGATAGATATCAATCTTTCCAAAAATTTGACCACCGGCTATACTTTTCATCAGAAAGGCACACCTATCAAGAGCTTTTTTAAGTATTTTGATATCACACCCTCTTTCAAACCTATAAGAGGATTCTGTTTTTAATCCAAGCATTTTGGATGTCCTGCGGATAGATATGGGATTAAAATGGGCGCTTTCTATAAAAATGTCTTTAGTATCTTTATTAACCTCTGTATTCAATCCACCCATTACACCAGCAATAGCAATAGGTTTTTCGGCATCCCAGATAAGAAGAGAGTTGCCGGGAATCTCTCTTTCTACACCATCAAGGGTTTTAGTCTTGATGATAACACCTTTTCCTTTTATTGTCTCAGGAGTTCCAACCATAATGCGGCTTCCTCTAAGGGTCTTAAGGTCAAAGGCATGCAAAGGATGTCCAAGTTCTAAAAGAACATAATTAGTTATATCTACAATATTGTTAATTGACCTGATGCCGCATTTTTCAAGTCTTTTGCTCATCCACTCTGGAGATGGTGCTATCGAGACATTCTTAATGATCCTTCCAGCATAACGATTGCATAAATTGGGGTCATGAATATCAATGTTGAAATCAAGCTCCCCTGTTTCAGCAGCAAAAGCATATTCTGGAAACTTAGTAGGAATTCTAAAGTATGCAGAGAGTTCTCGTGCAATCCCAAAGATGCTCAGACAATCAGGCCTATTTGGGGTTACATTAACTTCAAAAATAAAATCCTCATCATATTTTTCAATAGCCTCTACTTCATGCCCTATCTCAGTCAGGGCTTCTGCCACTTTTTCTGCTGAAGCATCTATATTAATATATTCCTTTAACCAATCAATTGATATACGCATTAAAATTGCCTCAGAAATCTAATATCATTTTCGAAAAAGAGCCTAATGTCATCAATCTGATATTTAAGCATAGCAATTCGCTCGATCCCCATTCCGAAGGCAAAGCCATTATATTTTTCTGTATCATAACCCACATTCTCTAAGACAGCAGGATGCACCATACCAGCGCCGAGTATCTCAAGCCAGCCTGATTGTTTACAAACCCTGCACCCAGTGCCCTTGCAGAGTATGCAGCCCATATCTACTTCCGCAGATGGCTCTGTAAAAGGAAAGAAGCTTGGTCTGAACCTCACAGGAATTTCTTCTCCAAACATCATATGTATAAATGCAACTAAAATGCCTTTAAGATTGCTGAAAGTAATGTTCTCATCTATCATTAAGCCTTCAACTTGATGAAACATTGGGGTATGTGATATATCGGCATCACATCTGTAAACTTTACCAGGGGCTATAAATCTGACAGGAGGTTTTCTTTTTAGCATTCCTCTAATTTGAACTGGGGATGTATGGGTTCTTAATATAATATCTTCTGATATATAGAAGGTATCCTGCATATCCCTTGCTGGATGGTCTTTGGGTATATTTAGTGCTTCAAAGTTATAATAATCAAGCTCGACTTCCGGTCCTTCTTCAACATTGAAACCCATCCTTATAAAAATATCAATAACCTCATTAAGAACTATATTCAAGGGGTGTTCTGATCCATAAGAGGTATATTTTCCTGGCAGAGTAATATCAATATATTCAGCCTTTAACAGGTTTTGTAATTCAGCATCTTTGAGGAATAATTCTTTTGATGCAATTTCATTCTCGATAAAAAGCTTGATATTATTGATTAACTTCCCTACCACTTGCCTCTCTGAAGGTGAGAGAGTAGAAAGAGACTTTAGCTGGGCAGTTATAATCCCTTTCTTTCCAAGATATTTTACTTTAAGATTGTTTAACTCTTGAAGGGATTGAACACTTTTAAGGTCTTCTGAAAATCTGTCTCTTATTTCTTCAAACATCATCTATATCTATTTAGGAGATACTTGATGGATTTTGATATTTTCAGCCAATCTAGCAAAGGCAGCAGGGTCATTGAATGCAAGCTCTGCAAGAGACTTCCTGTTAAGATTAATATTCTGCTTCTTAATTTCATTCATAAAGGCACTATAAGTGAGTCCGAAAGTCCTAACTGCTGCATTAATTCTTGCAATCCATAATGCCCTGAATTCCCGTTTTTTGAGTTTTCTATCTTTATAAGCAGATAAAAGCCCTTTATCTACAACCTGTACTGCAACCTTATATAAACAGCTACGGCCACCATATTGCCCTTTCGCTTTTTCGAGAACCTTTTTATGGTATCTCCTCGTTTTAAAACCACCCTTCGCCCTCGGCATCTCTCCTCCTTAGATATATAAAAAAATATTAATATTTATTGGATGATCAAATTTCATGAAAGGGAAAGTTTAATATATTTCAATAAGAAGCGTCAAGTTGACAATGGGATAGTAGTGTAAAATTTTCTGTGTAAAAAATTGAAGATAGTAAAAAAGAGGGTGTATTCTCCATTGTTCTAAGCAGGAATAAAAAGAAAGGGGGGGGAGTGATATGCCCAATGGGCAAGATACTCACATATAAAGGGTTAATGAAAAGAGAGGGGAAACCTGATATAAGGATTTATAGATACGTGGATTGCCATGACTGCAGAAGAAAAAAAGAATGCACAAAAGCACAATATAGGACAATAAGCTTAGATCCAAGACAGTATTTATTTCATCTCTTCCAATATCCATTGCGATACCGCCCTCACTCCCAAATCCGATTTAGAAAGTAGTCATTGCGAGGCGAAGCCGAAGCAATCTCATTCCTTTGAGGGATTGCCACGCACCTTTCAGGCGCTCGCAATGACAGTAGGGATAAGCCTTTTGAGTGTCTAAATCGGGATTTAGATCATTTCTCAACATAGCAAAGGTGATTAATCTCAAAGTATTTGCTCAATAGTGCCTGCATTGCTAACCCTTTAAAAAAGAAACATTTCTGAAATATTTCTTTTAGTGACACTCGTCTTTTTATTTTTTATCATATTCATATGGACAGAACACTTTATTTAATTGCTTATGACATAAAAGATGACAGGCGGCTTAACAGCGTTAGATATTTTCTCAAAGGGTATAGCACTGGAGGGCAGAAGTCTGTTTATGAATGTTTCCTTACTGATGGCGAGCTTCGCTTTATCACAAGCAAACTCAAAAGACTTATAAGAGAAGATGAAGACAGAGTGCACATTTTTACAATGGATGCAAGAAGCAGGACTCATGTATTGGGCATCGCCCTTCAACCCAAAGACCCCGAATACTTTTATATCGGGTGATTTTAAATCTTAATCTTAAATTTTGAATCATCCGAACGAAGTGAGGATGTTAGTGGGCACACTATACATTGACAGAAAAGGACTCTATCTTAAACTTGACGGCAACGCCATTGCCTTCTATGCAAACGGCGGGAGGGAGGGGTCTGCCCCTATTAATCCTCTAAAAAGGGTTGTAGTAGTAGGCAACATAACCATTGAATCCCCTGTCTTGCACAGACTGGCTGATGAATGTATTAGCATGATTTTTTTATCAGGACGGAGGCTCAGATTCTGCGGAATGCTGCATGGTAGGCTTCATAGTAATGGCATTTTGCGATTGAAGCAGTATGAAAAGGTTCTCACTGATTTTTCGCTTGAATATTCAAAAGAAATCGTATCTAAAAAGCTCAATGCTCAGTCTTGTCTGCTCCATGATTGTATTGGAAGAAGGCAGGATTTAAGATATGATTTAACTCAATCAGCGAGGATTATTGAAGAGACCGCCTCTAAACTCCAGGAGGCAGCAACAACCGAGACGATAATGGGACTTGAGGGCGGTGCATCTTCAGGGTATTTCAAGACATATATTAAACTTTTTCCTGAATCTCTCAACTTCAAAAAAAGAACCAGAAGACCGCCTGAAGACCCTGTTAACGCCATGCTTTCATTATGCTACACATTGCTTCATTTTGAAGTTGTAAGAGAGATTGAAGCTATAGGGCTTGACCCTACTATTGGTTTTTACCACAAATTTGATTATGGTAGAGAATCTCTTGCCTGCGACCTTGTAGAGGCATATAGACCTACAGTTGACAGGTTCGTATGGACGATCTTTGCAGACAGGATTTTCAGAGATAGAGATTTCGCTTATGAAGAAGAAAGGCCAGGCTGCTATCTCAAGAAAGAAAGTAGAAAAGCATTTTATCCTTTGTATGAGGAATGGGCTCAAAACATTAGGAAAGAAATCGTTGAGGATGTAAGAGCCCTCGCACGGAGGCTAAATGGACAGGACATTATATTTTAATGAAGCAAAGGGTATGGAGGTCCTTAGAGATGGACCCTCTGTTTGGGTCAAACAGGAAGGAAAAGCTGGCAGTCGCATACCAGCAAGATTTATTGGAAGGGTAGTTATTATCGGCAATGTGAGATTAGATGCAGGGGTAATTACGCTATTTGCAGATAACAATATACCATTGATATTTATGAACAAAAAAGGAGAGGAGGCAGCCGTTACAATTCCATTTAATCATCGTCTGTCCCAGCATCATGAAGAACAGAAGATATTTCTCGAAAAAGAGAAAAACATCCGTGCATTTAAGACATGGCTTTTTTCAAAAAGAAGACAACAGCAGATAAACACCCTGAAAAAACTTTTAAAAGCTATTGCAGACAAAATGCGGCAAGAGGGCTTCAGAGAAGCAGATTACAGAAATGTAATCAATCGCTACATATCAGGGAAAGAGGAGCAATTCAAGGCTGTAAGACCAATAATCAAGAATCTTATTAAGGAGATGGTTGTTGAAAGCCTGATAAATGCCGATCTCGACCCTCATGCTGGTATAATTAACAGAAGGCATAACTTTGGATTTGCACTCGATATTAGTTTTGCTATAGAGCCAGAGGTTGATTTGCAGTGTATCCAGTTTTTACATGCTTTATCTGACAATACATTTATGATTAAAAAAGTTAATACATTGACTATATCAAATGAAGGAATGAGAGATATAATTCAGAGATTCGAAAATAAGAAAAGATTGATGGGTGAGACTATAGAAACATTGATTGATGATATCTTCAGACTTATGAGGGAACTAAGACTATGAAAGCAAATTACCTTATATGTTACGATATTGCAAATGACAGAAGGCTTGCAAGGGTGTATAGATTTATGAAACAAAATGGTATTCATATTCAATATTCAGTCTTTTATTGCAGACTCAAATGGGAAGAACTGCAGTGGCTAAAAAATAATCTTAAGGATTTGATTGATGAAAAATTCGATGATATAAGAATTTATCCCTTACCTTCAGATTTAAAAACAATCGTAATGGGCTGCGGTGACAGAGTGCCCGAAGGAGTGAGCATAGTTCTATAATGATTATCGAATATCAAAAATTTAATTTTAGCATTAAGGCAATAGACCAACTATACCTGCCAGACTATAAAGGTTCTACATTCAGAGGTGCGTTCGGCAATGCATTCAGGAAAATCGTTTGTGCCTTAAGAAGGAATGACTGTCTTGACTGCATATTAAAAACAAAGTGTATATATGCTTATGTCTTTGAGACTTCTCCTTCTGAAGGTGCTGGACTAATGGGGATGAATAAATATCTAAAAATACCCCATCCCTTTATAATCGAACCACCTGAAGAAGCTCAAAGGATTTATAACCCTGAAGATAACCTCTCTTTTAACCTCATTCTTATTGGCAGGGCTGCCAGTTTTCTGCCTTATTTTATATATACATTTGATGAACTCGGCAGCATGGGCATCGGCAAGAAAAAAGGTAAATATAGACTTCTAAGAGTAGATAACGAAGAAAAAACGGTCTATTATTCTCAGGATAAACTGATCAGAGAAAATGAGACTAAAAAACTTGAGATACCAGAGGATATTAATTTTCAAGAATATAAAAACTCTAATCATGAAGAAAAGCTTATTTTACGATTGCTAACACCTGTGCGTATCTCTTACGGCAGGGATTTAGCCGTGAAGCTTGAATTTCATATCCTGATAAGGGCTCTGCTCAGGAGGCTTTGTCTTTTAAACTATTTTCATTCTGAAATGAAAGAGCCGACATGGAATCATAAAGAAATCATAGTAGAAGCTGAAAAAGTATCCATTGAATCTGACCATTTGAAATGGCATGACTGGGAAAGATATTCCTCAAGACAGGCAGTCAGAATGAAACTGGGAGGACTCGTAGGAGATGTTAAATACAGAGGGAATATCGAACCATTTATACCAATACTCAAAGCTGGTGAAATACTCCATGTGGGTAAAGGGACAAGCTTTGGGCTTGGGAAATATCAGGGGGAGAGGATGATTGGTAATTTTCATGCTTCCTCGTGAGACATGGCTCATGTCATTCCCGTGAAAACGGGAACCCAGTATTTTCTGCGTTTTTTCACCTTATTTTGTTTCTGGATTCCCGCTGGAGTTTACCCTCGTGAAAATGGGAGCGAGAATGACCTCTTTTGGACAGAATTTGTGTATAAAAAGCTGCCTGATTTGGAAATCAGGACAAATCTGTCCAAGAAATTAATAATTTCAAATAGTTATAATTGTAAAAAGTATGATTTAAAATTATTTTGGATAGTAGTGATTTTTAACCATTAAAAATTATTGCAATCTGAATATACATATGATACACTTAATCAATATTTGTTCTTTGATAGGTAATGTTAAAAGTTTTATGAAAAAAGAGAGAAAGATATGAAACCACAGAGCGCACAGAGAAAAGAATTTTAAGGTTTAAAAACTCTGTTTAACTTATTAATATTTAATATTTTCTCTGTGTTCTCTGTGGTTAATTTTGACAA
>DYHD01000052.1 GCA_020724365.1 Thermodesulfovibrio yellowstonii | reverse complement strand
AAATTCTAATGGCGGTCATTAGAAATATTTGCCTAATGACAATTCTGGGTTTATAGTCATGTTTGTGCTTGCAGAGTCATACTTTGCAGTGGTGTATCTAGGACAGAACATAAAACTTAAGCTGCTTATAGAGAGGATATTCTTACCTGCTTGTGCGATGCGCGCAGACAGGTTGCTTCATGCGTGGTGTTCGCATTTTCTATATCGAGATTTTAGTTATATAGATTGCTTTGCCATATTTAAGAAGATTATGCATTATGTTCCACGTGGAACAATTAAAATTCAAAGAGGGAGGGAATGAATCTTCCTCCCTCTTTGTCATGTTTTTAACGGATATCAATAAATAATAATAGCCTGAAAGTAATAATCATTCAAGTCTAATCAAAATTATTTAATCAGTAAATGTAGGTCTTGGATATAATCCCGCAGCCTGAACAATCTCTTTTATTGCTGTTTCCCACTCGATAGCTTGAATGTGAACACCTCTAATTCCCGGTATTTCAAGCACCTGGTGTATCAGCTCAACTGTGATTTTGATGCCTTCTGCTTCTTGCATTTCTTTAGATTTCTTTTTATCATCACCAGCAGCATCTTTTACTTTTTTCAATCTTTCAAGCATTGACTTTGGCACGGTAACCCCAGCAACTGCAGAATCCATATATTTAAGCATCATAAAATTTCTCGGAACAATTATGCCACCTAATATAGCTGTCCTTTCATGAAGTCCAAGGTTCCTTGCTTTCTCCATCTGTTTTTTGAAGATTTCAACATCATAAATACCTTGTGTTTGTATAAAATCAGCACCGGCATTGACCTTTTTCAATAAGTTCAATGGTCTGAAATCAATAGGATCTCCTGCAGGCGTCCATGTGGCTCCAACAAAGAATTTTGGAGCAACCTGGAGCTTATCCCCGCCCTGTTGAAGTCCTTCATCTCTCATCTTTTTCAATATGCCGACTAATTGGATTGTATCAACATCATAAACATTTTTTGCACCAGGATGACCCTTAAGTCTGCCTGCCGCGCCGAATTTCTGGTGATCGCCAGCAATACAAAGACAGTTTTTAATCCCCAAGGCTGCTGCACCTAATAGATCAGCCTGCATCGCTATTCTGTTTCTATCTCTGCAAGTCATCTGTGTAACAGGCTCAAGCCCCTCTCTAAATGCCAATGCAGCGCCAGCGATGCTTGAAATTCTTACAACGGCTGTCTGACAGTCTGTTATATTAGCGGCATCGCAATAACCTTTAAGTATATGAGCCTTTTCTATCACCTCGTGAGGGTCAGCGCTCATCGGCGGGCCTAATTCAGCAGTTACTGCTGGTTTGCCACTTAAGATTACTCGTTCAAGATTACTTCCACTTTTCATATTATATTACCTCCCGCCTCTATGCTTTTTTCTCTTCTTTTTCTTCAAAGTCCTGTAAGTGCTCAAGAATAACCCTTCGAGGACCGCCATGAAAGGATGTTGACCAATCCCTTGGTGGCTGAATCTCAACAAGATCTTCAAGCCTACCAAGTTGTTTCATCCTCTCTACTATTAAATACCATCCGCAATCTACATCCTGACTGATTTCGCATTTGCCTCTGTCAGTACCACCACATGGTCCATTCATAAGAGACTTAGTACAGCGAGCAATAGGGCAAATACCACCTGTCAGATGTAAAATACAGTTGCCGCAGCCTGCGCACAATTCAATGAATTCACCAGGTTTCGGCACTGCGCCATAAAAAGTTGTATTAATGCCCGGATATACTGGAATATTTCCAATTTTCTGGGCTAAAAAATTCACTCCGACCCCACAAGCTGTCGAGAGAACTAGGTCATATGTCCTAACCTCATCCATTAAGGGTTCAAAATACTCAGGTTCACAGTGCCTCATTACTGCAGCATGCCCAACCTTCATATTTACACCTTCTTGTGCGGCCTTCATTCTAATCATCGAGGCAAGTATCTCAGCCTCTTTTTCGCCACCTGCATGACATATTGCCACGCAGGTATTACAACCATAAACAAGAACTTTTTTAAAGTCCTTGACCATACCCCAAATTTCTTCAAAAGGCTTCTGTTGGCCAACTATCATTTTTATTCACTCCTTATTTATTACCATTTTGCTTACAAACTGCAAACCATAAAGGTGAGGGTCCTAGATTGCGGATTCTCTGTGTGAATTCTGCACATATTTCTGCCCATCTTGGTCCCATAGCTGCTGATAAATTAAACATTTCCAGTCGCTCAGGGTTTACTCCCACCGTTGGTAACAGTTTTTTAAGATATTTTACTCTTCTCGCAGCATAAGTATTACCATCCAGGTAATGACATTGCCCCTGAAGTCAACCAGCAACAAAGACACCATCAACACCCCTCTCAAAGGCATGCAAAATATGGATATAATCGAGCTTGCCGGTGCATGGAATCCGAACTACCTTTACATTGGTAGGATACGAAAGACGCATCACCCCTGCGAGGTCAGCTGCAGCAAATGCACAATAATGGCATGCTATAGCCAGAACATTCGGCTCCCAGTTAGGCGGAATTTCATGAGGTTTCTCTATTGGAGGAACCTCTTTTTTAATATCGGCTTCCGCAGCTTTTGCCATAATTCTAACTCCTTCCTGAAGATCTATTAATTTATTAGAAAGTATATTTTATTTCTCAGCAACTACAAGCTCACACTCAGTTGCCTGGTCAATCATTGCAAGTATCTGATCGTCACGGAAATTATTAACCTGGAATGCCTTTGCAGGACAGACCGCAGCACAAATTCCGCAGCCATGGCATTTTACCTCGTTATGAGCTATCCTACCGTCCTCTGCAATATATGGTGAATCAAATGGACATACCCTCATGCAGGTTAAACATGACATGCAGTTTTCTTTGCGATGTTTTGCTATTAAACCTGAAACAGCAAGTTGTTTGTGTGAGAGAACAACACCAGCTCTGCCAGCAGCAGCCAAAGCTTGGCTTATCGTCTCATCTAAGTTTTTAGGGGCATGTGCAAGACCAGTTACAAATATCCCCTCACTTGGGAAATCAACCGGACGCAATTTTACATGAGCTTCAAGGAAATATCCATCCTGATTGCGTGTGACTTTATACATGCCGCTTACCTTTTCTGTGCTCGGATGCGGTCTGAGTCCTGTTGAAAGGACGATATGGTCAGCACTGAGAATTATTTCCTTGTTCAAGAGATAGTCCCAAACCTTTATAATGAATTTATTACCAGACGGCTCAATAATAGGTTTTTTATCAACCTCATACCTTATAAAAAGCACCCCGAGATCTCGAGCCTTCTTATAGTAGTCTTCTTTTAAGCCGTATGTTCTGATATCTCGATACAAAATCGCTACATTTGTCTTAGGATTTTTTTCCTTTATAGATATCGCATTTTTAATAGCATCCTGACAACATATCCTCGAGCAGTATTGGAATGGTTCTTCGCGTGAGCCAACACATTGAATCATGATATATGTATCACCTGCTTTGACTGGTTCGCCATCTGCAAGCTTCTTCTCGAGCTCTCGCTGGGTAATAACCCCTTCATTCTCCTGATAAAAGTATTCAGTTGGAAGATATTCAACTCCTCCAGTTGCAAGGATAATAGCACCGTGCTCAAAACTCACCCCATTTGTAAGGGTAGTATTAAAATTCCCAACGAATCCGTCTGTTTTCTTGACCTCTACTCCTGTATGAACAGTTATATTAGGATGTGATTTTACCTCTGAGATCTTGGTTTTTAAGAACTCCTGAACATTGCTCTCTTCTAAGGTGTTGTAAAGATTTTTAATAAGTCCTCCGAGCTCTTCTTCTTTTTCTACAAGATGAACCTTATAGCCCTGATCAGCGAGAGAAAGGGCTGAAGTTATGCCAGCAATGCCACCACCCAATACCATTGCAACAGGGGTAACATTTACGGTCTCAGACTTTAGAGGTTCAAGAAGTCTAGCCTTTGCAATAGCCATCTTAGCTATCTTTATAGCTTTCTTAGTAGCAGCCTCTCTGTTGCCCATATGGCACCATGAACATTGCTCTCTTATATCCGCTAAATCAAATAAATATTTATTCAAACCAGCTTCACGAATGGTCTCTTGGAATAGAGGCTCATGCGTTCTAGGCGTGCATGAAGCAACTACTATTCTATTTAAGTTATGCTCTTTTATAAGCTGTTTGAGCATTTCCTGACTATCTTGAGAGCAGGCATAAAGGGTATTGGTTGCATAAACAACATTAGGAAGGTCTTTAACAGCCTCAACAACCTTTTCTACATCCACAGTGGCAGCAATGTTAATACCACAGTGGCAGACGAATACACCTATTCTTGGCTCCTGATTTAAAACATCTATTTCTGGTGGGAGCTTTCTTATTACAGTCTCTGTTCCCCTTGCTTTACTAAGAAGCGACATAGCAGCTCCAGCCACCGCGCTTCCTTGCATAACAGTTTCTGGGATATCTTTAGGACCTTGGTAGGCGCCCATAACATAAATGCCCTTTTGAGATGTTTGAACGGGCTGGAATGTAGAAGTTTTTGCAAAATTATATTGATTTGGTTCAATTTTAAATATCTTTGCAAATTCAGGGGCATCTTTATATGGCTCAAGGCCGATGGATAAAATTACAAGATCAAATATTTCATCAACAAGAGTTCCATCTTCAAGGGCATATCTGAGAATCAAATCATTCGTCTCGGGATCCTCCCTAATTATAGATACCATAGCCCTCTGATAACGGACATTGTAATCATTTTTTGCCCTCTCGACATATTTATCAAAGTCTTTGCCATACGCCCTCATCTCCATAAAAAAGATTGTGGGTTCTATGTGAGAGTCGTGTTCCTTTGCTATTATAGCCTGTTTAGTAGCATACATACAGCAGACAGAGGAACACCAAGGGTTAGCCTTATGAGAATCACGCGAGCCTACACATTGTATCCAAGCTACTTTGGTAGGATGTCTGCCATCAGATGGTCTCTTGATCTCACCTTTAAAAGGACCTGATGCTGAAAGAACCCTCTCAAACTGAATAGAAGATAGGACATTTTTCCATCTTCCAAGCCCAAGTTCACCCCTGACAGTTGCATCGTAGCGGTCCAGTCCGGGACAAAGTATTATAGCTCCAACCTTGAGTTCAACCTCGCTCCCTTTATCTTCATAATTTATGGCATTTGCTTTACATGCCTTCTCACAGTTCTTACATTTTCCTTTTGTAAAATAAATGCAATTTTTTGCATCAATTGCTCTTGTATTTGGCACGGCTTGAGGGAAAAGAGAGTAAATAGCCTTGCGAGGACCAAGCTGTTGCTCGAACTCACTTGGAATCTTTTTAGGACATTTAGCTTCGCAGTCACCGCAACCTGTACATTTTGCAGGATCTACATATCTCGGGTGGTGCTTCACAAGAACTTTGAAATCTCCTGGTTGCCCCTTAACAGACACAACTTCTGAAAGGGAATGTATATCAATATTGAGATGACGGCCTACTTCAACCATCTTAGGGGATATCATACACATCGAACAGTCGCCGGTAGGGAATGTTTTATCGAGCATAACCATAATTCCGCCGATAGATGAATCCCTCTGAACCATATGAACCTTAAATCCGCCGTCAGCAAGATCAAGGGCTGCCTGCATACCTCCTATACCACCGCCAACGATTAAAACAGAACCGCTTATATTATTATCAGTCTTGTTACTCATACCTGTTTAATCTCCTTTAAAAGTCCTGATGCATCTATGAGATGCCTATCAATTTGTAAATCTTTATCGCTTATACCGAGAGCTAAGCCTATGAACTCAGTTATAAAATAGACAGGCAGTCTTCTCTGAATTCCATACTTTTCTCCAACCATATCCTGATAAGCATCCAGATTAAATTGACATAAAGGACAAGTTGCAACTATGCAGTTTGCCCCGCGGGCAATTGCATCCTTCATTATTTTAGACATAAGTCGGAGCGCCACATCCGCATCATTTACTGTAGCCGAAGCGCCGCAGCAGTCAGTCTTATAGTTCCAGTCAACTGGTTCAGCACCCAACTTTTTGCAGATTATATCCATGCCTTGAGGATTTTCAACATTGTCTTCAATCTTAATATCATATGGGAAGCGGGTAAGAAGGCATCCATAATAACAGGCAGGTTTAAAACCCTCGAGCTTATATTTGAGCTTTTCAGAAAAGTCCTTTGAATTGAGCTGCTTCAGTATGAGTTCAATAATGCTTAATACTCTGATTCTTCCGGAAACCTTTTTTGTAAGTTCACTATTAATTGTATCTCTTAAATCTGAATTGTCTGCTAAGACTTTCTGTGATACCAGAGTTCTGCTATAGCATGATGAACATGGTATAACAAGTTCATCTAGTCCACTGGCATCAGCAATTCCAATATTGCGGGCAGGCAGTGCGATTGATAAAAAATTATCAGTCTTGCACGCTGAAGTTGCACCACAGCAATTCCAATCTTCAAGTTCCACGAGTTCAACCCCCAAACGCTTAGCAACCATTTGGGTTTGAACATCATAGAATGCCGATGAAGCATGTAAAGAACATCCTGGATAATACGCTATTTTCATAAAATTACCTCTATAGCAAAATATCAGCAGAAAAAGCACTCAGTAATAAAAAATCCTTTACTAATAACTTAGTGCATCATCTGCATTATTTTAGATTTTTACCTTCCTACAGTTATATCAAGCTGTATTAATAAAGCTCTCTTTATTTTAATTCCTCAGCTTTTTTCGAAAGCTTTTTAATCTCAGACAAATTTTTTACCTTTTCTGAACCCAGATGCACCCTCTTTTTCTTATATAATGCTAAGCCAAGTTTTGCCTGACCTTTGAGTTCAGCAATGACAGCCTTCCAGCCGCCGCCTTTTTTAAGTTCATGCTGGGCGTTTTTCTTGCCATAAGTCATCATTAAATCCATCTCACTAAGCCTGCCATTGTCAATTGCAGATTTAATAAAGGCTTCATGAAATGAAGCAATTTTAGGGCTTAAGGCTTCAAGATGTGCTTTCTTAGACATCTGTTTCAATGTCTCTGTGATTTTAGCTGTCTGGATATTATTTGGACATCTTTCACCGCAGGTATAACATGCTACACATCTCCATACCAATAAATTATTAAGTGCTTCATCTTTTTGACCAAAAACGATCATCCTTATTAGTCTGTCAGGAGTAACGCCTGCCTCATCACTTACCGGACAGCCCGCTGCACAACGGCGGCACTGATAACAGGACAACAGATTCTGACCTGATTTTTCCATAATCTCCTGAAGTATTGGTTGTGAATACTCAGGTTGAAACTTAACAGTTGCCGAAGACATATAGAACTCCCCTAATTTTAATTTTTTATTCTTTGCTACTTAACCGAAAAACAGAGGTAGAAAGCTGTCATTCCGAATCCCTCGCATTCGTTCGGGACAAGCCTTGCTGGTTTCCAACAAAGATTTCACACACCCTTTGCCTACCTATGCGTAGCCTGACTGTAAGCAGATTCGCTCAGGCAGGCACGCAGACAGGGTATTCAAAATGACAGATAAATCAAAGAGTTTACAATCCTATCTCTGTTTTAGGACTTAATAAACTGATATCATTATAGTTAAATATATATATTAAAACATATATATACAGTATTTAATGATAAAAACCTATAATTCATATTATTATAAACAACTATTATTTATAAAAGTCAAGAAGCTACCAAAACCCAAATCCCGATATAGAATTTTTTAAACATCCCTAATCTAGTTAGGATAGTTCAACAAGCTTGTCCTGAGTCTATCGAAGGGCTCACCATGACAGTCACCCTGAGCGTTCGACTGAGCTCATGCCGAAGGCTTGTCGAAGGGGGTCATCTTTCAGGATAGGCGAGACGCCTCTTCTAATAGAACTTTTTTGTATGCAATGGCAGGGAAGGCATCTCAACTGTTTATTATATTAAAATCTTAGACAGTCCAGAAGCTTGTTCTATCAAAGGAATTTAAAAACATATTGCAAAGAAAAGTTTAAGCATGTAAAATGAATTTAAATGCTTTTGATTGAATTAAAAATAACTTAACTTTAACAAAATGCTTATGGATAAAAAATTTACAGATAACTTAGAGCCATTATATAGAAATATCTTCTATGAAAGCAGAGAACCTCGCCTCTTAATTGACCCTGAAACAGGCAGAATAGTAGATGCTAATATCCGCGCCTTTTCTGTTTTTGGAGTAACCTTAGAAGATTTGATAAATAAAAATATTATCAACCTTTTGCATATTCACGATAAAGAGCTCCTCTTAGAGTTTATAAGGGTATTTGCAGGACAAAAGGATTTTTTTATTTTTAATCTTAAATTAAACTCTGTTGAAAATAAAACCTTCGAGGTCTATCCATCAAAATGCAATTTAGGCAGTAAAAAATTTCTCTGTCTAACCTTTTACGATATTACAGATGCATTTCCAAGCTCTAAAACCCTTTTATTGACCAAAGAATCTTTTTCATTTCTCTTGAATGAATCCAGTGATATAATTTTTATAAGTGATAAAGATGGGAATTTACTCGATGTTAGCAAGAAAGCTCTTGAATTATCAGCCTTCGATACAAAAGAGCAATTACTCAAAAAGAACCTCTTTGAAGACCTTTTTGCTAACAGAGATATTAAAGATAAGATCATTCATGATATCCAAGCCGAGGGAGCCTGCCGAGGACATGAGATTGTTTTCTTAGACAATAACTATAATAGGATAATTTTAGTTATCTCTGCTTTCTTAAACTATTCCAAAAAAGGAACTGGTGATTTACTGATCACTATTGCATCTATAAAGAGAGATAACTGTCCTTTTGATGGACAATCAAAGTTATTCATGCTAAAAATGGATGCAATAGAGCAGATTGCTAAAGGAGTTGCCCATGAATTTAATAATATTCTTAGTGGCATCATAGGCTTTGCTGAATTATTGAAGATGCAAATAGGACATGACGAGCGAACTAAATCCTATATTGATAAGCTTCTTTTCTCGGCAAACCGAGGTGCTCACATAGTCAGAGACCTCAATACCTTCAGCCAGAGAACTCGTTCTGTTGCTGTTTTGTTGGATATTAATCAAGCAATAATGGAGTTTAAAAAATTTATAAAAGAACAATTAAATCACAATATTATTATTGAATTAGACTTAGCTAAAGAAAGTCCTACAGTCATGGCTGACCCTAATCAGATTAGAACAGTGCTTCTAAACCTTTTTTCTAACTCTGAGGATGCAATGGGTGGTCAGGGGGTTGTTAAGATTAGTACTGAACTTGTTGATATTGATTATAAATTCAGAGAAACGCATGGGTTTGGAGTTGCAGGCAGATATGTTTTGATTTCTTATACAGATTCAGGCGGCGGAATTGATGAAAAAATAATAGATAGGATATTTGAACCTTTCTATACTACTAAAGAGGTAGGCAAGGGGAGCGGTCTTGGACTCTCAATAGTTTATGGCATTATAAAACAACATAATGGTTTCATAACCGTATCGAGCCATAACGGTTTTACATCTTTTAGAATATTTCTACCTTATCTTATGAGTTTCAAGGATTTAACAGATTCTAAAAAAGGGGAAGGAACTTCTACATTAACATATACGATTTTAGTAGTAGAAGATAATGAGGTTATAAACACCCTGATAAAAGATATACTCGAAGGTTCTGGATATAAGGTTATTCAGGCTATGAATGGAGAAGAAGCCGCCCAAATCCTAAAATATAATGATAAGATTGATGTTATAATAATTAATCCGAAAAATTCCCTCAAAAACGGTTCAAAGGTATCTGATTTCATGAAAATTCTAAAGCCTGATGTTAAAATGATATTCTTAAATGGATTAAATCAAGATATCGTATCGCTCAACTTCAATAGTGCTATAGAAGGCAATATCATAAGGAAGACATTTTCAGCAGCTAGCCTTTTAGCAACTATAAAAGAATCCCTAAATATTTCAAACAATTAAAGACTGACTTCAAAATATAGGTATTGTTCATTGAAAAACCTTTGTCCTGAAAAGTAATTTATTAGTGCAATAACCTTTATTTTAGGGTCGGAACTCTTTAGTGTGCAACAAAACAGCTTTATTCTTACCAGTTCACCTCTTTGAAGAACTGCGACCCGCGTCCTGATTACTACCTGAGTGCATACTTTTTCCTAAGACTTACACATAAAATCAAACCTACCCAGGCTAATATCCCCAAGAGAACAAATACCAGAGTGTAGCTCCCCGTAATATCAAATATCCATGAACCTACTGCAGGTAAAAGACTGCCAACTCCAAAGGCAGTAAATACCAGTCCGTAATTAATCCCCATGTGCTTTGTGCCAAAACATGAAGCAGTCAACACCGGGAACAATGATAGAGTAACTGCGAAGCTCCAGCCTATCAATGCCGCAGCGATATATAATGTTGGTAATGTTACTGCGAAAACAGGACTACAAAGGAGTGTTACTGTTTGTATAATATAGGTGTAAATCATAACCCGCACTGCTCCAACCCTGTCACTTAAAAAACCAGCAAGCGGTCTACCAAAACCGTTAAAGTAGGCAAAAATAGCAATCGCTATAGATGCTTCCATCTGTGTCAACCTAACTACTAATTCCCCATAGGGAGGGATGATCTTTATACTCGTCAGTCCGCCGGATATTAATAGGGCAAATGCAAACCACATAATGTAGAATATGGGACTCCTGATGAGATCTCTTGGGGTAGCCTCTTGAATAATTATTTTTATCTGCTCTGCTTTCTTGTGGTGTTCTGACATCGGGGGCTTCCAATCATCAGGAGGATTCCTTATTAGCCACGCGGCAAAGAGACACACCACTGAAGTTGTGATAGCAAGAATAAGAAAAGTTCCTTCTATCCCATAAGTAGGTATCAAATATCCTGCTTTAAGAGGTGCAAAGACCGCGGCTGCAAGCCCAAAACCCATCACAGCAAATGAAATGGCAAGACCCGGTTTATCTGAGAACCACTTCCTGGCAGGCGGGACGCTGCAAGCGTAAACCGTACCACATGCCACTCCACCGATAACGCCATAGGTTACTACCAGCCACCAAGTATATGGAAAGTAACTAACTAATGCCGCTAGGCAATAAGCTGGGAAGAACAGCAGTGCTCCCATCGCAGCAACCTTTCTTGGCCCTATCATATCCTGAAGCTTCCCTGCTGGAATCATGGTCAAAGCAAACATTAGCATATAAACAGTAAATGGCAGGGCAGCATCTGCTTTGGTCCATCCAAATTTATCCATCATAGGAACAGTAAAAATACCCCAAGCATAGGAGATCCCCCCCATTAGAGTAAGTAGGAACCCAGCAAACGGAACACTCCATCTTGTTAAAATATATCCTTTTGTTTTCATATGCAAATCTATATTTGATTGATATTTTTGTCCATATCTTTACTACCTCAGACTATAATTTCTGGGGCCCAATAGGTATGCAGCGTAGCACCATCAGGATGTTTTTATACAATTAGTTTATATTGTTTCATGAAACTGACCCCTTTTCTGAACTCTTAAAGTAATAATACCATATATCTTTGTATTCTTTTAGATAATAGATAGAATCATTATTTATAAGACCGTCCATCTCTCGGGTAGGAATAACCTTTCATAAGTCATGAGGGCAAAGCCATCAGTCATGCCTGCAATGAAATCGCAAACAATTTTATGCTTCTGTCCTGCATCTGAAGGGAGTTCAACTTTAGAAATCTCCTCTATATGCTTAAAATAATATTCATATAATGCACTCAAGATGCCCTTTGCCTTATTAAACTCTTTGATTATCCCGTCGCTCTCATAGACTCTTTCGTATAAAAAATCTCTAAGGCTGTAAATAGCAAAAGACATCTCTTCACTTAAGGCTATTTTTGATTCTTGAGATGTCATTATTACATCTCTAACCATTGAATCAATCCTCTTTGAATAGCCATCTCCTACAATCTTGATTATCTTATTAGGAACATCGGTTATTTTTATGACCCCAGCCCTTATTGCATCGTCAAGGTCATGGTTTACATAAGCTATGATATCTGAGATGCGAACTATCTCTCCTTCACGCGTGATAGGCTTTGATTTTTTATTTTCAGGTATTATTAGCCCTTTGCCCTTTGAGTGCTTCAATATTCCATCCCTCACTTCGAGGGTCAGATTAAGTCCTTGTCCATCTTTTTCAAGAATATCTACAACTCTCAAGCTCTGTTTATAATGATCAAAACCTTCAGGATGAATCTCTCTGAGTATTGCTTCACCAGCATGTCCAAAAGGCGTATGTCCTAAGTCATGTCCAAGGGCAATAGCCTCCACAAGGTCTTCATTAAATCTCAATGCCTTAGCTATTGTGCGAGAGATCTGAGATACCTCAAGCACATGTGTAAGTCTTGTTCGATAATGGTCGCCTCTTGGAGCAAGGAAAACCTGTGTCTTATGCTTCAACCTCCTAAATGCCTTTGAGTGGATAATCCTGTCTCTGTCCCTTTGAAAACAGGTTCTTATATCATCATCCTTCTCGGGCTTTGCCCTGCCCTTGCTATTAGCGCTCAGACAGGCATAGGGATTAAGCACTTGCTTTTCTATCTTTTGTGTCTGCTCACGAATTGTCATATGATTATTGAATTTTACCATATATTATTTTCTTCATCCTTGCTGAAACCTTCTTGTTCAGAAAGAATTGTCAAAAAGTCTTAAAGGCATCAGATAACATCCATGAATATTTTGTGCCTTTAAGTTTATCATATTCAGTCATCGACTACCTTTGAATGAATTCTTGCGACCAATGGCCGAGTAGGAAAGAAGACCTCATTTACTGTTCGGCATGGATATTGCGATATTGCCAATATTATCAATATTATGAAATTAGATAAGGTTACAAGGCACAACAAAGCAGATAAAGGATAATCAACATGTGTTATTTATTAGCAGAGACTCAGGCAAACAATATCTGAAAGAGATTAATATTTGCAAAAAGGCAAAGCAATAGCTATGGCGAAAGAGAGAAAAAAGAACCCCCTCTAATGCTTATGTGTTTTTCTTTGTATTGTCAGCCTGTTTAAGCTTTTCTATATGATTAAAAAGTTCATCATCAGCCCATCCCATAAAGTGATAACAAAGCATTTCAAATGTTCGTTTTGTAGGCTTACGTTCAGCCCAGAGTGTAATTAACATGCTTGCAATAAGTGCGCAATAGACTTGTAGTGAAACACCATTTCCTGAATGCGACAAGAGATGTGTGCATCCCAATATACATTTAAACCAGCGGAAAAATAATTTTATCTGCCATCTGTAACAATAAATAAGTGCTATAATCTCAGAGGATAAGTCCATGCAGTCTGTTACCACAAGCATGGTATAGTCTGATTCAGCAGTGCGAAAGGTCTTCTTAGAGGAAACCCTTGATTGTCGTGGTCTGTTGGATGAGCCTTTGTGAAAAATCTCTATTACCCTTACAGGCATGGACAAGTCATCCTGACGCTTGGGACTGCCTAAACGAACAAGTATATCCCTCTGCACACCTGCTAAACGGTCAGCCTCTGTTATAGGTCTTTCCTTTATGGTCTCCCATACAGCATTATCTCTCAAACGGACTACAAAGGAACTTTTAATTTTAATAATATCCTCTAAAAGACTGTATTGGCCATAACCAGCATCCAATATATAGAATTTCTCTGGCTTGAGGGATTTCCTGAGATTGTCTTTTTCATTAGCATTTGCATCTGTTATATCTGCCCTTATAGGAACACTTTTTATGATGTCCAGTTCAAGATGAATTTTTGCAGCTTTATGTTTATCATCAAGCCATAATGCCCAGAACATCTTTGGTAAGGCATGAAGTAAACAACCATCTACAGCTACCAGTTGCTTTTCAATGGCTTTAAGCTTGGGGTCTGTCTCTAAAGGGATAGCCTGCTCAGCCAGTTGTTGTATTATAGGTGCAATAAGCTCAGAATCAAAAACAAAGCTGGCCTCAGATAATGAACCAAGACTGACTCTCCTTATTCCCAAAACCTTCTGCACCTTCTTTAGTCCCGAAACTTGTTGAATAGCACGAAGGCTTGTAACAATAGGATTGAAAAAGTAAAGTAAAAATAAAGTAATATATTCGTCAAAGTAGAATTTTCTGTTATGGTGGTCTTTTTCTGAACGAAGACGTTGAAGCATGGGAGATAATACTTTGAAATATTTGAATCCCTGAAGTGCACTTTCTGGAATAGGGTTTCTCTTATGTCTCTTACTATGTCTTTTACCTCTATTATTGATTGAACCATCAGGCATGGTTCAATTATTACATAAGAGGTATTGAAAAGTCTAGAATTATTTTTCCTTTAAAATATAATGAGTTACACCATTGCATTAAACTGTTATTAAAATTGGTAGTAGTAAGCAATATTTATGCCGAATAGTGTTGAGCCTGTCCCTAATTATTCAATGGGAAACCCCAATTATTCAGATGATTTTCTTAATTTTACCCAAATCCCGATTTGGATATATCAAAAAATATTGGCACTGGTAGGACAAGCGAGACGCCTGTCCTGAAAGATTCAGGATTTGGGTTTTTTCTAATTGACCGCACGGAAGAAATTCAGAAATGTACAAATCACAAGGACATACTTTTGAACTCCTCATTTACTACACCGATAAGAATCGCTCTGATGGAGCAATTACAGACGACGAGTTGACTCCACTTGTGGTGATGGATGGTAAGCTTGATGGGTGGGGGTGGTCTTATTGGGATGGACTTGTTCAAAAGTATGAACTGCATGTCAGGTAATCGCCTAACAACTCCTTTCAGCCGATCGGCTACGCCGGTGGCTGAAATCGGACATTATACCAACTTGCTTTTTAGTCCATATTACCACAAAATACCAAGTATTGCTATTATTTTTTGTATTAATGTGTTAATATTTTTATCATAAAGGGAGAAAATACCAAGTTGGTATATTATATGTTATGCTGCACAAAAAGATATATTTATTATAATCGGCAAACATGATATGCTAAAATAAAGCATATTTTATGGGGAGGACATGATAAATACCAAGGAACTTTTTGAAGAAGCAGTTTTGCTGCCAGTCGAGATAAGGGCGCAACTTGTAGATAAACTTCTCAGAAGCCTTCATCCCTTACAGAAAGAAATAGACGAATTGTGGGTAGCGGAGGCAGAAAAGAGGGTTGAAGAAATAAAAAGTGGCAAAGTAAAAACGATACCAGGCGATAAAGTATTTAAAAAAATACTTGGCAGGTAAAGTTCTTGAAATATTCTTTCCATCCCGATGCCGAAAAGGAGTTAAATGAAGCTATCGCTTATTATAACAAGTGCCAAAATGGTCTCGGAATAGAATTTACGAAAGAAGTCTATTTGGCAATTCAAAATATTCTTTCCTTTCCTCATGCTTGTACTCAACTTTCTGCAAATACTAGAAGATGTTTGACAAATCGTTTCCCTTACGGGGTTATATACCAAATTACAGATAAAGAGATATTTATAATCGCTGTAATGCACCTCAGCAGAGGTCCCAACTATTGGGAAAAGAGAGAAAGGAAGACATAATAACTGGTTCTTCCCCTCGCTTCGGTCGGGCAAAAAACCAGTCAGTCAAGACGGAATCGCCCTTGAGGCGGCCGCTTACCGCCGCGATTAGGCGTACAAAATGGAATATCTAAAAGATAAAATTCAAGCTGACAAAAAATACTATTCACTAATATTTTCTGCATCGCCGAATGGACAAATTGAACTTGGTGGCCAGACGATGTGGGTTGAGTGGGCTGACGAGGACCACAAAATAGAACTTCGTCAGTTTTCCTTCGTCAAAGCAGATCGAATGGCCGACTATTGGATTGAATTTGGAATACCTTTCTGTGTAGTCAATGATGTAGACGATTTTGCTAAATGGTATATCTCAGGCGGACACGCACTCGTTGCTGAGGAAGTTGCTTCCCAATTGCTTCCGTTTAGCTTAAAGCCGTCTCCATCGGTTCAGTTGGGCAGAGGAGGATTCATGGGTCTTAGCATCGTATCAGAATCTATTTTTAAGAAAGCACCTACATCCAAAAAACGAATGGCAATAATAAAACGGGATAAATTTAAGTGCAAGGTATGTGGCAGGCGACCAGATAACTACGTCGATATCGAACTTCACGTCCATCATATTCGTCCTTTTGGAGAAGGCGGGTTCACACATGAAGATAATCTTATTACCTTATGCGACACCTGTCATAACGGATTAGATCCACATTATGAATGGTCACTTTATGATTTATTAGAAGATGCTCCTGAATCGGACATCAAGCTTAAAGAACAAAAGAAGTATTTCGAAGAAGTAAGACGTTACAGGGAGGCGAGAAAGAAATCTGTATAACGCTTACATAAGTGACCTGCACCCCATTTTTTGGAACAACAAAAATACGGATATAATCCAAGAAAGGGGTGTAAACTATGAA
>DYHD01000003.1 GCA_020724365.1 Thermodesulfovibrio yellowstonii | reverse complement strand
TGTATTGTTCAATATAATGTGAGAATTTTAGTCAAAATAATGTGAGAGGTTACAATTGGTCTGTAATATCAGCCTCTTGAAGGGATTCTAAATATTTACTGTAAAGAGGGATATCGCAGGCTTTTATAAAAATATCCCCTTGCATATCTAATATCTCAGAAGATATTTTTTTCGGTGATTGAAGTGTTGCTTCAAAGGCGGCTTTAAAATCAAAATCTTTACTGATAAAAATGCTAAAATTGACTTCCTGATGAGAAAGGAGTAAGTTTTTATCAATCTGATGGAAGTTTTCTTTTGTTAAATAATATCTCTGTAGCCCTGAGATATTATTTGTATCTTTCAGACTAACTTTAATATTTGAGGCTGTTTGTTCATTATCGTCTTCAACAGATATATATCTCTTCATAACTGACCATAACCTCTTAATTATATAATTTGGAAATAGAATTTAATTTAAAATCTGTTTATAGAATAAATGAACCCCTAAAAATACCTTATATTACATGATATTACTCTATTTTATTATGAAAATCAATTATCTTTTTTCTTCTGAAAAATAGATAGAATTTTCTGTATGCAATAGGAATAGCTTTTTTGTTAGTGTCAATCTTTTTGTGTAAATTCTTTTAAGGGCTTTTTCCCTCATTGTTCATTCAGATGGTTTAACACTGCATAGAGGATTCTTTCTATGCTCTGCTTATTATTGAAACAACTCATTGGTCTTGTTCTTCTTCTCACCTCTTTTTTACTATCTTCAATTTTTACACAGAAAATTTTACACTACCCACCAATTTTTCTCCCTTGACAATAACATGCTCTTTACTATATGATATTTAGCTTGAAGCATTGCTTTTGTTCGATTCTAAACTTGAGGGAGGGTAGGAAATTGTATGCTTTAGGTACCCATCTTTTGGTGGAATTGAAGGATTGTAATCCTGATGTCTTAAAAGACTTAAACAGAGTTAAAGACTCATTAGTTAATGCAGCAAAACAAGCAAAAGCCACAATCGTCGATGTTTCCTTCCATGAATTTAATCCCTTTGGAATAAGCGGCGTGGTTGTAATAGCAGAATCTCATCTATCAATCCATACATGGCCAGAATATGCATATGCTGCTGTTGATATTTTCACATGCGGCGATATAATTAAACCAGAAATAGCAGCTCAATACCTCATAGAAAAATTTGAGAGCAAGAATCCATCTGTTTTTGAGATGAAAAGAGGAATCCTTTCTCCTTTTAATGAGAGACTCCCACATAAGGTGTGCGATGCTGAATTTCAAATGGTTTCTTGAACAAACAAGCGATGAAGAAGGCGCCTTTTATTCTCTACAAGAAATAATTTATAACAAGCCCTCTGAATTTCAGAATATTGAAATCATAAGATCAGGTGCTTTCGGCAAATGCCTTATTTTAGATGGTAAGATGCAGTCTGCTCAATCAGATGAGTTTATTTATCATGAGGCGATTATCCATCCTGCAATTGTTTCACATGATTTACCTAAAAGGGTTTTTGTGGCTGGTGGCGGTGAAGGTGCCACCGCAAGAGAAATACTGAAATATAATTCTATAGAAGAAATAGTCATTGCTGATCTTGATAAAGAGGCTGTTGATATCAGCAAAAAATACCTCCCTGAATGGCATCAGGGTGCATTCGAGAATAAAAAGGTTAGGGTTTATTTTGATGATGCTAGAAGCTTTCTTAGAAAATTAGATTTTTTTGATATTATTGTGCTCGATTTGCCAGAGCCTACAGAAAATGGGCCAGCTATTATGCTATACACCAAAGAATTTTACAATATCGTTTATGAACATTTAAATGAGGGGGGGATAGCCGTTACTCAAGCTGCATCTACTGCAGTGCATAACTTGAATATCTTCAGTATGATAACCAAGACCCTTATGGAAGTATTCCCAATCGTAAGACCTTATATAACAAATATCCCTTCTTTTTTTACGCCTTGGGGATTTATTCTTGCCTCAAAAAAATCAGACCCTCTTAAGTTGTCTTCAGAAGAAATTGAAAATAAAATAGATGATATTAAAGATAGCTTAAAATTTTATGATTCCGAGACACATATTAATATGTTTTCACTGCCTAAATATATCAAAAATTCCATTAAGAATCAGACCCAAATAATCACCGATAGTCAACCCGTATCTTTTTATTAAAACCATAGTAATCCTAAGTTCATATAATGATAACCTGATAAAGTGCTGCTAAAAAGTCACCCTAAGCATGGGGCGTGATCTGAGCTAAATCTTTGTTAAAGGATGATGCATCAATAATGGTTCGGCAAGTTCAGCATAACATTTGAGTGAATTTATCATTATATTTGGGTGATCGTAAATGCTTAACGGTTATTCCTCTTAAAAATCTCACCTAACATTTTAAAGCGGTCAGCAGAAATAATTTCTTCTAATTTAACAGGGGTCTTCTGCCTCCAACATGGGTATGTTTCAACTACACCGGGTAGGTTTTGCTGATTTACTGTGCCTATAATATCATCAAGGCTTACTGAAACAAGCATACAAGGAGTTCTTGCAAGATATTCATAGATAGCAAGACAGAGATATTGACTCATTTCCAAAGGTTTTAACCTCCCTAAATAATCCTCATGAAGAATTCCTTGATCATTAAGCGCCCTTAAAAGAAGTTCTTTATCTCTCTTTCTTTCACTCAGATGTTTAAGATACTTATCTTCCTTAACATATAACCCTAGTGTTTTCTTAAGCTCTATATCATTGGCAGCCCAAAAGCCAGTGCATGTGGGGAGGTCATGCGTTGTTATTGCACATAAAGCCTTTTGTGGATAAGCCCATGGAGGCTTAAAGGAAGGGTCGGGATAGTTTCTTTCGAAATATAATAATTTATACGATAACATATTAAGTCCCTGCAAACGATCGTAAACATTTTCGCCTACGGTTCCTAGATCTTCTGCGACAACTAATGTTTTATTTCTAACGCTTTCTAAAGCTATTATTCTTAAAAGATCTTCCGAAGGATATACTACATAAGCTCCCTCTGTTGGCAATCTTCCTTCAGGTATCCAAAATAATCTAAACATCCCCAGAGCATGGTCTATTCTTAAAGCCCCTGCATGTTTCATTGTCTTTCTGATGGTCTGTATAAAGAATTCATAACCGGTATATCTTAAAATTTGAGGGATTAAAGGTGGGAATCCCCAGTCCTGACCCGTAGGGTTGAAATCATCAGGTGGAGCCCCTACCTTGATGCCTAATGCAAAGACATCCTGATAATCCCAGACATCGCTCCCTACCGAAGTAGAACCAATAGCAAGGTCGAACATAAGTCCCAATGGTGAAGATTGTTTGCAAAATTCGGAAAGATTTTTTATTTCCAAATCTATTAACCACTGAATATAGCTGTAAAATAATATCTCTTTTTCATGCTCATAGATTAGCCTTTCTAATATCTCTTCTGATAGACTTCGATATTCTTCTCCCCATAATTTCCAATCGGCGAGATTATTTTTTTTGTAAAGAGTTAGATATAAACAGAAAGACTGAAGAGGCTTTCCCTCTTCTTTTAGATAAGCTTCAAATTGCCACCATCTCTGTGTTGCTTTCTTGTAATGCCTTTCATAAAATATTTCAAAGGCGTATCTTAATATGCTCTCTTTTAGAGCAGCAATAGCCTCATAATCAATCAAATCTGTATTCCGTAGTCTTTCTAATTCAGCCTTGAAGAAATCTTTTCGCATAAAAACCTGTGCAACATCAGATTCAGTGACATCAGGCAGCCTCTCTATATCGAGATAAATAAAATTTTTATAAAGTCTGCTGATAGGCGAATAAGGGCTTATGTCATATGGCATTTTATTTGAAAGGGCATGTAACGGATTAACGGCTATGAAATCCCCCCCCAATTCAAAAAGCCATTTTAACATCTCATTAAGATCGGTAAAATCTCCACAGCCCCAATTCCTTTCTGAGTTGATTGAATATAGGTTAATCGTAATACCCCAGAGCTTCCTGTATTCATCTTGAATAATGGGAGGAATATAACAGGTATCAGGCGTTATTATAATCCTTGTTCTCCCTGAAAACTCACCTGCGGCGCTGATACATTTAATAAATAGTGTATAATAGCCTATATCTCTGTGGGCTATATCATAAATTTCGGTCTTTATATATCTCTGACCATTAATCCATTTCTGGTCTAAGAGATGAAGGGAATCCCATGAAAATGCAAATTCATCACTTCTGCCATATTCATCCTCAACAAGGCAGGATATGAAAAGAGATTTCTCTTGCCATTCAGGAAGAGTGATATAGACTGATATCCTAAATGGCTGATTGTTGATTGATATTACTTTAACTGGTTCGATAACAGACAACCATGGTTTATCATGAATCTTGATTATCTCAGCAATAATCTGCTCTGGGGTATCAATTTTCAGTTTCATTGAGCGTAAAATAGCCTCTTTTGTATCGAAAGAGGCAACATATCTGTTACCAAAGAAATCCCAGTATTCAAAGACAATACCGCATAATGAAGCTAATTCATCTATTAATTCTCCGCGGGATTTCATATCAAAATATACTCAACTTTAGAAAATTTTTGCCATAATTTCATTTTTAAATACCTTTTATGAAAAGATCAAAGTCTTGCCTTGCAGCTAAAATAAAAAATGGTGTGATTCTTTTTTCAAAATTCCTTTTTTTGACTGAAGGGACATATGTCCTTCTGGCTTTAATAATGAAAATAGCTCAATCTGGTTATCAAGGTATTACTTTTACATTGTATCATTATTTCTACTTTGAATAATAGGTTTTTCCCTCGTCTAAGGTAAAATGTTAAAATAATTTGATGGCATCCAGAGAATTAATAATCGAAGGGGCCAGACAGAATAACCTTAAAAATATCAGTCTGGCAATACCTCATAACAAAATCATAGCTGTTACAGGCGTTTCTGGCTCAGGCAAATCATCACTTGCTTTTGATACTATTTTTGCAGAAGGTCAATGGAGATATATAGAGTCACTCTCCACTTATGCCCGTCTTTTTTTAGAAAAAATGGACAGACCCGATGTTGATGCAATATATAATATCAGGCCTTCAATAGCCCTTGAACAAAAAAATCCTGTGAAAGGTTCCCGTTCTACTATTGGAACGCTTACAGAGGTTTACGATCTAATGAGAATTCTATATTCAAGAATTTCTACTGCTTATTGTCCAAAATGCTCCTCAGAAATCAGAAAATGGCATCCATCCATGATAATTGAATATTTGCTCAATAATTACAATGGACAAAGGGCTGTTATCCTTTTTAATACAAGCGAAAGTCTTGAAGGTCTCATGCAAAAAGGGTTTAGCAGGATTTTTGTTGAAGGAGAAATTAAAGATATGGATGACCTTATTGGAGATATTACAGGAGATAAACAAGTAGTTTTAGACAGATTGATTATAAAAGATGAGTTAAGACTCTCAGATTCAATTGAGACTGCATGGAAACAGGGCAATGAGAGCTTAAAAATACTAATATACAAAGCTTCAAATAATGTGAAAAAAACAACCAGCGAAGAATCTGCTTATGCAACATTTACCACACTTAAATTCACATCCAAAAATATGTGCGATAGCTGTGACTATTCTCTTTCAGAACCTTCTCCTGTCTTATTTTCTTTTAATCATCCATTATGTGCATGCCCTAAGTGCAATGGATTTGGCAATGTGCTTCTTTATAATGAAGACCTTATCTTCCCTGATAAGTATCTATCTCTCAATGATGGTGCTATTGAACTATGGGAACTGCCTGCTTATAGATGGTGGAAACAGCAGATGATCAAAGGTGCCAAAAAAAGCGATGTGAATATTTTTAAACCATATATCGAATTATCAAAAAATGAAAAGGAAATTATCTATAATGGCAATGAGCACTTTTACGGAATAGATGATTTTTTCAAAGAACTCGAGACAAAGAGATATAAACTCCATATTAGAGTATTATTGAGCAGATACCGTTCACCTGTTGTTTGTCCTGACTGCAAAGGCGCAAGGTTATGTGAAGACGCTCTATCTTTTAAGATTAGCGGATTAAATATAGCAGAGGTCTCTGACCTGCCTATCTCAAAGATTATTGAGTGGTTTAATAAACTTAATCTAACTGCAATGCAGAGGGATATCTCAAAAGAAGTTATAAAGCAGATTTTGTTAAAACTAAATTTTCTTGATAATGTTGGGCTTGGCTATCTTACTTTGAGCCGTCAAGCAAAGACCCTTTCAGGTGGGGAATATCAGAGGGTTAATCTTTCTAATCAGCTTGCTTCAGCCTTGACTAGTACCTTATATGTGCTTGATGAACCTACTATAGGCTTGCATCCAAGAGATACAAAAAAAATAATGGATATTATAAGACGCCTTGTTTCTATCGGAAATACCATAATACTGGTGGAACATGATAAAGATATGATAGCTAACAGTGATTGGGTAATCGAACTGGGTCCCGACGGCGGCCATCTTGGAGGCGAGGTTATTTTTAACGGAATAATACAAGATTTTTTAAAGTCTGACACCTTAACTGCCAATTATTTAGGAAGCGAAGCATATATTAATTTTAATAATAAAGAACATAATGTCCCAAAGAAGAACTTTTTGTCCTTAAGTGGTGCTTCTGGAAATAATCTAAAAAATATAAATGTAAAAATCCCTCTAAATGCACTGACGGTTGTCTCAGGAGTCTCAGGTTCAGGGAAAAACAGTTTGATAGTAGAAACGCTATATAGGGCTGCCGCAAGGCACTTTAAGCTTGAAGCTGAACAACCACTCCCTTATCAATCAATAGATAGTATTGAAAAACTGAGGGGGGTGCGACTTATTGACCAAAGTCCGGTGGGGAAAACGCCTCGCTCCAACCCTTTGACCTATCTGAAAATGTTCGACCCTATCAGAAAATTATATGCAGGACAGCCAGAAGCCTTAAAATTGAATCTTAAACCTGGTTCTTTCTCATTCAATGTGCTCGGTGGCAGATGCGAGACTTGCAAAGGAGAAGGGTATCAAAGAATGGAGATGTATTTCTTTGAAGATATTTATGTAAGATGTGAGGACTGTAAAGGCAGAAGATATAAAGATGAGATATTGCAGATTACATATAAAGGCAAAAATATTCACGATATATTAGAAATGACCGTTAATGAAGCTTTAGAATTTTTCCAGAAACAACCGGAAATAACATCTAAAATGGAAATATTAAGGGAAATAGGGCTGGGATATTTAAAGCTCGGTCAGCCAGTAACGACCCTTTCAGGAGGTGAATCCCAAAGGCTTAAAATATGTGCTGAATTAGAAAATGCTATTAGCCCTTCTTTTAATAAGGGGGTTCTTTATATTTTGGATGAGCCTACCGTAGGACTTCATTATAGAGATGTGATGATGTTTATGGGGATAATAAACAAGCTAATATCAAAAAATAATACAGTCGTGATCATCGAACATAACCTTGATGTTATTAGTCAAGCAGAATGGGTTATTGACCTCGGTCCCGAAGGTGGAGAAAGAGGTGGAGAGGTATTATTCGAAGGCACTCCTGATAGATTACTAAAAAGTCAAAATTCATATACAGGGCAATTTTTGAAGCAATATTGTAATAACTGATAAATCCTAAAAAGAAAGCTCTATTTTTCGGAAAGGGTTTATTTATAGACGCTTTTGTTTGTATAATCAAATGTAAATGTTTTTGCTTTGGAGGTTAAAATGAAAAAATTGATTTTTACGGTCTTGGCTTTGCTTATCTTGAATAGCCTGATTTTTTTTGGATGTTCTCAAAAAAAGGTTGCACCTTCACCTCAAGATGCTATGGTGAACCAAGAACAAGCAGATGCTAAAAAGGATGAGAGGCTAAAGACACAACCTAAAGATGACTTAAGAAGGATACCTGGCGAGACAATAACTGAAAGGGAATTAGTCAAGGCAACACCTCATGATATAGAATCCACTATAAGGGAAATCCAGAAAAAATTAAGGGATGTTTATTTCGAGTATGATAGGTATGACCTTGCAGAGGAATCGAAAGCTACGATAAAGGAATTGTCACAAATACTCTCAAAAAACAAGAATATAAAAGTTATCATAGAAGGACATTGTGACGAAAGAGGCACTAATGAATACAATCTTGGGCTCGGCGATAGAAGAGCTACTGCTGTAAAAAATTATCTTATGACATTAGGCATTCCCTCAAAAAGTATTGAGACTGTGAGCTACGGCGAAGAAAAGCCCAGCTGCAAGGAGAGCAGTGAAGCCTGCTGGGCAAAAAATAGAAGGGCTCATTTTGTTTTAATAGGAGTTCGTTAAATGATTAAAAATTTAAAGTTTAGAAAAAAAAGAAAAAGTATAAGCCTTTTTCTTTTATCATTATTTCTTATCTTTTTTCTGAATGCATGTGCCACTACCTCTGATCTTGAAAATCTAAGAAATGACCTAAGAAATACTAAGGTATTGGCTCTCCATCAACAGAAGGATATATCTGACTTGAAAACAAAGGTTTCAGAATTCTCAACTGAGCTGAACACCCTGAAAGAGATCGCAGTTAAAGAACCTGCCTTTGGTGCAATAAAAGAGAGTCAGGGGTCTATACTGGATCAGGTATCCAGACTGCATATGGAGGTTCAGACACTCAAAGGAAGGCTCGATGAAAGCAAACATATCTCAGATAAAAGTATGAAGGAGATGCTTTCAGAACGAGAGCTTCAAAATGCTAAAATAGCAGCAATTGAAAAAGAGCTTCATGATATAAAGTTAAAGATTGGTGTTGTATCTGCAGAAAAAAAGGAGGCGCTCCCCGAGCAGAAGCCTGCACAAGAAACTCCAACCACTCCACAGCCTAAAACATCTGATAGAACAGAACTCAATGATCCCCAGAAGATATTTGAATCTGCACAGGCAGACTTCAAGGAAAAAAAGTTTGCAGATGCAAGATTAGGATATGAGAGAATAATAAAGGATTTTCCAAAGAATCAAAATGCAGTTCTTTCCCAATTTGGTATAGCTGAGACATACTATTCTGAGAAAAAGTATGAAGATGCTATCCTTGCATATGAAAACTTTATTAGAAAATATCCTACTAATGATAGGGTCAGGATGGCTATGTTAAAGCAAGGATACAGCTTTTTTGAATTAGGCGATAAAAAGACAGGCAAGATTATATTGGAGAAGCTAATTGAAAAGTATCCCCGTTCTGCTGAAACTGAAATGGCAAAAAAGAAGCTTTCAGAGGTGCTCTCAAGGAAAAAAAGATAGAAAATAGATAAAAGTGCCATGTCGAGCTAATAGAGGAATCTCGCATCTTTGTTTAAGTGGGTTCAGGTTTTTAGCCTGAATCCACATTTAGATTTGAATAAAACTTATTTTTAAAAGCCAAAAGTGAGATGAACAATGAGTCATATCACCGATCAACATAATCGCATTATTGATTATATGCGAATATCTATTACAGACCGCTGCAATTTAAGGTGTATATACTGCATGCCGTCTGACGGAGTAAAAACAATCAAGCATGCCGAGATACTCTCTTATGAAGAAATTATTAGAATTGTTAGGATCGCAGCAGATTTAGGCGTAAGGAAAATTAGAATTACTGGCGGCGAACCTCTCATGAGAAAAAACCTGCTTTATTTAATTTCATCACTCTCTGAGATATCCGGCATAGAAGACCTCAGTCTTACCACAAACGGACATCTACTGAAGCAATACGCCCGACAACTTGCTTTAGCAGGTCTTAAAAGGGTAAATATAAGCCTCGACTCTCTTGATCCACAAAGATATAAAGAGATAACGAGAGGAGGAGATATCAATTTGGTTCTATCAGGGATTCAAGAAGCACAAAACTGGGGATTACTTCCGATTAAGATAAATATGGTGCCTGTAAGGGGATTCAATGATGCAGAGATTGAGAATTTCGCTCGCCTTTCAATAATAACACCTTATCACATCAGATTTATTGAGTTTATGCCTATAGGCGCAAAGGAATTTTGGAATAATGATAGATATATTCCCACAGATGAGATAAAACATAGGGTTTCTTCTATTGCACCTTTAATGCCAATCAGCTTTAAAAAATCTGGTCCAGCAAACTATTTTAGTTTTGAAAATGCAAAAGGTGCTATAGGATTCATAAGCCCGGTATCAGACCACTTTTGTATCTCCTGCAACCGCTTAAGACTGACAGCAGAGGGTAAAATAAGACCGTGTCTCTTCTCAGAAACAGAGATTGATATTAAATCTGCGATGAGGAGCGGTGCTACAGATGGAGAGATAAGAAGACTGCTAATATTATCTGCAGAGATTAAACCATCGGGACATAATATGAATGAAGATAAGATATCCAAACATCTCAGACCAATCTCACAGATAGGCGGATAGATAATCCTCAAAAAATGCCGTATCTGATAAATAAAAAATGATTAAGACTTTCCTTGATGTACAAAAACTCTCAATAACATTAAAGACTCATAACTCGCAGACCCATCTGGGTTCAAATATCTCTTTTGATATACAAGAAAGAGAGGTTTTTGGTCTTGTAGGTGAAAGTGGATGCGGAAAGACCCTTACTGCCCTGTCAATAATGAGAATTTTACCGCAGAATATCTCTTCAGAAGGAAAGGTTTTGTTTCATGGAAATGACCTCTTTTCTTTATCAGAAGAAGAAATAAGAAAGATAAGGGGAAAGGATATCTCGATGATCTTTCAGGAACCAATGACTTCTCTTAATCCTGTGCTTACAATTGGGACGCAGATAGCCGAGACCCTTATGACACACCTCAATATATCCAAAAAAGAGGCATTAAAAAGAGCCGTAGAGCTTCTCGATGCAGTCAGAATTCCTTCTTCAGGTCCAAGGATTAAAGATTATCCTCATCAACTCTCCGGGGGGATGAGACAAAGGGTTATGATTGCCATGGCAATTGCCTGTAGTCCTTCCCTCCTGATTGCTGATGAACCAACCACAGCCCTTGATGTGACTATTCAGGCTGAGATACTTAACCTGCTTCAGGAGCTAAGGCATCAAAGCAATATGGCGATGCTTTTTATTACCCATGATCTAAGTATAATTTCACAACAGTCTGATAGGGTGGGCATAATGTATGCCGGAAGGATAGTAGAACTTGCACCAACAGAAGACCTGTTCTACAATCCAGCTCATCCTTATACACAAGGCTTGTTAGCTTCTTTGCCATCGCAGAGGGGGGTAGCATTAAAACCTATATTAGGTTTAGTCCCTCATCCTGCCAACTTACCCAGAGGATGCAAATTCACAGACCGTTGCAAAGCCATGTTAAAAGAGTGTCACGATAAAGAACCCGAACTCTTAGAAATCTCAGAAAAACACTTTGTGAGATGTATTAAATGTCATTAGAAAGCCTTTTAAGGGTTGAATCATTAAAAAAGCTTTTTATCTATAAGAGCCCGCTTGGCAAAGCAAAAGGATATCTGAGGGCAGTAGATGGAATCTCATTCAGCATAAATGAAAATAGCGTCTTTGCAATTGTTGGAGAGAGCGGTTCGGGGAAATCTACTGTCGCCAACTTAATACTTAGACTAATTAAACCAACTGAAGGTCGGATTTATTTTAAAGGGCACGATATCTTTTCCTTTAAAGAAAAACAACTTCAACAATACCGACGAGCTGTCCAGATAATTTTTCAGGATCCATTTGCGTCTCTTAATCCAAGGATGAGGATAATGGATATACTTTCAGAGCCTTTTAAGATCCATCGAATTGCAGAAAAAGAAAATATTAAAGATACGGTAGTTCAACTTATTGAAAAGGTTGGGATGAGCAGCGATTCGCTCAATAAATATCCTCATGAATTTAGCGGAGGACAGAGGCAAAGAATATGTATAGCAAGAGCACTTGCCCTTTCTCCTGAACTGATAGTCGCTGATGAACCTCTCTCAGCCCTTGATGTCTCAATACAGGCTCAGATATTGAATCTTTTTCAAAAAATAAGAGAGGAAAACAATATCTCATTTATCTTTATAAGCCATGACCTTAACATAGTCCGTTATTTCAGCGACGAAGTAGCCGTCATGTATCTTGGAAAGATTGTGGAAAAAGCAAAAACAGAGGATATCTTTTCAAACCCACTGCATCCATATAGCCGCTTGCTAATCTCTTCTGCGCCTCAAATAAAAATCAAAAAAGAGATGAGACAAGAAAAAGATGCTTTAATAGAAAAAAATACCACAAACGACCTCTCAAGCTCACTAAAAACACCTTCAGGGTGTTCATTTCACCCAAGATGTCCAATAAGATTAGATATTTGCGACAGAGTGATGCCTGAGATGTTGTGCTTTTCAGGTAGGCTAATAGCGTGCCATCTTTATGTAGAACAAATATCCAGCACATAAATTTCAAATGATATCAGAAAAACTCAGGAGCAAGCTTCTTGAATGAAGTAGAGTTTATAAAATCCTCAAGCTTGCCTAAGCTGGATAGATATTTATCCTTGACCTTCAGTATTTCATCATCCAATACGATATTTGTCCTCATTTCTCGATATATCTCCTTAAACATAAGTATAGGACATTTTAATCAGGGCTATGGTCAAAGATTAATATGTCTCCAGTTACGGGAGATCGGTAAATCAATTTTCTGGCTTTCCCGTGGAGGGCATGGGCGATTTTCAAATAAAGCCAGACAGGGGCAGCGCCTGTGAGGATAACTTCATTGCCCTCGCCTGCGAGGTCATTAGCTTTATGGATATAATTATCTAAATCGCTTAATTTTGCGGTTGAGCTTGAGGCATAAAGAGCATCAATATTGATTATTATTTCGGCCATTTAAAATTCTCCAGATTACAAAACATTTTTTGTTTTATTTTTGAAGGTATATCATCCAAATACCAATATTCTATACCGTTTCGTTCGGCTGTTTCTTGTTGTGAACGGACAGTTCCGTCAATGTAATATGGATAGTCTTCGTAATTGTGCTTAACAATGGATTTAAGCAAAGGACCAACTATCACGGCTTTTCCATAAGGACCGCTTTTTTTAAAAGTTGTGCCCTCTTTAGCCTTTGCGGTATCCCCTGAAAAGTCATAAGTTTTCAATTCGATAGTTATAAGTGTGCCAAATTTTGTAGTTATTACTAAATCTAATTCTGCATCATGCTTTTGAGAATTGAAAGGCTTTGTTTTAACACTCCAATGAATCTGTCCAATGTATTGTTTAAGACATTCGTCCTCATTCACTATATCAAAGAGATAAGCAGCAACCATCCATTCATAAAGGAATCCATTTCCTTTACGAAGTGCAGAAAAATGATAAATATCTTTTTTATAGATGATATCTCCTATCTTGTCGTTAAACACGCCACCAATATCTTCTATCTGTATTTTAAGATTATTAATGGTTTGTTTATCGACATCTCTTCGTAATAGTTTAATTTCATCGAAGTCTATTTTTTCGATAGTTTTTTCAATAGTTTTTCCTTTTATACCGTTCCAGTAGTCATTAAATAGCTCTTCAGGCTTACTGATTATTTTTAGTTTTCTCGCCCCTTCTTTAAGACTATTGATGTCTGTTGTGTGAAGATCTTTTATAATATGACCAATAGTTTCTTCTAATTTTTCATAGCCTGCTTTTTTCAACTTGATATCATTAACTTTTGGCTTTATCTGATTAAGAGTGTATCTAATAAGTTCTCTGATATCATTTTTATTTTTTATGTCGGGTTCATAAGGTTTCATCCAGTTAAAAAAAGCTTCGCGAAAATAATCATTTTCTATGTAGTAATTTAAAGCCTTTCTTCCTACTTCTAATTTTTCTTTTGCATCATTTGATATAGAGGGATATATCTCGAGCATCTTTTCATTTTTATCTTCATATAAATCATAACCATACAAAAAGAGAATTTCCTTCAAATTAGTGTCAGCTTTGGTTCTTACTTTATGAGACTTAAATGAGCTGTCGTAATACCAAGTTTCTGGTGGTTTGGCTTCGAGATAAAGAAGTATATCTTCCTTAAAGCCAGCATTAATCCTTCTTTGAAATGCTGTTTGTAGGGCAATAGTAGGAATTTTCTGACCACCTGATATATTCCATATGATTTTTTCGTATTTTTTTGCATGAAAAAGCAGCTTATCTATCAGCGATAAAGGGTTTTTTTCTTCTTCATTTGAAAGGATTACGACAGATGTTTTAATTCTTCTATTTTTTATGACATTTAATAATCTCTCTGAAAGTCCAGTTTTTTCTGTGTGATCAGTTGAATAGATTATTATCTCTGGAATATTAAACTGAAGAGCTGGAATTAAGTTAATAGTCTGATTTCCAGTTGAATTGCAAAACATTACATGCTTTGTGAATAATTCACTATCTTTCATAATATCCTCCATTAATCCATTATCTTATAGCCTCATATCCCTATCAATCATAGGCTTAAAAGGCTTTGGCTCATGATTGATGAATTCGTTGAACTGGGTTACAAACTCAATATATGCATCAATATTTACCTTGCCGTTTTTTATAAAAGGGTTATGTCGCTGATGTTTTAGAGTCTCCATGTCTATTTTTATGGATTCAGATTTGGTTAGTTCCAAAAGTTCATCCGTAGCCTTTTGAGAAATCTCTATCTCTTTTTGCATATCTGCGTATATAATTCTTCCATATTTAAGATTTTGACATACTGTTCAATTAAAGACCAGTTTATTTCATTTTTATAGTTTTCAATCAAAAACATGATATCTTCAATTTCACCATGTTGCCTTTTTGGATTGTTTTTGATTGCCTGAAGTTTTAGTCCTATTATGTCTTCAGGTATTAGAGTTTTGATTTTTATCGCTGCAAAGACCTCTTTTTCTACTGCCCTTTGAAGCATTTGAATGCTTGCCTCCCTAAAAGCATGAAGGAAATCAACCTCTCCAAAGATCTTAAGTGGTGATACATATTGCGAGACATTCTCACTTCTATATCTGCACTCATAACCGAGAGCATGCATAATTTTATCTACTTTGTCTATGTCATCCCGATTAACTAGAAAATCTATATCAACAGTTGTCCTTCCCGCTCCCCACAAGCCCATTGCAAACCCACCCATAAGAGCATAGCTAATATTTTGCTCATAAAAGCGTGTTAAAAGTTCTTTTAAAACGGTTTTAAATTCCATCTGTTATCTCAAGCACCGCCCAGCCAAAGGGGAGCAGACCGTTGTTGTTCTGTGGTCTTGGGCTGTCAGAGGCAAGCCACAGGGTTGTGGCATGGTCACGATATTCTGGGCTCTTATCTCTGCCCTGCATAATTTTGATATTTCTGTAGCCTTCAATAGTTACCGCTTCAGCGCCTGAATGTCTGCCGATAGATACTATAAATGCGGTTTTGTTTATTTGTCCTTTGAACTTGCTGTTGATACTGTTTATTAGCGGCACAGAGATATCTAAAACTTTCATGGTCTTAATCTCTGCCTCGAGCAAAGAGATATAAAATTTATTTAGAGAAGATTTTAAGTCATCAAAGGTAATCTTCAACTTAATACCTGATGCTTCTTCGGCTTTGTTCACATTTAATATTCCTTCAAAGATTGCTCCAGCTTTTATTGTCTCAAATATCTGATATACCCCACCTCTATCTGCCAAAGTATCTCTTTCGCTCTTTTTTTTCTTTTTGTTTACAGCATAAACAATCTTTGTTGATACATTTCCAACGGGCAGAAGGTCAGAAACCTTGACCATTCTGAAAGGGTCGGAGGACATTTTATCCTTGCCTTCAGAACGCTCAAGCAACAAAGACTCTAAATTATCAGCCTTTCCACCAAAGTTGCTCACTCTTTTAACTTTTGCCAGCGCGTTTAAATATGCCGTCCTCATAGCTCCCTTTAATGATGAGCCGGGAATGTATGGAGTGTTATTTTGTAAATTATAAGCTGTTTTGTTCATGGTGAATTGATTAATTACTGCATTTTTTTCAAAAGTCCCCATGCTAAGAATTTTCTTATAGTGATTAACTAAATAATCTGTAACATCAACCTCTTTGCCTCTTACTTCAGGTTTATAGAAACGCTTTATTGTTTTAAAAATAGCAAGAAGATTATCACCAGAGGCGGTTTTGCTAAAGTCAGCAATTTCTTGAGGTTTTAGGCTTTTCACAAACTCAATCGGTTCAAATTCTATAAGTTTTTTTCTTTGCTCATCTATCACAAAACTTGTCGGCTCATAGACATCATCGCATCCGATATGAATGGGTGATAACACATGCAGCCTTATTTTTAAATTTTGAGTCTTGTATTTTGAATCTTGAATATTTAATCTTGAATCCATTTTTATACCTCCGCCCTGACAGGTATATACAATGAATATCCCTGTGTTATGGCATTAGGTTCTGCCTTTGATATACCTGATACAGCAGTGCCTATATATGGCTTATTAAAAACACTTGCATCTTTTCCAACAAACACTGCTCCTTCATCGGCCATGATTACAGGATTTTTAAAGGGCTTGCCTGATTTTGCCAGTATATCGCCATGCCTGCCAAATCGTGTAAAAGGCGAGAAAAATATATTGTTAAAGTTATCTTTTTCTGGCACGCATGGTGAAAGTGTATAGCAGGCATTTGGATTTTCAGAGCCAATGGAGTGTAAGTCGATTTTTTGGGAGCTAATAACTTCAAACCTGCCGACTCCGGTGGAAGCGTCTTTACCGAATCCTATAGTGCCAATTTGCTTGATTGCTTTGGCAGCACCTTCTATGGGTATATCGTCTCTAATTCCGATAAAGATGACGAGTTCAATTTCGTTAACAAAAATCTTCTGGTCAACTGAGTATGGTGCAAACTGCCCTTCGCCTGTCGTGCCTGTTAGGCGATTTATGGTGTTATGAGGCTGTGTATAATCTGCAATAAAAGATTTAACTCTCTTTTTACGCATCTGCCTTTGAATTTCAGCATCTTTAGATATAGACAACTCACCGAATAATTCCTCATCGCTAAAATATAAACCGTCAGATTTTATAGATTGCAGCCGGCCATTGTTTTTGACGAACATCCAGCGTCTGCTTTTCAATTCCTTGCGTTTAGCTATGACTTCCGCCTTATTGCCGCTGAAGTCAAAGAGTTTATCAAGCGGCATATCTGGGCGCTTCAAGGCATAACCATCGCCGATTTTTAAAAATGCACTTGAGACAATTACAAAAGGGTTAGCGGGATAATCTTCCAAAAGCTTTTCTATATTCATGCCAAAAAGACTTTCGTCATAAGCTGCCTGCCAGCAGATATGACCGAACAAGGTATCGCCTTTCAGGGGCGTGCCAAAACCGGAAAGAGGTTTTATGGTTATTTCATATGTTTTCATTGTGATTCCCTTTGTATTTGAGCTTTTACAAAATTAAAAATTTTTTCAGCTTTTTCAATAGCGTTTTCTACATCTTCTTCATCAGGTTCTAATATCTCGTCTGGATACCTAAAGGCAATATCATAGCCAGCAAAACTTTTAGCATCTTCTAAAATAGCTTCGAAATCTTTATTCAGATTGATACAGAGTTCGGCAAGAAAAGCTGTATCATGTGTTTTTTGGATGGGCTGCTGCCTAAATGATAGAAATGACTTAAAGGCTTTTTCAGCGCATTGTTGTGTGTGATAAATTGCAGTATCCAGAATTTTATCATCACCACTCATAAGCTTTTTGGCTGATTTCAAGTCATTATATGCTTTCAAAAGCCATTCTTCATAAGGCTTCATAAAGTTTTATCCCCTCTTTCTTTATTTTGTAACATAAGGTTGAGATATCGCCAGCTCGCCGTTCGAATTCATTAATTGTATATACAAGGATGTCTTTAGCAATACATAGCCCTGTAAGGGCATCTATTCCTTTTTTTATCCGCTTATAAGGCTTTTCATCCGATTTCTCTATAATCACAAGCAGATCGAAGTCACTATGCACATCTGGTTTTCCCCATGCGTGAGAGCCAAAGAGGTAAATTGTTTTTGGATTATACGCATTAATCAGCCTTTCTTTAATGATATTGATTATATCGCTATTTGCAGTAGTCATGTGTAAGATTTCCTAAAATGGTGTTAGGCTTTCGAAACTTTTCTGAATCGCAGTATCCTTAAACTCAAACTTGATCCTCCCGTATCCTCTGCTGCCGCTTCCGCCAATGGCGTCAAGTTCAAGAAGTTTCAATCCAGTAAGAAGATACTTGTTGAAAAATACTTCATCAGTTTCATTTAGCACTTTATATGTGATTAGAAAATCAAACTCGGTCCCTTCTGGAACTCTTTCGATAAAACGGGGATGTTCTGCAGTGCCTTTAATCCTATTAATTACATTTTCTGATTTCACTTCTGTTAGCTGCCAACGGTTTGACTGAGCCTTTTTCTTCCAGTCCCCATTCAAATAACAATCAGCGAAAGAAGCCCTCGTAGGTCCAAAGTCCGTGTCTTCTTCGCTTTCAGAGCCGCTGCTGCCAAATATCTTAAGTATTGCCTCTGCTTTTTTCTTTAAATTCTCATCTTCAAGAGATTTCCATACTTTTACCGTAACAAGTCCTCCGCTGCCCGCAGCAAAAGGGACAAGCCCGCTTGCCATCTCAAGCAATGAACGCACCTTGCCTTTAAGGGATGAGCCGGGAATATATGGTTCAAAGGTATGAGGATGTTTGATAACAGGGCTGTCTGTGCCGCCTATCTGCATTTCCATATTGCCGGAGCCAATATGTAATCCGCTTTTAAGAATAATCTTGCCTTTCAGTTCTTTTATTGATATAAGTTTCATCTGATATTACCTCCTATATCCTTGTCCCTGATGTGAGCGGTTTTGTGTTTGAGTATTTTGTTGTCTTTGCTGTTGAGGCGGAGTTTTAACAACTTCAACATTATATTTATAAAATCCCATGAATGCCTCAAATAAACCAGAAAAGGCTTCAAAGTCATCTTTTGTCTTGATTTGCAAGAGAGATTTATTAATAAATTCTTTGAATTTCCTTGAAACCAAATCTCGCGCTTCAGCATATGCCGCTTTAGAATTTAGCATCATTAGATATGGCAGCATTTTATTAAATTCTTCTGTTTGTTGTTCGGCAGGCAAAGTTTTCATTATACTGCTAAATCTTAAAACTTCATCATAGAATTTTCTTAATTGAGTTGGGTTATTTTTCCTGTTGTCTTTTTCACTGAATACCTCGTCAGCAATTGTTTTTGCCTGTTCAGAAAAAAGATCTGATTTTAAAATCTTTTTGTCTTTGTTTTCCCAAAAGCTAATATTCATGGTTCGTCCCTCCTATCTTCTGTTATATATTATCTGCCAAAGCGGTATTTTTAATGTTCCTTTATAAGTTTCAAGCCAATCAGCAATTTTCATAACCTCTTCTATTGCCTTCTGCTTCTCATCGCCTTTCAACCCTTTGCCAATGTTTCTGACAACTGTATATTTAAACCGTGAATGCCATTTCAAGCATTCCATATCTTCGAGTTGAATATTAAATTTTGATTTTTGAATTTCTGATTCCTGCCTTCTCATTTCAATGAGTTCATTAACCCTGAATAGCATGGCGTTGTTTATCTTTTCTGAATCAAGCCAATTCTCTATGGTATGTTTGACTTCCTGAAGTTTTATGAAATCAATCCATTTTGCAGTCTCACCAAAAATAGTTACTCTATCCCTGCCGCTCATCTTTGATTTTTCAAGGGCATTTTCGGATGTTTCAGCAAATGTTAAAACAGGCGTGTTCGGTTTATGTAAAGCAACTCCCGCTGAAATTGTTATTTGCTCATTTCTGCAAGAGTATTCTTTAAATGAGTCATGCAAAAAGCCTGCAAAGTCGATAATCCTATTCCATGCCCCAATCAAAAATAAGTCATCACCTCCTGCAAAGACAGTATAGATGTTTTGAAACCTCTCATCAGTTTTTAGTTTATAAGGCAAAAAAATTGAAAAATAATTATTCATTTGTCTGCTCATTGTTGCAAGCCTTGAGAGTGTAAGTCGTTCTTCTCTTATTCCGCAGGCAAAGAGCAAGCCGAGATTGTCCACATCAGCCTTGAGAATACCGAGGGCTTCTATGCCTTTGAATTTATTTAGATTATCAGTGAAATTAAGCGCCTTTACTGCTATATGGGCAAAGGACTTCGGGATAGATTTGTCCTTGTCCGCTTTTATCTGATCAATCATCTCAAGCTTTTTCTTTTCGCTCTTCCTGCCTGCAAAATACCGGTCATCGTGCAAGTCTTCATTTTCATATGCAGGCACATAGCCGTTGATAAATCTTGCGGTTACGTCTTTAGCTGCTTCGCCTTTGTCTGAGATGCCTATGTCCCAGTATTTGAGGAGTTGACTGCTTTGTGAGAGCTGACTGAGTTTGCCTGAAACCTTAAATGAGACCTGATACTGCCCAAATATCGGTTCCAATAACCTTTCTCTTTGCAAATCAGCATCAAGCGTGGTTATTGCAATTCTGTCTTCTTTTACGAGATTCTCACCCACATAAACATGGTCGCGGCATATTTTGCAGGCATATGCGTCTTTGACTTCTGCTGTTTTGTCCGCAGGTCTTTTAGAACAAAACGGACATATTCCGAGTTCATTATCAAATGAATCGAGATAAGTTTTTACGCAGCCGCCGTATTGCACCAAATCAAATTTTGAGTATTTCTTCTTATCCGTTTCTTTTGAAAGTCTGCCCCATAACTCTGAAAATCTTCCGCTGACAAAATCATTGCACGATGCTTCGACAGTTGAAAATCCTATTGATGACTGCCCAAAGAAGCTTTTAATAAGCCAATCATTGATTTTTCCTTCAATTTCTTCAACTTTGGTTTTTGTTTCATTAATATTATGAGCAAGTATGGTGAATTTGCCTGCTGCATTAAGAATAACTGACGATGCAGGCAAAGCGAGTTCCCTGCAAAGCATATCTGCTGCAAGTTCGGATAAAAGAGATATATAGAAAGACCTTCCGCGTAAGAGCTTAGCTGAAGCTTTGCCAGTGCTTCCACCCTCTGCGAAGATGAAGTCTTGTATGCCGTAAAAATCCCCGCTTATAAGGAGAAATTTTTTAGGCTCGTAATCCTTAATTGCCTCAACTGTTATTGAATTTGTTTCTTTATGATATTGATAAAGCGCCGATGCGATTGCCGATGTTGTTTTGCTATGGTCATAAAGTGATATATCAGGCACAATATTTCCCACTGTTGCAGCAGGGATGTGCGAAGCATAAATCATAAAAAGGCTATCAAAGTGTTCAAACCATAGCGGGACATTTTCCTTATGGCTTAATTTTTCAAGGGCATTTGTAAAGTTGAAAAAAAGCTCTCTATAATCTTTTGATGCTTGTTCGCTCTCAATCTCTCTTATTTCATTGCTGCTTTGGGGAAATATATCGTAAGGTGATAATTCCTTAAGCGGATAGCGATATTTATAGTCTTCAAGTTTATCAGATTTCCATTTATTTTCAGTTGAAAGCCCTTCAAAGATTGTAAGCAGGCGTGTCTTTTTGTAGTCTTTGACCTGAATTTCTTTATTGTATTGTTCTTCAAATTCTGACCTATCAAAGCCGCTGCTTACCCTATCTGCAACAGCAATAAGCCATTGCAAGGCAGTTTCAGGTTTGTGATGCCCTGCTGCAAGATTTATAAAAGAATCTTCAAGTCCCCATTCGCCTTTATTGAACTTTTTAGGTAGAATTTTCTCCATTCTGTCGATAAATGCAGCAGTAAAAACAGCGTGTGTATGAGTATGCCTGCCGTTATAAAATGGTTGATATAAATTTTTATTGCTATTGATAAACTCTTCATCAGGGAAAAAACCTATATCATCGCTGCCTTTAATCCCGTGCGCTCTTTCTGCAAACTTACCAATATCGTGCAAAAAGCCTGCAAGTGCAATTTTATAAACAGTTTCATCAATCATATATCACTCCATAAAAAATTCAAGATTTAAGATTTAAGGTTCAAGGCTAATCTTTTTTGAATTTTGAGTTTTGAATATTGAATTGTCTTGTTATCTCTTCAACTTCTTCTCTCCATGTTTTACGCTTTATATTAAACTTGTCTCCCTTAAGATTTGAGCTTTTCAAATAATCTATTAAGCCGCTCAACTGCCCCGCAATATCACGGCATAAAAAGGTTAATCAATATAATGTTCATAGCTATGACAGTCCTTTAATATTAGATTTTATAAACTTGCCGACATCTCCCAAATCATCCGGGTGCATGACTTTTGTTCTGCAATGATTTGCCCTGTTTAGAATATAATCTCTTATTTCCCTTGCGTCATTGAGAATTTTTCTTGCAGTGCTAATCATAAACCCATCGACTCTCAACCCAAAGTCCTGCTGAAGAGCGCTTATTTTGTATAAGAAGTCCTGATACTTTTCATCTTCGCTCGGCTGCAAGCTTTTGCATTCAACAATATAAAGGGCGTTATCTTTGGTAAACATTACATCAAATTCATTATCAACCCCCTTAGGGCTTATAAGCTCTATCCCTGTTACGCAATCATCAACAGGCAAGACAGATATTTCATTAAAACAATAATCAGACAGCCAATCGCCTGTTAAAAATCGTATTTCATTTTTTGAAAGGGTTTTCTCAATCGTTCTGTTTGCCATGCCGAGCTTCTTTAAAAACTCTCTTTCTTTCTCTTTTCTCAGAGAAAATTCCAGTTTAAGCCTGAAGTTTTTATCGCTTCTATGTCTATTCAAATTTTTATAAAACTCAAATAGAATGTCTTCTATTGCTCCATAATTAATCGCCATCCATTTGCAAATGTCCTTGTTAGATGCAGCATTGGATTTTAGTGGTTCAATCCTTTTGGGAGTTTTTACTTTTACGCCATATGCGGTTACATATGCTTCTACAGAGAGTTTCAGATTATACCGAATTGGTTTTTTGCAGCTATCGTCTTTTGGATAAACGGTAATAAATTCATTTTTTGGAATAGGAGTGTAAATCAGCCTTTTTGCATAGGACTTAAAGATATTGTATGCTCCAAGAACCATTATTTTAGTTCCGCCGGTCAAATTTACAACTATTTCACTACCGCGATATTTTTCTGCTGCTTCACAAAACTTTAATTCACAATCGTCAAGGCAGTCCTGATCAACAGTAATTCTTAGATGCCTATCTTCCCGCAAATAGTCTAATCCATAAAGCTTAAGGGTTTTTATTATCGCATCTGTCCTTTTCTGCTTTTCCATCTTTTCCGTGGTACAAAATATAACCTTATCAGGCTTAAAATAATGAATGCTCAAGATATTAGGAATAGTTTGCTCTGACACAAGGCATACATGTATATGGCTCATAACTTCATCTCCTTATCTCATAAGTCCAATCAATTTTTAATCTCTCATATCACCTCAAGCACCGCCCCTATGCGCACAGTTTTTTCATGATATTCTTAATCTGCTTATGAAGAGCAGGAAGTTCCTTGCGTATAATGTTCCAGACTATTTTAAAATCAATGCCGAAATAGAAGTGGATGAGTTTATCTCTCAGCCCCGCGAGTTTTTTCCATGGAATATCAGGATTATCTATTTTAAGGGATGCCGAAATATTTTTTGCGGCTTCTCCGATTATCTCAAAATTGCGGACAACGGCATCCTGTGTCTTCCTATCCTCTAAAAACTTACGATAGGTCAATCCTTTCGTGTAAAAGCGTATCATTCCCATCGCTTCATTAATATCTCCAAGAAAATCTACATCTCTTCTTTTCTTAGACATAAATCATGCTCTTCTTAATATCATCAGCAATGTGTTTATACCTTGGTTTCTTAAGGCTTTCCTTAAAATGCTCAAGCGTTGTAATATCAACTTTCCTACCTAATTTTTCTTCAAGTGTATCGGCGAGTGCAATAAATTCCAATCCCAGTGTTTTGCGAAGGTCAACGAGAATATCAATATCGCTTTTTTTATTCTGTGTGCCCTTTGCAAAAGAGCCATATAGGATTATTCTTTCAACTCCGTATTTATCTCTAAGATAGGACAGTTCTTCTTTAAGAATTGAAATTACATGTTCACGCGTCAGCACGGTTGTTTTTGCAGGCTGTTTCTTCATCTAAAAACATTTACCTCCTTTAAATTCTCGCCTGTATTTTAAAATATCCTTAATCTCTCACCTCAAGCACCGCCCAGCCAAAGGGATGTTATGGCTTGTCAACGCCGGCTATTGTTTGAAGTTGTTGGTATTTCTTCAGCTTTTCGGCATATTTTTTGTCTGGTTCTTTGCAGATTTCGAGCATTTTTTGTGCGATAATTTTCTTGATTTCCTCAGATACTTCGGAAGATTCAAGAGTTCCCAATAATCCGATATTTATAAATGGTTCCATGCCTTTGAAGGAAATACTGATTAGCCTTTCAATCTCATCGTCTTTTATGCTTATAAGGAAATCGGTAAAGGTTTTTGGGTTTTTAATCAATTTAACTCGCGCTGTTAGAGAATCGTCTTTTTCAGTCGCTGTTTGCAGAAGAACAGCGACTTGACCTCTATCGAAATCCGACGTTGTTGATTGGACATCTTTGAAATACCCATACCCCACATTTGTCTTGCCGCCTGCGCCGAGGTCTGAAAGACCGCCGACAAGCCATTCTTTTGCTTTGGCAAGCAATTTCTCATCTCTTGAATAAAGGGCAAAGGAAAATTTTTGTCCTGCCGTTATCGCAAGGAATGTTACAGGCACTGGATTGAGATAGTCGGCAGGCGGCTTTTCTCCCCTGTAGTATTCGCCGTAATGTGGATTCATAATATCTAATTCAAGTTTTGGAAATTGAGTAGGCAGGGCGTCCATGAAAAAGACATTGCCCTGACGATTATCCAACACCGCCTTTTGAGGGTCTTTATGGTCAGAACCAAAGACTTCCAGCAATTCATCGCCCGATGGTTTGGGTTCAACAGCAGTCTCAGCATAAGCCCTTGCAAGTCCCTTTAATCCGCTTCCCGGAAGATATGGGAAGCCGTAAAGGGGATGCAGGGTCATGCCTGTTTCAATAACACTCGTGCCGCCGAGACCTATGATAAGGCGGCTGTCGGTGGTAGCTTCAAAAGAGAGAACTTGCAAGCCGGAGGATTGCAGGCTTCCTATTGCAGCTTTTTGGCGCATAGTTAAATGCTGAATGTAATTATTGCCTTTTTGTTTTGAAATTAACCCTTCGATATCTTTTCTGAACACTTTATTATGCTCTTCATTGTTCTGCCAGTTTGCTTGCCAGCAGTAGAAATACTTATTAAACAACAATCCGATGTTGCTGATTTTTAACAAACGGTTTTTATCGTCTCCGAAATAATCTCGTGTATCTTTAGACAAAGGCAGGTTCATTATTAATCCTCCTTTGGCAATACCGCATCAGCAAAGCGTTTCATCCATGACAGATATGAGAGGGTTTCAGAAGTTGCGTATCTGAACTTGTCATTAGGCAAGGCTATTACTTTTTCGATTAATTCGCCCTTTGCTGTCCATTTAACTCTTTTGTTGAGCCAGCCTTCAATGTCTTGATAAAGTTTCTCTTCTGGTTTGTTTTCATCATTTTTGCCTTTTGACTTCAAAAATGCAAGGGTTTGCCCAAGTCCATTTGTGATTATCATGGTGGGTGATTTCATTACCACACTACGATATTCTTTCTTAAACTTATCTCTTTCCTCGCTATTAACATAGTCAACACAACTCCATGCTTCTTTTGCCCTTTCATGCTCTATATTTTCAATTAAGCTCATCTCTATGCCCCTCCTTTCAGGAAATTGACATTCACAATCCCCTTGCCTATTGTGGCATCTCCGCCGAACTGGAGACGTTTGCCGTCAATTTCATTAATAAGTTTCATTATTTCTTCTGCCTTGAAGGTCGCATTTGCGGCATCATGCGTCATCACCACAGAATAGAGTAAGGAATCAGATTGCAACGCCTCTTCATAAAACAGGGCTCCTTTATCAACAGTCTTAGTTTCGTTGTTAATCCTTATCCGTGCTTGCACTTCTGTTGACAACTTCACAAAATCCCTGAAGGCATTTTCTGGAAGGATGAGCAAATCAGTCTTAACTTTCTCTCTCCAGAAAGTGTATTCACTGCCTTTGGGGATTGCATTTTCAGCGAGCCATTCAGCAATCGCCTTTATGCCATCCTGCCCTTCAAAATCAAAAGTATATTCCTCAAGCACAACCTTATTGTTGCTGTCGGCTATCTTACTTCCTGCAACTCCGATAATTTTATCCCCTGATTCCGTCGGTTTGTCCCAATCAACCTTAACGCCTGCCATTAGCAAATCCCTTTTAAGCCTGCTCAATGCAAAGCGGGATGTTGTGTATGCAAAAACGCCATTTAAAGAGCGAACAGGAAAAAGCAGAAGCCGAGCATCGGTAAAGGTCGCAGCACCCGCGAAGGCTTCGGAATCACTGCCTCTATTACTGAAGTCGGGTCCAAAAGTTTTGATAACCTTTTCATTTTTTTCAGTATATTTATTCTCAAACCACTCCCTCACCACGCCTTTAACACCTGATGCCTGACAGACGGGATAATCCGTGTATTTCTCTCTCTGTATCGGCAGGTCAACAACTCCAAGGCTTGAACCGCTGCCGCAGTGTAATGATGTTTCTGTATAAATAAACATGACCTTTGCTTCCTTAAACATATCAAAAACCTCCTATTAAAGTTATCCCAAAGCCTTCTTGAGTTTTTTCACCGCTTATAGATTTAAGCCACAGCCTTTCAAACAAGCCGTCAACATTGCCGTCCTTAAGTTCGAAATAATAAACGCTTCCGGCAGGCACTGCTTTTTTCATGGGTTTGGGCATGCCTTTGACTATATCAAAACCGCCAATGCCGATTGGTTTGCCTATACAAGCACCTGTCATCTTCAACTTGGCGTTGTTGATTAAGCCTTCGCCTGTCTTGCTGTCAATTCCATCAGGCAGCCAACCTTGTTTGAAAACTGCAGGCGTTAAAAGAACGAGCTTGAATTTCTTATCACTTGCAATCTTATCTTTAATCGGTTTTGGGTTAATATCTTTCCATGTGCATGTGAAATAGCGTGCTGAACGATGGTCGCCGCCGAGCCTCATAATGCCAGCTTCAGATAGGAGTTTAGAGCCATCAAGTTCAAGTGCAAAGCCAAAGCCTTCTTTCATCCTGAAATATTCTACGCTGTAAAGTCCGCCTGTCTCAACGCTTCGCCGTGACTTATTCTTTCTGATGCCTGTCCGTTCCTCTGTTTGATAAATATCCTTTGCATCAACTACATTTTTAGGGGCGTTGCCGATCAAATACCTTGCCATTTCATCTTCCGATAAAAAACCTGATGCAGCATCAAGGATTTCTTCTGTTTCATGCCATACATGATGTAAGCCCAGCGGCAAATCGGTCAGTGCAATATCATTAACACCATTATTCGGCTTGAGGATATAAAGCCTGTTGTCGTCTTTGCCTTTAACTTTGGCTATATCTTTTGGCATTGGGAAATACTGCTGAATTTGGGTTCCATTGTTTTTGGCTATGCGAAATTGAGTGATTACCAATTTTCCAAGTCTATCCGAAGTTCCGATCTCATCGGTTATCTCTTCTGAAATTTTTGCAGGTTCTTTTTTAAAGGTGTCAAACTCTCCGCTCTTAACACTCAATATATGAGAGCGTATTGTCCCATATATTGTTGAAGACGGAGGCGGGAATGAACCTCTTGCAAAGTGGTCGTCCCCGCCTGCAAAGGGTTTCCCGTCACGAAACATCAGGACATCATTTGGCTCTATAAATATCCTCATCTGTTGCCCTCCCGTCCAAGAAATGCGGCTAAAGATAGAAACTTGCCGATGTTGTCAAGTGAAATACCGCTTTTATGCAGATTCATAATGCCGTCTACAAGTTCAACAATCTGAACATTATCAGAATTATTATCTGATGCTGGATTCCCGCTTTCGCGAGAATGACGGTTTTCTTGCGCGTTCTTTTTCTTCCATTGTCTTTTGGCTATACGAAGCAATTCAATCTTTATAGCACGAAAAGGCAATTGAACCAACTTCCCGTCTTTGTCCTCATATTCAAGCCCCTTTGTCTCTGTCCTGAAGGTATAAACTATCTTTGGCGATATCCAGCCATAATAAAAGGCATCTATCCATTGTCGGAGCAGAGGGATTGTTTCAAAAATCCCCCCTTGCCCCCCTTTTTCAAAGTGGGGAATGTTGTCATAGTACCATTTTGCTTCAATATGTTCTGTTCCTCCGGCACGCTTTGCAAGAGCAATGCAAAAGGCATTTTTATCTTTGCTTTTGTCGTCATTCCCGCAGTCTTTTAACGGGAATCCAGTCTTTTTCTTAGCCTCTTTCTCACATTTCCTCACTTCATCCAAGACCTGCGAAAGGTTTGAATTGTGATGAGCTATGACAACACCCATGCTTGCAGTAGCACTTGTGCCCATTGAGAGCATAAAACCTTTTATTAACTTGCCGCTGCCGATATTAATGGCGTCGCCTTTTTCATCAACAGGAATAAACCCTGACCCGCCATCGCCGAAATCTATATCAACCTTGTTTGTCGCCTCGTTTGACTTTAGACTGCCTGAGAAATACGCCCTTAACTTTCTCATCACCTCTGGCAAGTCTTTGAGATTTACAAAAGCGAGAACATCATCGCCGCCTGCATATACGAGCTTGCCGAGATGATCTTTTTCAACTATCTCTCTTGCAACATGAAGTGAGAAGTCTCTCAGTGCCTTGCTTGTAGCAAGATGCAAAGAAGGATTAAGCGGTCTTTTCTGTTTAAGCAGTTTTCCCCAATCTTGGTTAGTCGCAAGGGTATTTTTGACGATAGGATGCAGGATATCCTTAATCTCTGGAGCATATTCACCGGAAAGCCACTTGCCCATGTTATCGCCGTCCATAAGGAGGACGGCATAGTAAGTTGAAGGTGAGCCTATGCGTCTATCCTCCGGCAATGTTTTATCAAGCTCTTTAATTGAATCGAATAAGGCTTTTTGTCTTTCTTTGGCTGTTTTAAAAAGCTCTTTGAAATCAGTATCTGGCAGCCTATTTTTATTTTCCTCCAATAAAACCTTTTCATCATCAAAGGCTTCCTTATAAAGCCAGTCGCCCTCAAGCCTTGCAAAGTCTTTACTTATCTCGTCTCGACAGGCGCATATGACCATCGGCAAAGAAACCCCCGACCATCTTTCTCCAGCAAGCGATTTAACTGCCTCAACATATTTGGCAATTTTAACGGATAGGCTGTTATTGGTGATATTATCAATCACCCTCAACTTAAAAGATGCTGTAGCAACCATGCTGACAGATGGGAAATTGTCTTCAATGTTAAATTGCAGTTTCTCTTTGAAGTAATATTTTGAAGACAATCTTTTTGTTATGCAAACTCCACATAATCTTTCCGATTTTCTTATCTGCGGGAATGCAGGCAAAACTTTTTCCTGCCAAAATCCTCTTAATGCTCCAAAATCTTCTGAACAACTTCTATCATTATGCTTCCCCGGATGTACAGGTTCTCTAACACCACATAAAGTGCATTTATGATTCGGCTCATCAGTCTGCTTAAAGTCTCCAACGGTCTTTCTGCTGCCAAGCGCTTTTTCAACTAAACGGTAAATTTGTCCGTAAACCGTGCCGATATTCGGTGTAAAGCCCTTGTCTTCATACTCTTTGAGAAGAGCATCAAATTCCCATTTAGAATCTGGATTCCCGCCTTCGCGGGAATGACGACCTATGCTCATCAGTTCCTTGTAGATCTTAAGAAATTCTGCATAGTCGCTTGCCGGAGTCGCCGCCCAGTAGGTTTCAATGAAATCATCGGTTTGACGCTGCCATATTGCATCCCATTGTTCAGCGGCAATGCCATGCTTTTTCTCCATCTCTGATTTGACTGCGCCGCAGACATCTTTAAATGTGGTTTTCACTGCTTCTTTAGCCTTATTTGCAACATCTTTGACCGAATCTTCAGAGACTATTGCAAGAAAACGATTGGGAAGCGTGGGAGAGGAAAGTTCATCCCTATTAGGTTTTTCTATTTGCAATCCTTTATCTATCAGCCACTTATCAGCAAAAGGTTGACCACACAAATCAGGAAATATAAGACTGTCGGGACCAAATTTTTCTGCCACAACTTTCATGGCACTCCACGACAGATATGAAAGTAAATAACTGCCCGCCCATAAATCTTGAGTCTTACGAGCAGTGGCTATAAAATCCTGAACAGGCCCAATCGCAAAAAGGAGGAATGCGGGTTTTGGCAATGCTCCAGCAATGGCAGAGGTTATCCGTTTATGTTCCCAAATTGAGTGGTCTGGAATTCTTGTATCAGCAGGCAGGAGTTCCCACAACTGCCCTAATCGTGCCGTATCATTTTGCTCATCCATGAGGCTCTGAATCAGCTCACGCCACAGGGCAAGATAAAGCTTTTCATTATCTCCTGAATATTTGCTTTCAAGCGATACTATAGCCCTATCAACCGAGTTTGTAATGTTTGCTATCTCATCGAGCAGCTTCTTTAAGTTAAATTCTTTTGCAGACAGAGGATGTTTGATAACAGGCTTACCGCAAAAATCAGCGACAAAGTGTTCATCTCTGGGAAAGTTAATTCTATCAGCAGCGGATGCAATATGGTCAGCAGTTTTTACATCAAATGGTATAACTGCCTCCTCAAGAAGTCCGAGTTCAGACATAATTTTTTTAGCCCTGCCTTCATGCCCAACTTTTCCAAGTATTATCGCCTTCTCAGGCGGGTCATGAAGAAGAGCCTGAATTTTTTTAATGAGAAGTTTTTCGTCCATTTATTGCACCTCTGAACTTTCCTGTTTGATCTTTTCTAAAAGATAATCAAATGAAACGACATAAGAGTCTTTTATGCGCTCAAAAATATTTCTTGATTCCTCAAAAGTATATGTATGAACTAAGTAATTACGGTCTTCGATCATCTTGAGCCATATTTCTTCATTATCGATCAAGTTGTTTGCAAAGGCATTTTTAAATGTGTCTCTCGGATTATGAGAAATAATACCCTTGTCAGCAAGATATTCTTTTATGAGCTTCCATGAAAGCTCATAACAAAGCTCAAAACGCTTTATAGAGCCATCAATATCAAGGTCATCTACTGATTGTTCTGCCGCGATTTTAAGATTTTTAAATGCCTTTTCAAAATCATTTAAAAATCTCTTAACTTTTTCTCTCATATATCACTACTCCTTCTTTTTTTATTTTTGTTTTCAACCGCTCATCTGCTCTTTTCATGTCAACAATGTCAATTGCGCCGGATAAAGACAGATTCCCAATTTGCAATTCGGTTTCAACTGCAATGTCAGTATCCGACCTGCTGTGAAAATCACCACGCGCCTTTGAGCCAAAGAGAATAATCTTTTGAGGAGCGGCCTGTTTCACCAATTCATTCTTTATATGCTCAAGAGTGCCAGGCATTGCAAGGATGTGTTCTTTGCCTTTCTTTTTTAGTTCTGCCCAGAACTCATCAATAATGCCATAGTCGGGCTTTTGAGTGGTTCTATCTGCCTTTATTACACCGTCATCTGGCAGCAGTTCTCCCGAAAGTCTGATGATTATCCAGTAGAAATAACTCCCTACCCTTATAACTTTGAAGATTACTGGGGAGCTTCTTCTGGCAAAAGGTTCATTTCCAGTCTTTCCGGTGACAGTTGTATGGCTGGTCCTGTGTATAATCGGAAACCCAAATGATGCGGTCTCAAAAATCCTTGATTTATTATTGTCTCTAAATGCCTTAAATCCCGCTGCTCCCAATGCATCTTTCCACGCAGCAAACTGGTTATTGCTAATTGCGAATCTTGAAAAACTAAGATTGGAATAATCTGAAATAAACACTGTTTTGTTTCCGTTTATTATTCGGTTAACTGTTTCAAAATTCTGTTTCAACCAGTCTGCAACTTCTTCCGCATTGCTGCCTTTGGGAATAAAATCCAATTGAATATCAGCTAAAATCTTATCAAAATCATCCGTTTTGTTGACAACAATGTTACCGGCTCCGCGTCTTGCCCTTGTTCCCAGTCCGCCTAAATAAACCAGTATCCACAAGGAAGCCGCTGCAGTCTTTAGAACAAGTTCATCCCTTGCGGTCAGTATTATTTTGAATTTGCTTCCTTCTGGAAAATATGGACGTTCTTTGCCTCTTTGCATAAATACCGAGTAAAAGTGATACCCTACAGGGTCTTGTCTGCCGGGATTCGGATAAACAGAGACCGCTTCCTTATCTGGCTGAGTAGCTCTAATTGTAAACTTTGCTCCACCCGTCCCTTCATCGCTGCTGCCAAATATCTTCGCCTCTTCCTTTCGTAATTCGTCAATATTGCTTTGAGCGCGAATAGCCCGCCACCAAAAACGCAGCAAACCTTTAATGCTTGCGGCTCTGAGCTCGGCTCTACTCTGATCAGCCCCTGCCAAAAACATAGGCGTGATTGTCTCAATTTCAAAAGTTATTTTCTTTAGCATCACTGCCCTCCTTCCCAAATACAGAATATTCAAGATCCAAAACTGCCAGCCTTTGGCTGGATTCAAGATTTAAGATTCAAGACTCAAGGTTCAAGATTCAAGATTCAAGGCTCAAGATTCAAGATTCAAGGCTCAAGATTTAAAATTCAAAAAATTCGATATTCAAGATTTAATACTTAAACAATTCAACTCTTAAAATCTTATAAATTATCTCACTATTTGCCTTCTCTTTCAACAAAAGAAACATTTCTGAAATATTTCATTCAATAATTATCTTGCCCTTCTCTGCCTTCACGCCGTATCTGCTTGAGCTATATTTTCTAATAGTAGTAATTGTGTAATATGGTAGTAAGATTTCATCGGTCAAGTTCTCTTTGATGGTATTTTTTATTTTGCTGATTTTTTGCCTTAAAGCTTCAGGCTTGATGCCTTCTTTCCATTTATCGAGGAGTTCTCTCGATTTGAAGGGCTGCCCCCTATAAATTTTTTCATAATCAGGTGCAAGTTCCTCAAGGGCATGTCTTGTCAAGATGTCATGGATATTCTCAAAACAATCAGTGCAGTCGAGGCAGTATTGTGTATTGCTATGCTTACATTTATTGGTTTTCTGCCTTAAAAAGAAAGTATATATGAACAATTCCATAGGAACCATATCTATCGAAATATCACCTATCGTTATTGTTCTTTCAGCGAGGTTAATTTTAAGCGGCGGCTGCATCGTAGCTGTATCAATCTCTCTTTGTCCTTCTTCGACAAGTTCGTTGAAACCCTTTTTATGCAGTGTCACTTTGTGCCTAAGTCTGATGAAAGGAAGCTCTACGAGGTTGATTTCGGCGTCTTTTGTGTTGAGTTTCTTTATTGAACCATCAGGCATCCTGCATTCAATAACAGTATCTTTTGAAGGCTTAAAGTAAAATCTTGGATTTGATTCAAACTCGGGTGTCACAAGAACATGATAAAGCTTATCCCAAGGCCTTCCGAAAAGCTGAAGCGCTGCCCCCATGTAGAAGCTCATCGTCTTTCTTCCTCCTGCAAGGGAGCAATGAAGGCGGGCGGAAAAATCTGTAGCCTGTGCCTTGATGAAAGAGGTTATCAAATCCCCGACAATGCGGTTTTCCATCTCAGACCTTATGTCATCAATCTCATTGCCATTTTGATCTTTTGCTATGATAAATGAATCATCTTCTATTTTGGGCAAGGTATGATTCAGTTCTTCTGATAGATTTTGTAAGATGTTGCCTTTTATCAGGTTATTCGTTATGAGTTCTTTGCCCTTTGATGTGGTTATAAAATAAAGTTTATAGGGAATTATCGGAGGTGACTTAACAGCAAAGGCATAAATAGTCTCCGTTATTATTTGAGGCGTTGCACCCGTAACAAATATTAATATTTCTTTGAAATCATCGCTTTGCATTACATTAATATTACTTCAAAAATAAATAACATGCAATAAAAGAAATGTTTCAGAAATGTTTCAATTGGGTGGTTTGATTTTCGAATCTGATATGTCAGAATAATATGAATTAAAAAGAAAAAATGTCTAGATAAATATAAACTCTATTCTTTCTTCTCATGTAGGAGTATTAAGCTAATTCTCCTGTTTCTGGCATCTGTGGTGTCTTCCTTTACAAATGGGATGGTATCAGCATATCCTGAAACCCTGCTGAAACGGGATTCGTGCAATCCCATCTTTTCAAGCACCTTACGGGCGGATAGAGCCCTCTCGGTAGAAAGTTCCCAGTTGCTGTAAGTAGTTGACTTATAAGCGAGTGAATCAGTATGCCCTTCAATAGCAATACTATTTGGCATAGGAATAACACTCTCTCCTACGACATGAAGTATTCTTATAGCGAGCGGAGTTGGTTCTACTGACCCCAGATTAAACATTGGTTTTCCTTCTTTATCTATGAGCTGCACTCTGACTCCTCCTTCAAAAATATCAACAAATATCTGATCCTGAACATCACTGAGCTTCGCTTCGACAGCTTTCTTCAATACCTCTCTGAATTCTTCAGGTTTCATAATAGGAAGAGTCTGAACAGCTTTTTGAACTGTTATTGCACCTTGCCCCGTTATTCCCCCTGCTGAGTCTATGAATGCTTGACCTGACTTCTCAAAGATTGAGAAGTGTTTGAAATACTGTGAAAGTATAGCCCTTTTTTCCTGTGAGACCATTGTCAAAAGCCATAAAAGGAGAAAGAAAGCCATCATTGCTGTAACGAAGTCGGCATAAGCAACTTTCCATGAACCGCCATGATGACCGCCGTGCCCTTTTTTTACGACCTTTTTGATAATTATTTTTTGTGCTTTCATTTGCCACCTCTCACTGCTTTTTCAAGCTCATTAAATGAGGGTTTTTCTTTGCCTGGTATTGCCCTTCTGCCAAACTCTATAGCTACCTGAGGTGCAGCCCCGCCAACAAATGATACCAGAGCTATCCTCACAATGTTATAGCTTATGCCGTCTTCTCTTACCTGATGTTCAAGGTTTGCTGCCATTGGTCCAACATAACCATAACATAGCAAGACACCAAGAAATGTCCCGACCAATGCAGCAGCAATTTTATTGCCCAAAACTGCAGGTGGAGAGTCAACATATTGCATTGTGATTACAACACCCAAAACCGCTGCGACAATACCTAATCCTGGGAGGGCATCAGCTACCTTGTTAATGCTGCCTGCTGGAATTAGAGCGTTAGTATGGTGGATCTCCATTTCGAGTTCCATGAGATTATCGAGTTCATGAGGAGGGACATTTGTTGAGATAATAACCTTTAGATTATCGCATATGAAATCTCTTAGATGATGATCATTCATTATATTTGGATATTTATTGAAAAGAGGACTTTTTTGGGGTGTTTCGACATCTGCTTCTAAAGAGATGAGACCTTCTTTTCTTATTTTTGCAAAAAGTTGATAAAGAAGCGTAAGAAGCTCTAAATATTTTGCTTTAGTCGGGCTTTTTGCTGTGAATATCTTTGCAATATTCTTTGCTACAAGTGCTGTTACCTTTGGAGGCGAGGCTATCAGAAAACCTCCAATAGCAGCCCCAAATATAATTACAAATTCAGCAGGTTGAAAGAGAAGGGAAAGATTGCCTTTTACCATTAGGTATCCGCCTAAAACTGACCCTGTAACTACCAAAATACCGATTATTGCAAACATAAACTTAAACTCCTTGCTTAGGAATAATATTTTAGTTGTTAGTCGTTAGTATATAGCCTAAATACTAATGACTATTGTCTGTCTTTCCTATCTCCCGCTTAAAAATAATATATCCACTCTTCTATTTTTATTTCTACCCTCAGGTGTTGAATTAGAGGCAATCGGTTTATATTCTCCATATCCTGATGCTGAAAGCCTCTCTGGTGGTATCCCATGATCGTTAATAAAGTAGATAATCACATTTGCAGCCCTTGCAGTTGAGAGTTCCCAATTCGATGCGAATTGAGAACCCCTCATGGGCAAATTGTCTGTGTGTCCTTCGATAACGATATAATTGCTTGTATTTCTTATGACATCAGCAATCAAAGACAAAAGCGGTCTTGCATCATCTTTGATTCTGGCAGAGCCTTTGTCAAAAACTGATAGATCACTTAAAGATATAGATACCCCTTTGCTGCTGGCTGAGATAAATATCCCTTCAATAAAACCAGCCTTATTCAAGGTTTCCTTCATGTCCTTTTGCAGTTGGATATCGCCGATATAAATAGGTTTAATGCCTTCAATGATAGTAGTTGTTTCAGTTTTCTTCGGGGCATCACTCGTTTTTAAGGCATCACGCAAAGATAATGAAAACCTTTCCAACTTCCAGATATCCACCTGACTTATGGCATAAAGTGCGGTAAAAAAAGCAAACATTAGGGTTATAAAATCGGCATAAGATACCACCCATCTGTCAGGATTATCAGATTCAGTGTTTTTATATCTTCTTCTCATTGCCCTGATTTCCTTTTTTCCAGTATGAAGACTCTTAGTCTTTCATCAATATAGTGTGGATTTATTCCCAGTTGAATAGAGATTACACCTTCAAGTATCATCTCCCTCATCGTAAGATCTGAGTTTATCTTGTTAATGAGTCTTTTAGATATTGGTAGCAAAATAAGATTTGCAGAACCAATCCCGTAAATTGTTGCAACAAAAGCAACGGCAATGCCAGATCCCAGCTTTGAAGGGTCAGATAGGTTCTCCATCACCTGTATTAAACCCATTACAGCCCCTATTATTCCGATTGTGGGAGCAAAACCTCCTGCTGTCTCAAAGACTTTAGCGATCCGTTTTTTATTCTCCTCATAAATAATGTTTTCTTGTTCCATTGTCTCTCTTAATAATTTTGGCTTCATGCCGTCTATAGCTAATCTTAAAGATTTCTTTAAGAATGTATCATCAATTTTTGTTAGCTCCTCTTCCAGAGCAAACATCCCATTTTTTCTTACTATGTATGAATAGTTTATAATATCATTAATGATTTGCTCGTGATTGATTTCTTTCTCCCAAAAAACTTCTTTGAGGGACGAAGCTGCTTGGATAATATCCCTCAAAGGGAAGCTTAGAAGGGTCGCGCCTAATGTCCCTCCAAATACTATCATTGCAGCAGTAAGCTGAAAAAGGGAGTCGCTGCTTCCTCCCTCTATATAGTTTGCTGCTGCAATAGCTGCAATTCCAAGAATTAGACCAAAAACACTACCCCTGTCAATCAAACATCTTACTCCCTTTTATTTTTCTGCTTTTTCATTATATCTCGCTGGCGCCTTAAGGTATATTGAATAATCTCGTCTCTAATCTCATCCTCTATATCATCAAAAGAAATCGCTGTTTTATACTGCTCATCTTCGATCTCGGTTGATCTGACCACCCTGCCATATATTACTAATCCTATAGGGGGATAATTGGGAAGTAGCATCTTTATCTCAAGCAGGTCTCCTTTTGAAAGTTTTTCATCTAAAACCAAGCAGATACCAGCAGCACTAATATTTACATTCTTGCTTTCTACTCCTAAGAGTGATTGGCTATCAGGGCTCATTCTCTCGATAATAAGACCAAGCTTTGCCTGAATATCAAGAAGCATCTTCCAGAGAACAGGATTAATTGTTTCATCTGGTACCAACTCATTCTGCACTGTAGTCCCATACCCAGAAAAAATCCTTGACCTTCTGCACTGTCCATTGTCTTTAACCTTTTTTGTTACAACAGGGATAAAATCATCCACCCTGAAGTATTCCCTCTTTTCAGCCCATAGAAGGTTAGTCTTCATCGTGCTTCCATCAAAATATTCAACCTCAGCATAAAAATCGTTATCTTGATGTGTGATAATTATATAATTACCTTTTGCAATCCCTTTTAATATATCCTTTTGCAGTTTCAAGGTAATTGAATTGTTTTTTGATGTAATAACGGTACCATTATAAATTTTCATATCAGGCAAGAGCTTGAAATATATTTCCTCCCCTTGTTTAATCTTCATTTCTGATACCTTTTCCTATTGGAGTTTGTAAAAAAGCATTAACGGCCTCAGGATCAAATTGTATTCCCGAGTTTTTTATTAATTCCTGAATTGCAACTTCATGCTCTTTTGCAGGCCTGTAAGGTCTTGATGATGTCATAGCATCATATGCATCTGCTACAGAAAGAATCCTCACATACAGAGGAATACTATCCCCTGCAAGACCGTCAGGATAACCACTCCCATCGAACCTTTCATGATGGTAGCGTATCAAATCCCTCTCTTTCGGGAAAAATCGTATAGGCTTAACGATCTCATCACCTTTTACTGGATGAAGCCTTATTTCGGCTTCTTCTTCTTGGCTTAGTCTATCAGGTTTTAGTAATACTATATCCCTTACACCTATTTTGCCTATATCATGAAGATAACCGCCAAACCTTATAGCGTCCCTGTCTTCATCAGGCAGTCCCATTACCTCTGCGATCTGGAGTGAATAAATTGCAACCCTCTCAGAATGTTGTTTTGTATATGAATCCCGTGCCTCAATACTTATTACAAGAGATTTAAGAGTGTTTATTAAATTATTATAAAAGACTTCATAAAGTGCATTATTCTCAATTCTCAATGATGCCTTTTTTGCGAAGGTCTGTATTATAGCTATCTCATCATCTGTAAATGCTGTCTGATCGGGCTTATCATAGAGCCCAAGAATTGCAAAGACTTCATCTTTAAGAGTAAAGGGTATGAATAATATTTCTTTATTACTACAAAACCCATTATAAGGTTCTGAGCCGTCATATAAAATTATACTACAACTTTTTCTTTTGATCACATTTTCGTATAAAGAACCATTAATTTTGATCTCTTTTTTCTGAAATTCTGTTGATTGAACTATATTAAGGCAACCGCCATCGAGGATGCCAAAGAAGGCATGTTTGACGGAAAGAAGCCTTGTAGCCATATCAGATATTTTTTCGTATATATCTTTATTATTATATATTCCGTCCAATTCGAGGCTTAATGACTGCAGAATATTTATTTCCTGAAGCTTTTTAAAGAGTTCGGCATTTATCCTTTTTATTGATGCCTCTTGATCGGTATCAGCATTTCTCTTGCTGAGCAGTTTTCTTTCTCCAATTATTCTTTCCGCAATTGTAACGACCTTATCAATTTGAAAAGGCTTTATAATAAAATCACTTGCCCCTTCTTTCATTGCAGCAACAGCAGTATCAACGGTGGAAATGCCTGTTATCATAACAACAGGAATAGAAGGGTGTGATTTAATGCTTTCTTTTAGGAAGTCCATGCCTCCAAGTTTAGGCATGTTTAAATCGGTGAAAATTATGTCATACTTCTTATTTCTAAGGTTTTCTAAAGCTTCTAATCCATTGGTAGCAGTATCTATTCTAAAACCGCATATGCTTGAAAGTATGTCTGCAAGAATATCCCTGACAATAGGGTCATCATCCACTATCAGAGCTTTTTCCTTCTCCATCTCCTTTTACCAGCCTTTCTTTTAATATTTCTGCATCATGTGGTGATAGGACATTTAAATCAACTAATTTACTGATCCTCTCAATACATGATATGGTTGTCATGGGATCATTATTCTTTGTAACCCTCTTTATCAACTGTAAATCCCTGTATGTATCTCTCAGGTGTTTTTTTAGCTCTTTCTGTTCTTCTATATAGAGAGTTCTTTTGAATGCTTTTTCCACAACAAAAAGTAGTTCCTGAATTCTGAAGGGCTTTGTAAGATAATCAAAGGCACCATCTTTAAGGGCATCCAACGCACTGTCAAGGCTGCCATAAGCAGTGAGGAGAACAACTGAGCAATCAGGAGCATTTTTTATTGCCTGCCTTAAGACCTCAATGCCATCAGCATTGGGCATCCTCAGGGCTGTAAGGATCAGATGAACATCATCCATCATAAGTATTCTGATAGCCTCAAGCCCATCCTTTGCTGTAAAGACGCTATATCCCTCTCTTAAAAGAATCGAGCTTATAACCTCGCGAACTATATCGTCATCCTCTGCAACGAGAATTTTAAAATCTTCCTTTATCACGCTATCTTGCCTGTCTTATCCTTTCGAGAGCTTCCTTTCTTGCCTGCTCTAAAACCTGTCTCTTTTTAGCTTCTGCAGAGATATTGACAATATCCTGGGGTTCATTCGACTCCTTTTCAAGTATCGTTGATGTTTTAAGCTTTGCCAGTCGAGTATATATCTGATTTGCTTCGCTTACTTGAAAGGGGAATATCGTCATCTGATAGCCCTCCATGCCGACCTTAATTCTATCAAAAGCTTTTCAACTTCCTCAATCTTTGCTATATTATTTTCTGCGTTAGCCTTTGTAAGCTCTATGAGCATGTATAGATAGAGAGATTGCAAGTTATCAGCAACATCTCCCCCTATCTCAGTATTTAGAGATGACAAAAGCTCCTCAATAATAGCCCTTGCCCTTGAGAGATATTCAATTTTTCTTTGAATATTGCCGTCATTTATATAATAAACCGCTTTCTGGAGGTATTCTATAGCCCCGTCATACAGCATGATAACTAAATCAAGCGGCGTTGCTGATGTATTCACCTTTGTCTTCGTATAAGCATTTTGTGCATATGCGTAAGTCATTTTCGCTCCTTTAGTATCAGTGTAAATGTCAGGTTTTAGGTTTTTGAATCTTGAACCTTGAACCTTGAACCTTGAACCTTGAGCCTTGAATCTTGAATCGCCCCTACTTATTATTCGACATTTTCGACAACTGCTGAATCAGATAATCGCCCCTCGACTGCAAAGAACTAATCGTCTGTTCAAGCTGAGCAAACTTCTTCGTCAGGCTTTCTTCCTTCTTCGTAAGCCTAATGTCAATAGATGATATTGATTTCTCTATCATCTTTATATTATTTCTTAACCCATCCCTCTTTGAGGGTATGAAGTTATTTATTATGTTATTCAGAGCCATATCAAAAGACTCTGACATCGCTGTTAGTGCTTTAAGTACATCTTCTGGATTTTTATCGAGTTCTGAAGCAAATATTGAATCGTTCATCTGAAGAATGCCAGTTTTATCATGAGTCAGCCCGAAATTCACAAGCATCTTATTATTATATCTATTGGTTGTAACCCCTCTTAAGGTATTGATAATGCTATCTACCGATGTGTCGGTCGCAAGGGACTGCCCTTTTGCTGAAAGAGCTTTTGCTGCTGATACGAATCCATTATATTGAGCTACAAAAATATTAAACTTATTTTTTATTACAGCGGTATCCTTTGATATCGTTACATTAATTGGAACAGCATTTAGCGTCCCATAATTAGCATCTGCCTTGTGCAAAGTTAGCGTAACGCCCATTATCGCATCTGATACCGTATTTGAGCTTCTCTGCATCTCTACGCCGTTTACCTTGAATATTGCGTTCTGAGCCTGTTGGACATCGGAGTATAAGTTGGCAAAAATAGTATCGTCTTGTGTAATAATAATATTCTTTGAAGCGCCTGTCGTATTAGATGAAATTACCAATTTATATGGGCTTTCTCCTGTGCCAGTATTTATGATAGATGCTGTAACCCCTGCATTTTTACTGTTTATAGCATTTTTGAGCTCCAGTAGGGTCATCCCGTCAGTGAGGGCTATCTCTTGGACTTCTCCGCTTTCTCCCAGCTTAAACTTAAAAAACTTATCTACTCCGGATACAATTGATGCTGATTCAGAAGCTACACCCGAATTTGAAATGACCCTATGAGCCTTAGCCAATTGTTTAATCTCAATCTCATAGACCCCTGCCGAGGCATCTGCCGAGGCGCTTACAGACAGCATCGAGACATTCGAGGATGTAGCAGAAAACGGGATGCCCGTATTGGTCTTGAAAAAAGAAAGAGAATCTTTTAGCGCTGATAATTTCGAAAGGAGGTCCCCATAGCTGCTAATCTGTTTATCATAGACAGCCTTTTTCCTCTGAAGAACATAAAGCGGCTTTTTCTCAACCGCCATGAGCTTGGAGACAATACTTGCTGTGTCTATGCCAGAAAAAAGTCCTGATACTGGATTCTCAGCCATTTAGACCTCCACGCTGAAGATATTCTTATTGCTGCTTTGCAGAAACTCTGCTGTTTTCAAAAACTCCTCCGGAGGTATCTGCCTGATGAGATTCCCCTCGGAGTCAACTATTCTGATTACTACGTCTTTGTTCTCGGTGACGGCGAAGAATGCCTTTGTCTGGGCATTTTTAACCTCAAGCATTGAGGATTCCCTGACTTCCCCGCCCTGAGCTTCCTGATTATTTTTTACATTAACACGCTCTGCCGCACCTGAACCGTCCTGCTGCCTCTTCGCACCCTCTGCCTTGCGAATATTGTCCGAGTTCGGATTCTTGAAAAACTGCCCTATGTTGTTAACCCCCATTATCATGGTTATCTAATGGGGAGGTTAGAGCCTCCCCATCCTCCATATTTATCTCCGGCACTTTATCTCTGCAGTAATGCAAGGACATTCTGAGGCAGCGTATTAGCCTGTGCAAGCACGGAGATGCCTGCCTGCTGCATAATCAATGCCTTAGTCATGTTTGATGTCTCAACTGCAAAGTCCGCATCCATAATCCTCGATTTAGCAGAAGAGATATTCTCACGGACATTATCGAGGTTTCTGATGGTTGATTCAAGCCTATTCAATTTGGCGCCAAGTATTGACTTTTCAGCGTTAAAGGTCTCCATTGCCTCTTTAAATGTGAGAATTGCAAGATTGGCTGCTGAAGCAGATGTGATAACCTGTTCGTTAACGGATGAATTAACAAGCGTAGTTGAAGTCCCGTTCACGCCGACAATAGCATCTCCTACACCCGCTCCACTGAAATTGACGGTTGTATTGTTATACTTCTGATTAAGGACTATCAGACCGTTTTCACCGGCTGCAACAGAGTGAGTCCCTGTAGTAAAACCAGATACAGTATTACCTGCCCCACTAACCTTTAGAGTTATAGCATTGCTCGTTTTGGCAGTTGCAGTACCGCTATAAAGAACCAATGTTCCTAATGCTGCTCCAACTGCTGTAACTCCGTGTTCACCGGTTTTTGCATTGATATTATCTACCAAATTGGCAACTGTAGTACCCCCTGCGATTGAAACACCGTTAATGACAATGTCGCCCCCGGCAAAAGCTCCATCCGCAGCATTATTAGCGCCTACCTGATAATTACCAAAACTTAAAGCTGTGACTCCATGGGAACCCGTTTTCTGGTTAATGGCATTTATTTTATTGATTGAGTTAGAATTAGCGCTAACGGCTGTCCCAACTTGTATATTGTTGATTGTGTCAGTTGCAGCCAATGCAGATGTATATGTAAGCCTTGCCCTTGCTGCAAAATCCGTATTATTAAGACCGCTGACGGTGCTGTATGATGAAGCCATACCTATTCTTGTTGGTGCGAGGTTTGTTATATTAATATTTATCGTCTCATTTACCTCTACTCCTACCTGAATATCAGCATTAAAACCGCCCGCAAGCAGTTTTTCGCCATTATAACGGGTCTGATTTACTATTCTACCTAACTCCTCGATCAGCTGGTTAACTTCTTTGTTCATTGAGTCTCTGTCAAGGGATGTATTGTAGCTTGCTGCCTGTTCGGCAAGCTCATTCATCCTCTGAAGTGCAAAAACCATCTCATCCATTGCACCTTCGGCGGATTGCGCTATCGAAAGACCATCATTAGCGTTTCTCATTGCAACGGAAAGGCCGTTTATCTGGCGGGTCATCCTCGTAGCGATAGCGAGTCCTGCGGCGTCGTCCTTTGCCGAGTTGATTCTTAATGTAGAAGACAGCCTCTGCATCGCAGTGGTAAGAGGCGCCTGTGCCTTGTTAAGGTTTCTCTGAGCGTTCAGAGCAAAAATATTTGTGTTGATTGAAAGCGGCATCTTAATTTCCTCCGTGAAATTAATTTTTTTATTTGACGGCTTCCTGCCGTCATCTTTAAGTTAAGGCATTGGGTGATTACTTTTTATACCTCACCTCCTTTTTTTCACCACTTGCCTTAGTCCTTTTAATTTATTATCGGAATTTTTTAAAAAAATCTTTAATATTTAGAATTATCAAGGCTTTTGGTGGGGTTTTTGTTGAATATTGAATTTTGAGTTTTGAATTTTGCCTTTAGAATTCAGAGGCTAAAGCCTGCGGCTACCAAACAACTGATATTTTGAATATTGAATTTTAAATTTTGAATATCTTTTCTATAGCAGGTTTGGATTTGCAGTATCAATCATTAATAAAAATTGAAGATTCAAAAAATTTTATTTCTTCCGAATTATATTTGAAAGATATTTTAGATAGTATTTAAAAAGATGGATTTTATTAAAATGCTTCATATGCAGGAATTCATCCCCGTTGACTCTATAAAGCATATTGTTTGAGTTATGCCAGTCCCTATTCAAGGCTGAACCTATCCTCATGAGATATTTGTAATGCTGAGTTGCAAAAGAATGAACTTTATTATCAACCTTCCCATAAGGATATATAAAAGTATCTACTTCATGAGAGATAATTTTTTCAATTGCCTTCTTTGAGCCTATGATTTCATCATCTAAATCATAATCGCCTTGAGCTAAATTTACATGATTTTTTGAGTGCGATGCTAATTTTACAAAGCCGCTCTCTGCCATTTCTTTGATTTCGTGCCATGTGCAAAAAGGGGCTTTTTGTTTATAAACATCACCTCTCATAGCTTCATCATAGGGAACATTCAGTCGTGCATCTTTGTTTACTATTGTTTTTTCCATGATAAATTTAACTGGCACACCTAAAACAGCTTTTATATTTTTTTGCAGTAAAAAGGGGAAGACATAATGATAGAAATCAAAATAGCCGTCATCAAAGGTGAGGCAAATAGATAATTCGCCCTTTTGCAACGCATCTCCGGGCAAGACAACTGGATGGTTTTGCGAGATATTTTCAATAAAAGAGCAAAATAGCTCTGGATTATTAATACGATGGTACATCAGAATCAGAAGCATTAAGATTCTTTTTCCTTCTGAAGCTCGATGAGTTTTGCATATTTAAAAAACGATCCGCCTGCTTTCAAAATGGATAAGACCAATCCGTCTAAGCCATCCAGAAAACCCTTTTTTAGGATAAAAATCTTAATAAACATAGTTATGCTGTGAAAGACTGGGGTAAGTATGTTTACTTTTTTGCCTGAATGAAACAGCTCTTTAGCTGCTATTGTTGAGTATTCATTCATCGTCTTGAGCATATCAGCATAGTCGGAGAAACCATAATGTTCAATGCAAGCATCTATTTTTGAGACTGTCCCGCTTGTTTGCCATTTTTCGTGGATTTCGCCCACAAACTCCCCATAATTTTTGTTCACCAGCCGTATGTGCCAATCAGGATAGTTGCCTCCGTGCTTGACCCATCTATTACCAAAATAATGCTTCATCTTAAATTCATAAGCGGTAGATGTTGGATTATTCAAAATAGTAAATATTGAATCTCTCGTTTCAGGAGGAATTCGTTCGTCAGCATCGAGGACAATCACCCAATCATTGAGGCATTTTTGGATAGCACTATTTTTTTGCCTTCCAAACCCTTTCCATTCTTCCGAGAAAACTTGACAGCCAAATTCCTTTGCGATTTCAAGAGTATTATCTGAACTTCCAGAATCTACAACTACTATTTCATCAGCAAAATCTACACTTTTTAAGCAATCGGGAAGTCTTTTTTCCTCATTTTTCGTTATGATGGCAACAGAGATTTTTGCTTTATTTTCCATCGTTCTCGAGATTCATTCCCATAAAAAGAGCAAAAAGGATTCCCGTGATACGGGAAAATATCTGGGTATCAGTCATACTGCCTATTATCATAATAATCCCGAACATAAGCATTGAGTAGCCACTTATGCTATGCCTATATTTCCAGCCTTTTTTCAGATAGACAGCAAAGAGCCAGAGTATTGAGACAATACCCAGAATCCCAAAACTTGTAGCCATATAAAGAAAACTATTATGAGGCTGGTCAAGCCCGGGCAGCGGAGGGTCTGGAGCATACTGCTGCAATGTTTGTTCGAACCCCCCCGTCCCTACTCCAATGAAGGGATTATCTATGAATATTTTAATAGCACCATCCCACATATGAAGTCTTAAGCCAACAGATGTATATTTCTGACCCTGGTAATATAATGCTATCTCTTGTTGTATGAGATTTAATCTATGTTGAACCATTGGAGATAAGAGAAACAATCCGATTATGATTAAGGCAGCTAAGAGGCTTTTAAGTAGATATTTTCTTCCCGTCAGGTTATATATAATAAGAGGGCATAAAATAATGAAAGCAATGTATCCGCTTCTCCCATGAATTATTGAGAGATTGAAGATATAAGTTGTTATTAATGTGATTATCAATATTTTTAACCACTTTGAGTTTGTCTTACCAAAGCAAAAAGATAGTATAAGCATTCCAAGCACAAGAACAAGTGAGTAGCTGATATAAGGATTAAAGCCAGTTAGCAAGCCTGTCGCAAAATCTTCCTTGAAATATGGGGCGACACCTGCATATTGTAATAATGCTAATATGACATTGAAAGACAGTCCTGCAATAAAAGCCCATATGAAATATATAGCTTTTGCATAAGGGATGGAAGCTATAGCAAAGGCAAAAAGCCAGTAATAGCTTTTTTCTGCAAATTGCAGCCCCTTATCAATATCTTTAGTCCATAGCAAACCCGCCCATAGCAGAAATATAAAAAAAATAACAGGTGGTAACCAATTTTGTGTAAGCCAATTTTTATAATCTTTAATGAAGGTGCCCGATATAACCCAAATAAAAATTACCAGCCCTCCTGCAATGAGAGGAGGCGATTTGGCTATAGGTAATAAAAAGAATAAGAGGCATAGACTGTAAAAAAGCAGTTTAATAGAAATGGAATTGTCAAGTAGTCTATTGATTGAGTTTATCATTTTTTCAGTTAGGAATCTTTATCCATGTATTATGTTACAATAATTTTTCTTTGTCAAAAAATACATATTTTTTAATTCAACATTAGATGGATGTCTCAATAATAATAATCAACTGGAATACAAAAGATTTATTGATTGACTGCATAGCTTCTATTTATAAAACTACCAAAAACCTTTCTTTTGAGATATTGGTAGTTGACAATGGGAGCTCAGACAATAGCGTTGAGGCTGTAAGGCATTTATTCCCTAATATTAAGGTTATAGAAAATAGCTATAATCATGGTTTTGCAAAGGCATGCAATCAAGGATTAAGGCTAATTAATAGTAGATACGCTATTTTACTGAACACCGACACTATTTTATGCGAGGGAACAATAGAGAAAGCTATAGAGTTTATGGATAATAATGCAACCGTAGGCATATGCGGTGGTCAACTTTTAAATCAGGATGGTTCCAAGCAGAATTCTATAGCAAATATCCCTAATCTCGCTACAGAATTATTGAACAAATCACTTCTCAGAAAGCTTTTCCCTGAAAAATATATTGGCAAAGAGCTTCGCATCGATAAGCCTATAGAGGTCGAATCCATTATTGGGGCTTTTATGGTCGTAAGAAGAGAAGCTATAAATGATGTTGGATTAATGGATGAAGCCTATTTCTTTTTCTTTGAAGAGACTGACTGGTGTATGATGATGAAAAAAAAAGGCTGGAAGGTCATTCATCATCCTGATATTAAGTTGTATCATTTACAGGGTCAAACCGCTAAAAAGGTTCATATTGCAGCTCGGATAGAATACTGGAGATCAAGATATATATTTTTTAGAAAGCATTACGGAACCACTACATTAATAATCTTAAAGATAGGTCTTATGGTGAAATTGTTATTCAACCTGACCGCAAATCTTTTGCTTGCATCAGCAACTATGCTTTCCAGCAAAAAAGCTGTTGAGAAAAGTAGTCTTTATTACAAAATACTTTGCTGGCATCTTTCGGGGCGACCTGAAGGATGCGGGCTAAATACTGGACAAGACCAAGTGTATCGGTAAGACTTTTCAAAAATAGCAATACAGACAGGGGTTGAAGCCTGCATTGAAATCTACTGAACTTTTATAAAACTTACTGATTACTCGGTTGCTCCATGCTTGGCATGTTTAGGTTGTGTAAAAACAAACAAATGTGTTATTGAAGATGATGGCATTTTATTGGCGGGGAAGGCTATAGATGTAGAGTTGAAAGGCTCGTTCTTGATTATCCATACATAAGGTTACATATTATAAAAATTTAACCAAATATATTTTCTCAAAAATACCTTATCTTTCCATCTATATTTTTCTCGACCAAAGTATGACCATAGCGGATTCTCTCTGATAAACTCCAGAGTCTCTCTCTTAATTTAAAATATCTCCTTTCGGCAAATCTCTTAAACCAATTCAGTTGCCACTTCTTACGGAAGTAAATACGATTTTCCATCTCATAAGTATTATCATGGCATTCTTTGCATATCATTTTCTGCGTAACTGAGCCGAAATGATGAACGAAGGATAGTCCAGTTGTGCCAAGAATAAACCCAGCAAGTTTTGCTCTTCTAAAGAAATCATTGTCTTCAAATTGACCGATTCTGAAATTCTCATCAAACAGCCCCACTCGTTCAAATACTTCCCTTCTAACCATAAAGCATATGCCTTGAGCCACTCCTATGCGAGCAACATTATGCATTAGTTTTACAAAGTTTCTGGAATGCTCTGCGATATTGTAATCATATTCTCCTTCTCTAAAGGCTGGGCTTATAATATCTACACCTTTTTTTTCTGCAAAACTGAGGAGACCATCAAGCCAATTTGGTGATAGGATTAAATCATTATTCAAAATGGCAACCCATGGAGCAATAGAATCCTTTACTCCTTGATTCCATGCAAACGCACATCCACGATTTTGTTCATTAGTAATGACTTTTATATTTGAATATTTTGATAAATATTCATCAGTGCCATCTGATGAACCGTTATCAATAATGATAATCTCGCAATCTTGCGAAAGAGATGGAAGAAGGCTTTCTAAACAGATTTTTGTGAAATGGAGCTGGTTAAAAACTGGTATTACGATGCTTACGGACATTAAACACCTTTTAAAAAACTAATTAAAGATTTAAAAGGCGAGGCGGTGCCTCGCACCTACAATATATTTTCTATAAGGCGAACTGTTTTTGGATTTACTATATCGCAGCTATTTCCATTGATACAGATATCCCTTGGGGGTTAATATATTTAAATCAAAAGGAACATCATCCAACTCAAGAAGGTCTTTATCACCCGTTATTAAAAAATCAGCTTTGGCTTCAAGGCAGCATTCAAGCACCATATTATCTTTTTCATCACGACAAAGTGTTAAATGTTTCCGTGGGAATACAAGTTTTGCATTTGCTACAAAAGCAGCAATACCAGAAATCAATGCCTCTAATTGCTTACGAGTTATTTTGTCTTCTGCCTCAAGTTCCAAAGGCACATTCCGATATTCGTTAAGGAGATTTTCAGAAACAAAAATATCACATTTCGCAGAGATTTTCTTGACAGCTTTTTCAGGAACGCCGCCAAAAACAAAAGCGGAGATAAGGACGCCGGTGTCAACGACTATTTTATCTCTTTTTTTCGTAAGCCTTTCTCCTGACTGTTTTTACGGCATTATCAACATCTTTCATGGTCAGTTTCGTGCCTTTGAATGCCTCTTTTGCTACCTTAAAAGCTGCATCAAGCCTTTCTTCTGGCGAGAGAACCGAAAGGATATAGTCTTCAGGATTTATCTTTTTTGCTGTTGTAACGCCCATATAAAATACCTCCTTTGTTGTTAAATTTTAACATGTTCAAACTATTTTTTCTCACTGTCCGCCCCATGAGGTATTTGATGCTATTGATATTTTGCCTTTTCTTCATCTCAAAGATAAAAGTTGTCATTTCGAGCGAAGCGAGAAATCTTGCCTTTTTGCACAAGATTGCCATGCACCCTTGGAGTGCTCGCAATGACAGTAAAATTATAGCTCGCAGTGACAGAAATAATAAAGGTTTTTAAGTTATATCAGCAAATTCAGGATTATAGTAATTTCTTTTTTCTAATTCTTGTTTTATAATAGCGTATCTATGAATTATAGTAACTTATTTAGAAAGGTGGCTAAAAGGTGACAGATTTAATTCAAAGCCGTGATATTGATTTCTTAAAGGAACAAGCTCGCAGGATTAGGATATCTATCCTGAAGATGCTTACAGAAGCAGGCTCAGGGCATACTGGTGGTTCGCTTTCATCTGCCGATATTGTTTCGGCACTATATTTCTATAAAATGAAGCATAAACCACTCGAGCCAAAGTGGGAAATGAGAGATAGATTTATTCTTTCAAAAGGACATGCAGCTCCCCTTCTGTATGCCATTTTAGCTTTGACAGGATATTTTGATGTGAATCTATTACACACCTTGAGAAAATTGAATTCCCCTTTACAGGGACATCCGTCATCAAAATTGTTAAAGGGGGTTGAGGTCTCAACAGGTTCATTAGGACAGGGGCTTTCGATTGCAAACGGCATATCGCTCGGTTTGAAATTGAGCAATATTCGTGCTCGTGTTTATTGCCTGCTTGGAGACGGCGAGATACAGGAAGGTCAGGTGTGGGAGGCAGCTATGACAGCAAGCCACTATTCATTAGACAATTTATGTGCAATTGTTGACCTTAATGACCTTCAGATAGATGGTCGTTGCTCGGATGTTATGAAGATTGCCCCAGTTGCTAAGAAATGGGAGGCTTTTGGCTGGCATGTCTTTGAGATAGATGGGCATAACATGGAGGAGATTATTGAAGCTCTTGACAGTGCTGAAAGGATTAAAGTAAAGCCTTCTGTAATAATTGCAAAGACTATTAAAGGGAAAGGGGTCTCTATATTTGAAGATAAGGTTGAGTATCATGGCATTACACCTACGCCTGAAGAACTTAAAATTGCATTGAAGGAGCTTGGAGAAAATGGGTAGCAGAACTCAGGAAATTACAGATAAAAAAGAGAGAAAAGATTTTTTCAATGTTGCTATAGCTACACGGGATGTTTATGGAGAAACTCTCGCTGAGTTGGGAAATATAAAAAAGGATATAGTTGTGCTTGATGCCGATCTTTCAGGTTCCACAAAAACAAAGAAGTTCTCAAAATTATTCCCTGAGAGATTTTTCAATATAGGAATATCAGAGCAGGATATGATAGGCACTGCCTCAGGGTTATCATTAACTGGCAAGATTCCTTTTGCCTCTACTTTCGCTATTTTTGCTACTGGCAGGGCATGGGAACAAATAAGGCAGACGGTCTGCTATTCAAATCTTAATGTGAAAATAGTTGCTACACACGGGGGTTTAACTGTTGGAGAAGATGGGGCATCGCATCAGTCTCTTGAGGACATTGCTCTAATGAGGGTTTTGCCAAATATGACTGTTATTGTCCCAGCCGATGGTTTTGAAACAAGTCAAGTCATAGAGACTATCACCGATTATAAAGGTCCTGTTTATGTGAGGCTCGGAAGATCGAAAGTTCCATCAGTTATGCCCGAAGGCTATAGATTTCAGATAGGCAAAGCATTTACATTCAACATTGGTTCTGATATAACTATAATCGCTAGCGGTATAATGGTCTCTGCAGCTCTGGATGCTGCAGCAATTTTGAAGAATAAGGGCGTTGATGCAGGCGTGATTAACATGTCAACTATTAAACCCCTTGATACTGAAGCTTTGCTTCAAGCTGCATCAAAATCGAGGCTTATCATAACTGCAGAAGAACATTCTATAATAGGTGGTCTAGGTGGGGCAGTAGCCGAGTTTCTCTCAGAGGTTCAGGCTATCAGGATTAAAAAAATCGGTGTCAGGGATTCATTTGGGTCCTCAGGGAAGCCCGATGAGTTATTAAAATTCTTTGGTTTGACAAGTGATAACATAGTTGAGACAGCATTGAGCAACCTTTAGTAGCTGTATGCTTGCGATTTCTGAGATAACAAATGGTCATTTTCAATAATGTAGTTAAATATTATGAAAATCTCAAGGTTTTGAGGGATATATCTTTCCAGATAACTAAGGGAGAGATGGTATTCGTTACAGGCCCTACAGGGTCGGGAAAAACAACCCTTCTTAAGCTTATCTATCTTGCTGAGAAGCCTGATGAGGGAGAGATTACAGTTGGCGATTTTAAGGTAACTTCGCTCAAAAAATCAGAAATACCATATCTTAGAAGAAACATCGGAATAATATTTCAGGATTTTAAGCTTATTAAAAATATGACCGTTTTTGATAATGTGGCTTTAAGCCTTAGGATAAAGAAAGAGAAGGACATCAAAAACCTCGTATATGAAGCACTTAAAAAGGTTCATCTAAGACATAAGGCTGATAGTTATCCTAAAATACTCTCAGGCGGTGAACAGCAAAGGGTTGTAATTGCGAGGGCGATAGTTGCAAAGCCTGAATTAATCCTTGCTGATGAGCCAACTGCCAATCTTGACCCTAATACTGCAACAGCTATAATGCAATTGATAAATGAAATTAATCTTCAGGGAACTACCGTCATAATAGCCACTCATTATAGAGAATTATTTAGAAACACATGGAAGCGCATTTTGAGGATTGACGAAGGCAATCTTATTGAGAGGGCTTAATCAATGCCTTATATTATTAAATCAGCAGTTAAAAGCATATATAGAGACAAGTGGATAAATCTCCTTTCAATGCTCGCCATTGGTTCAAGCCTGCTGATATTATTGATTACTTTTTTATTAGTTTTCAATTTTCATATTGCAACGAGTCGCCTACCTGAACTTTTCTCATTAGTAGTTTATCTAAAAGATAATCTCTCAGAAGATGAAACAAAAAAGATCATTACTCAATTACAAGGTCGTAATGATGTTGATGGGGTTAAATACCTCTCGAAAGCAGATGCACTTGTTGAATTTAAAAAAACGGTTAAATCTGCGGGTGTTATATTAGAAGGGCTGGATGAAAATCCCCTTTCGTCTTACATAGAGATAAAACTTAAAAAAGAATATGTCTCAAGACCTTCGGTTGAGAGTATTTCTGCAGAGATTAAGAATATTAACGGTGTAGATGAGGTGTATTTTGGGGAAAAGATTGCTGAAACAATATATTTTCTCAAAAAATCATCTCAGGCTGTAAGTATTTTTCTTTTTATTATAGTTTCAATTGTCGTTATTTTTATTTCTCATAGCACAGTCAAAATACTCTTTTTCCGTAAAAAAGAAGAGATTGAGATACTAAAATTGCTCGGTGCAACTAATGGATTCATAAGAGCGCCTTTTGTATTAGAAGGTGGAATTTTAGGTGTTTTAGGTGGGATAATTGCTATAACAAGCACAGCGATTATTTATTTATTAATAAAATACAAGCTAGGCACTGTCATTCCTGTCTTTGAGGGAATCGTTTTGCCATGGCAAATCATGCCTCTTTCTGTTCTAATAAGTCTAATTCTTGGCGTGATAGGTTCTCTCATTGCGGTAGGCAGAATTAGGATTTAAAATGGACAAAAAAAGTCCTCATTCATCTGCTTTTTATGTTTTCCTTGTCATTCTTCTACCATTAATAATTCTTCTCATGTTTTATTACGATAATATCGCTATAGCCCGCAATCTTCAAGAAGAATATAAGCAGATGCAACAGGAAATGAAGACTCAAAGGAAAAAGCTGGAATCTACCAAGAAAACTGAAAGGAATGTCGTAGATGAGTTAAAAAAAATCAAAACAGATATATCAGAAATAGAGAACAAGCTTGAGATACAAAGGTCTAAGATTGTTAATTTAAGAGAAAATATTAATAATTTGCGAGTTGAGATAAACAATTATAATAAAAAACTTGCACATCAAGTAGTCCTTCTGAAAAAGAGAATAAAGACTATACAGAGAATGACTTATGAGAACGACCCTTTACTAATTGTATTAAGCGAAGAAGATCCTTTAAAGGTTTTAAAGTCAATTAGGTATCTTAAAGATATATCTGCTTATGATCAATCATTGATCAGGAGATACAATACAACACTAATTGTCTTGAATGAAAAGGTCAGGAAGTTGCAGGGATTCGAGGTAGAGCTTCAAAAAGAAGAAGACCATATCAAGAGGTTAGAATTGTCTCACAAGGAGAAAAAAAATCAGAAGGAGAAACTCCTTGTCAGCGTTAGAAAAGAAAGAAGTCATTATGAAAATATGATCAGGGAACTCAGAGAATCTTCAAATAAGATATTAAAAATTATTGAAGAATCAAACAGAAAAGAAAGGGAACTCAAGAAAAAAAGAGGAATTGAGCCAAAGCCAGGAATTAAAGATGAAGATTTACCTGAACACAGTGCCTTTACAAAATTGAGAGGGAAACTTACATGGCCTGTCACTGGCTCTATTGTTATCCCTTATGGCCAGCAATTAGACCCCTTATTCAATCTGCCAGTTTTCAGAAGTGGCATTCACATTAAAACTATTCCTAATTCGCAGATTAGAGCGGTTTATGAAGGCAAAGTTGTCTTTGCAGATCATTTCAAAGGCTTCGGACAATTAATTATTCTCAATCATGGCGGTGGCTATCATACCTTATATGGAAATCTTTCGAGACTTTTTTCTCACAATGGAGCTATAATAAAAGAAAGGCAGGTTATAGGCGAAACAGGTGAATCGCAGTTGATTGGAGCTCACGGGTTATATTTTGAGATAAGGTATAAAGGAAAAGCACTAAATCCAGAACATTGGCTCAGAAAAGCCTGATTCAATTGTAGCTTTTTTTGTTTGAATTTTAATTTGGAGGAAAATAAATAAGTGAGATTTAAAATGAATAAAAAATCATTATTGATTACGGCATTTGTCTGCAGCTTAATAATAGCAAGCTTATTAGCAGGCACATATACACTGAAAACTGTAAATGCGCAAAATGGATATGAGGAACTAAAAATATTTACAGAGGTTCTTTCTATTATCAAGAAAAACTATGTAGATGAGGTTAAGACAAAAGACCTTGTCATTTCTGCAATGAAAGGTATGGTCAGCTCTCTTGATCCTCACTCTGCATATCTTACCCCCGAAGCCTTAAAGGAGCTCAAGGTAGAAACAAAAGGTGAATTTGGCGGCATAGGCATACAGATAGGAGTAAAAGACGGGATACTTACTGTTATTGCACCAATCGATGATACCCCTGCTTTTAGGGCTGGAATAAAAGCTGGTGATAAGATCCTAAAAATAGCTGGTGAGACAACGAAAAAAATGGAGATACACGAAGCTGTATCAAAAATGAGAGGACCAAAAGGCACATCAATTACTCTTACTATTTTTAGAGAAGGATGGAAGGATACAAGAGATTTTACTATGGTAAGAGATGTTATCAAAATCAAGAGCGTAAAGCCAAAATTATTGAATGATGGGATTGGATATGTAAGGCTTACTCAGTTTCAGGAGTCAACAGCTAATGACCTTTTAGTAGCTCTAAATAAACTTCAAAAAGATGGCATGAAATCTTTAATACTTGATCTGAGAAATGATCCCGGAGGCTTATTGAATGTGGCTGTTGATACAGCAGAGATTTTCCTGCCACCTAAGAAACTTGTAGTTTATATCAAAAATAGAAGCGGCGAAAAAATAGAATATTATACTGAAAAATCAACACCATTCTTTGAAGAGATTCCTATGGTTGTTCTTGTAAATCAGGGCAGCGCCAGTGCTTCCGAGATAGTAGCAGGCGCCCTTAAGGATTGGAATAGAGCAATAATCATAGGGGTGCAGACATTCGGGAAGGGCTCGGTTCAAAGTATTATTCCCCTCAGTGATGGCTCTGGAATGCGTCTCACTACAGCAAAATATTATACTCCAAATGGCACCATGATACACAATGTCGGTATCACACCAGATATAATAGTAAAACAGGAGACAAAAGAGCATCCAGAGACAAAGGGAAGAGATATAACCAAAGATGATAAACAGAAAGATGAAATGCTGCCTACAGATGTTGATGAAAAAGATGATGTTCAACTTCAGAGAGCAATAGATACCCTTAGAACATGGAAGGTCTTCGAAAAGATGCTTAAAAAGGCAGCTTAGAAGAAATGGGTCGAATTATATTCGATATTGAGACAGCAGGGTGCGATTTTAATACATTAGACCCTGCTGTTCAAGATTATCTCCTTAAATGGACTGAAACCAGTGAGGATATTGAAAAGGTCAAAGAAAGCCTCTCATTTTATCCACACACTGCCCAAATAATTGCCCTTGGGATGCTGAATCCTGATACAAATAAGGGCAGAGTCTATTTTCAATCCCCCAACCAGAAAATCGCAACATTTGAAGAAGACGGAATTTTATTCCAGAGCGCCTCAGAGAGTGAAATACTCATAGGATTTTGGAGCACTATCAGATCTTATGATAGGTTTATCACATTTAACGGTAGGTCTTTTGACTGTCCTTTTATAATGATACGTTCAGCAATTAATCGAATAAAACCTACACGAGAACTTATCCCTAACAGATACTCTGATATTCACATAGACCTTCTTGAACAACTTACATTTTATGGGGCAGCTAAAAGAAGGTTTAGCTTAGATATGTGGTGCAGGACATTCAACATCAAAAGCCCTAAATCAGATGGCATTACAGGGTATGATGTGAAAGCGATTTTTGACTCTGGAAGATATATAGAAATTGCCCGATATTGCGTAGGCGACCTAATAGCAACTAAAGAACTGCTCTTAATCTGGGAAAACTATATAAAGCTTCAACCTTGAACTAAAAGCTTGAAGCAGAGATAGGATTGTGAACCCTTTGATTTATCCGTCATTTCGAATTACCCAAGGGTGTGAGAAATCTTTGCAAAGAGGCAAGCCTTGTCTCGAATGAACATGGGAGATTCCTCACAGAGCCTGTCCCGAGCAGGAGATAAGATTCCTCGCTTTCAGACTGTGTCAAAATTCGCTTTTTGTCACCCTGAACTCATTTCAGGGTCTCGTAACTGCTTGATTTTAAAGGCAAGGATGCAGCTATAGCAGCCGAGGCTTCAGCATACAATTTAAACAAACTTAAACATAAGCTAAAGCTCTCGACTACCAGAAGCTTTCCCATGAGTTTTAAGACTCGAATTTCTTGTGATACTCCCTTACTTTTTTAGCAAACTCTTTACCAAATTCATAGCATTTTGTTTCATCCTCAAGAGATGGTCTATAATTTATCTGCAAACCTGGTTCGGATATCTCAAGTCCCATTTTCTTGAATTCCTCATAAGCACCTTTTACAGCTCCGCCGCCCCAGCCAAAACTGCCAAAGGCTCCAACAATGCGATTTTTAGGTCTTAAGCCGCTTAGGTGATAAAGGATTTGTGCAACAGTTGGACACATAACATTATTAATAGTCGGAGTGCCAAAAAGTGTGCCCCTTGATTTCCAGAATTCCTTTACTGCAACACTCATTGGCGTTGCCCTCAATTTTATAATTTTACACTCAAGTCCTTCATCCTTGATACCCTGCATGATAGGAGTAGTCATAATCTCAGTGCTATGCCACATTGTATCATATATTATAGAGACACTAAGTTTAGCACAGCCTGAAGCCATATCCATATACATCTGCAATATCTTGCCCGGGTTTGCCCGCCATATAATTCCGTGGTCAGGTGCTATCATATCTATCTCAATGCCAAGTTTTTGAACATCTGCAATTTTTGATTTGATAAGCTGTCCAAATGGCATTAGGATATTAGCATAATAATCAGCAATAGCGTCATCGAGTTCATACATAGATTCGCATGTGATGAATTCATCATCGAATCTCACAGCAGAGGCTATATGTTGACCAAAAGCGTCTTGGCTGAAAAGAACTTTGTCTTCTTTATCATAAGTCATCATTGAATCAGGCCAATGGAGCATAGGTGTTTCAAGAAAGAGCAATGTCCTTTTGCCAATGTTAAGAGTATCTCCTGTTTTGACCACCTTCATGTTCCATTTTGAGATGTCAAAAAACCTTGCAAGACCTTTTTTACCTTTTTCTGTGATATAAATAGTCGCATTCGGCGTTAATGCCATAATCCTATCAATGCTTGTTGCATGGTCATTTTCTATATGATTGATAACAATATGTTTAATCTTTTCTGGCTGCACAATGCTTTGTATGTTCTTAATTGTGACTTCAGCAAAATCATCCTTAACAGTGTCTATGAGTGTTATTTCATCATCCATTATCAGATAATTGTTATATGAAGTGCCTCTGGGTGTCTCATATCCATGAAAATCTCTAACTGCCCAATCTATTGCACCTACCCAGTAAATATCTTTTTTAATCTCAACAGCGGTCATTTAACCCTCCTTAAATTATTTACATTCATAACCATCGCCAATAAGACTCATCTTAACATTACAGCAGACTATGTCGCCTCCACCAGCATTAGTAACTACAACTTCCTGGTCGCAAATATTACATTTATATTTTTGTCCTACTTTTGTCATGTTTAGACTCCTATTATAATTTAACTAAGCATTAAAAAATTTATTTACACTCAAAACCTGCTCCTACTAATTCCATGAATTTACCGCAACATGAAAGTGCTCCTTTGCCAGGAACTATAACAACTGCCTCATTATTGCATATCAAGCATTTATATTTCTGTCCTAACTTTGCCATGTAAATCACCTCCTTAGAGCTTGTCTAAAAACTACGATTTCACTCGACTGTCATTCCCCGACTTGATCGGGGAATCCAGTCTTTTCAATAGGTTCTGGATTGTCCGGTCAAGCCGGACAATGACAACATGCGAGTTTTTAGACAAGCTCCTTATCCTATGTTTTCAAATGAATCTTTTCCGGTTTTACAAACAGGGCATTTCCAATCAACTGGCAATTCTTCGAATTTAATAGTCTGTTCTTTCTCTTTATAAAGCCATTTACATACGGCGCATCGCCATAAATTAAAATCCTCTTTTTCATTCTCACTGCTAATTATTTCCCAGCCTCTATCAGTCCATTCCTTAAGAGACGGTGGATAAAAACCAGAGCAAATTACCTTATCCCTTGCATCTTCAAAATCGACTTCTACAATGTAATCACTCTTCCTAACTTTATACCCCCATCTAAAATTATCTTTTGTATTAGGACTTGATGCTTTTGCGTTGAAAATTAACTGATTGCCGCTCTTTTTTACTTTTGAAAAGCTGTGGCAGCACGGAAGTATTGATGTGCAGCCGCATTTGCCACTTTTAAGCTCCAGTCCGTCAATCCTGAAGCCTCCGGGTATTTTTTCAATATTAATCTGCATTTGTTCACCATAATTTTTGCTTTTTCTATATTTTCTGAATCTTCAAAAAAAATTCTGCACTTAAATATCTTTATTGCAAGTCGTGATTTTAATTGCTTGTGTTTTCTATTTAATTTAAGGTAATACAACCCCTATACCTTGATTTATAAGTAGGAATAGGGGTTATATATCTGCTTCAGGCATTAAACTTTAGTTACATTAAGCCTATTTAGAGATGATATCTTCTCCGCCGTACGACCCTTCAAGGGCTTCATAAACTTTTCCAACCATCTGTGCCGATGGTTTTAGTGTTTTATCTCCCTCTTCTTTCCATTTTGCAGGACAAGCCTCTTCAGGATGAGAAGATACATAAAGATTTGCTTTAAATTTCCTCATCAGCTCATCAACATTTCTACCAATGTTATAGAAATTGACCTCTGAGTTGAAAAGCTTTCCGTCGGGGCTAATAATAAATGTTCCTCTAAGGGCAAGGCCTGTCTCCTCATCATATACTCCAAACAATCTGGATACTCTACCTGTAGGGTCTGCGCCCATTGGATATTTAACCCCTTTTAGCATTCCTTCAGCACCTTGCCATGCAAGATGGGTAAATTTGGTATCTGTGCTGACTGTTATTACCTCCGCCCCCAGGTTTTTGAATTGGTCATACTGTTCTGCAAGGGCTGCAAATTCTGTAGCGCAAACAAATGTAAAGTCAGCAGGGTAAAAGAATAGAATAGTCCATTTCTTGTTAGACTTAAGAGTCTCAAGACTTATTTCGCCAAAATCACCTTTAGATGGTTCATAGGTTTCCATTTTAAAATTTGGGACATCTTGTCCAATATTTAATCCACAACAAATCTCTTCCATAGTTTTCCTCCTTTTTTGGGCTATAAAATATAGATTTACTTCTTTTGCATTGTGCTTTGTTCACCACATTTAGGGCATTTCTTTGGTTTACATCTGGTATCTTTTGTTTCACCGCACTTGGTGCATTCAAAAACAGCCATTTTCATTACCTCCTTATTAAATTATATTCCGTTTTTTACGACTTTGGAATTTTTACATAATGAGCATATTCCATAAAATTCAATATGATTGCCAGTTATTTCAAAGTCAGATATAAAGTTATCAGGTAGTTTGATCTCAAAATCAATGTTGATATCAACAATTCGTTTACATTCAGTGCAAATTAGATGATGATGTGTCAAAGTATTCGGATCAAAGTGCTTTTTCTCTGGGTCTATAGTAATTTCTCTTATCATGCCCAAGTTTTTTAATGTTTCGATATTCTTATAGACTGTTGCTAACGAAATAGTAGGAAATTGTTCAATTATAGCCCTATAGATATCCTCTACAGTAGGATGATTTTTATTATTTTCCAGAAAATTAATAATAGCCAGCCTTTGAGGTGTTTGTTTTAATTTCATATTTTTCTCTAATCTTTTCATAACTTTTATAATAATTATTATTAATTGATAAATATTATCATATAATAATTTTTATTGTCAAGTATTTTTTTATTTTTGTTGAATCAATTATTACTGCTATCGTGATGCATAAATCTTTATAGTATCAATAGGATTACCCGTAATCCGTAGTCATTGCGAGTGAAACGAAGCAATCTCGCCTTTTCTTATGAGATCGTCACGCATCCTTCGGATGCTCGCAATGACAGTAAAATCATCATACAGCTAATATTTATTATGGATTATGGGAATATATGAATTTAATGTTCTTAAGAAAAAAATGTTAAATTAAAAATATGAATAATTCGAATGAAAAGATACTCATAAGAGGGGTGAATTGGATAGGGGATGCAGTTATGACTTTGCCTGCGATTCGGTCATTAAAAGCTGCTTATAGGAATTCAATGATTTGTCAGCTATTAAGACCATCTGTATCACCCCTATTTGAAGAAGATCCAAATATTGATGATTTGATGATATATGATAATAAATTCAAAACTATTCTTGGGAGAATAAATCTTTCTTTTATCCTTAGAAAGAAGGGGTTTTCTGTTGCTTATCTTTTTCAGAATGCATTTGATGCTGCATTATTAACATTTCTATCAGGAATTCCAGAAAGGATTGGTTACAATAGAGATGGTAGGGGTTTTTTACTGACAAGACCAATCCCGTTTAAGAAGGATGACAGAAGGATTCATCATATAGATTATTACCTTAATCTTATCAAATATGTTGGTATCAAGGCTGAATACTCTATTCCTTATATATTTCAATCCATAGATGAGCGGCTTGAATCGCGTAAATTATTGTCGGGACTTAAAAGACCTATTCTTGGAATTAACCCTGGAGCAGCTTATGGTTCAGCAAAAAGATGGCTGCCTGAAAGATTTGCTGAGGTTTCTGACTGGTTTATTAGAGATTTGGGAGGGAGTATAGTAATATTCGGTGGAAAAAACGAAGAATTTATAGCAAATCAAATTCAGATATTGATTGAAAAAAAACTTATGATTCTAAAAAATAGTATCGTTAATTTAGCAGGTAAAACATCTCTTAGGCAATTAATAGGACTTATATCTGAATGTGATGCCATGATTACAAATGATTCAGGTCCTATGCATATTTCATATGCTGTTGGCACTCCTTTGCTTGCTATTTTTGGCTCTACATCACCTGAACTTACAGGACCACCTCAGGATGGCAATATAGTTATAAAAGGAAACGCATCCTGCAGCCCATGTTTCAAAAGAAAATGCGAACAAGATTATATTAAATGTATGCAAGATGTAACCTCTGAGGATGTCTATCATAGGCTTAAAATGATTATGCCAAATAGAAAGGCTGTTTTCTTTGATAGAGATGGCACATTATGCGAAGATGCAGATTATTTAGGAAGTTGGGATGATTTTAAACTATTTCCTGATATTAAACAATTAAAAAAACTTAAAGAAAAAGGTTTTCTACTAATCGGTATTAGCAATCAGTCAGGTGTTGGAAGAGGCATTATAGAAGAAGCATTTGTCAGGGATGTAAATAAATTATTTCTTGATAATTATTTTTTTGATGACTTTTTCTATTGCCCTCACCATCCTGATGAAAACTGCTCCTGTAGAAAACCTCAATTGTCAATGCTTTATAAGGCAAGAACAAAATATATGGTAAATCTTAGAGAGTCATATGTTGTAGGAGATAAAGATACCGATATGCTTCTTGCAAGGTTTGCAGGAGCAAAAGGGATATTGGTCAAGACTGGCAAACAAAAAGACTCAGTTTATGCCGATTATGTGGCAAATGATTTAAGAGATGCAGTGCAATATATTGTAGATGGATTATGGGTATAACTATATGTATTTTTGATTTAAGTAATATGTTAAAATAGAATTCAATTTATGGGAATACTCGACTGCATAGGCAATACCCCTCTTGTAAGGATAGAAGCTCTCAATCCTAATCCAAAGGTTAAAATTTATGTGAAGCTTGAGGGTTGCAACCCTGGAGGTTCTGTAAAAGACCGTCCAGCTCTTTATATGATTGAAACAGCAGAAAAAGAGGGCAGGCTCATGAGAGATAAGATAATCCTTGAGGCAACATCTGGCAATACTGGTATAGGACTTGCGATGGTAGCTTCAGCCAAGAGATATAGAGTAAAACTTACTATGCCTGCTTGTGTTAGCATAGAAAGAAGAAAAATTCTCGAGGCTTTCGGTGCAGAGCTTATCTTAAGCCCTTCTCAAGAAGGAACCGATGGCGCTATAAGGCTTGCACACAAAATAATGCAAGAAGATCCTGAAAAATATTTTATGCCCAATCAGTTTGACAATCCAGCCAATATACAAGCTCACTATGAAACCACTGGAAAAGAAATTTGGGAACAGACTAAAGGCATGATTACACATTTTATTGCTGGAATGGGCACATCTGGCACATTAATGGGAGCAGGCAAAAGGCTCAAGGAGTTTAATAAGGATATAGTAGTGATTGGGGTAGAACCTATCAATGGTCATAGAATTCAGGGCTTGAAAAATATGACCGAGAGCATCATTCCAGCGATATTTGATGCTTCTAAACTCGATGAGAGATATATTGTAAACGATGAAGAAGCTTTTGATACAACAAGAATGCTTGCAATTAAGGAAGGGATTTTCTCTGGCATGTCAAGTGGTGCAGCCATGTATATCGCACAAAAAAAATCGAGTGAGTTAAAAGATGGTGTGATAGTTGTAATTTTTCCTGATAGGGGGGATAGATACCTCTCAACATCCCTTTTCACATCTATATGTGGTAAGTGCCCGCCATAATAATGATTTATAATCATTAACAATAACATAATCTAAATACAACTTTTTTCTTTCTTGCTCTATAATGTTATTTTTTATTTAATAGCAGACAATATGTTTAGGAAACTAATCAATGAATAGACAATGAATAGTGAACTAATCTCAAAAAAGGTGATAATTGGCATGAGCGGCGGGGTAGATTCAACCATTGCCGCTTTTTTATTGAAAAAGCATGGTTTTGATGTAGAGGGTATCAGCTTCATCCTTTATGAGGCAAGAATGCACAAGGCTTTATCAAAAGCTCCTTGCTGCTCGATTGAGGCTATGAGGGATGCTCAAAAAAATGCACAACTACTAAGAATCAAACACAATATAATTGACCTTAGGGACGAGTTTCTGGAAATGGTTATAGAGCCTTTTATTCGTTCATATTCAAAAGGAATGACACCCAATCCTTGCATATTGTGCAATAGACATATTAAATTTCCATATTTAATTAAAATTGCAGATGAGAGAAATATAAATTTCATATCCACAGGACATTATGCCAATATTTCTTATAAAAATGAGTTTCCCATTCTGAAGAAAGCTCATGACCTTAAAAAAGACCAGTCTTATGTCCTTTATTCTCTTAGTCATGAAACCCTGAAAAGACTTATTTTACCCCTTGGCATAAAAACTAAAAATGAAGTAAAAGATATGGCAAACAAACTAGATTTCCCAGCGGCCATGAGAAAAGAGAGTCAAGAAATCTGCTTTATAGATAGCAATGGATATTGTAACTTTCTTGATGGCATGATAGAACCTCAAACTGGACCTATCATAGATATTAAGACATCGGAGATATTGGGATATCATAAAGGAATACATATTTACACCATAGGTCAAAGGAAAAGGCTTGGAATAGCATCAAGAGAACCACGATATGTAATTAAAATAGATGCAGAAAAACATGCAGTTTATATTGGCAAAAAAGATATGGCTATGCAAACGCAGATAATAGTTAACGATATCAACTGGCTTGTGCCTCAAAAGGAAACCTTTAGGGCGATGGTCAAAATAAGATCAATGATGAAAACTGAGCCGGCAACAGTTGAAATAAATGAACACTTAAATGCAAAAATAACCTTCGACAAACCTCAATGGGCGCCAGCCCCTGGTCAAAGTGCAGTATTTTATCAAGATGCTATAGTTATAGGTGGGGGGATTATATCGGATGTTCTCTTATTAGATGCTTTATAAGACCGACAGGGATGATAGAAAATTTTCTACCCAATAGATTTAACTTAGTTAGGTTCAAGCCATTTTGAGGATTCTTTACAAGCTAAACAAGCAATAAATTTTTCATACAGAAAATTCTATTTCTTTTATTTTTAGATCATAAATAATACTTGATTTTATCATATAAACATATGGTAATATATTTATATGAGAGAGATTGTAGATATTTTAAAACTTGTCGCTGATAAGACTCGGTTGAGGATTCTCATGATGCTTGATAAAAAGGAATTATGCGTATGTCAATTAATGGCTGTGCTTGAGATTTCTCAACCGCTTGTATCAAAAAATGTGTCTCTTCTACTTCGAGCTGGATTTCTGGATGTTAGACGAGAAGGTAAAATGGTTTTTTATAAAGTCAATTCAAAAATAGATAAAAAACAGACTTTACTTATCGAGATGCTAAGAGAGATGCTTAAGGATGATGAGACATTAAAGCTGGACATGGAGTCTCTCATAGAATGCACAGAGTATCAGAAACAGACAGGTAAATGTGGTTTAGAAGCATATAAGGAATTTATGTATAACAAAAGGAGAGGTAATTTATGATAGTCGAATTTAGAAAAAAGAGATCAAAACTACAAACAATAAGTTTTCTTGGATTACCATTTGTATTGATTGGTGGCTGGTTTTATCCTTTGATAGGTTATTTATTGCTTGGTTGTATGATGGGAGCTATCGGCATAGCCATATACAAAGGAAGGGCATGGTGCGATTGGATGTGCCCAAGAGGCAGTTTCTATGATCTTTTAATAAAAAAAATAAGCAGGAGAAAAGAAATACCTCAATTCTTCAAAAAACCCATCGTACGAATTGGAGTGGTATTAATCCTTTTAAGTGTGCTTGGCTCTCAAGTATATATCCACTGGGGTGATTGGAATTCAATAGGGTTAGCTCTGGTAACTATTCTTACAGTTACAACCTCTGTTGGGATTATTCTTGGTATAATTTATCAGGAACGTATCTGGTGCCATATTTGTCCAATGGGAACTTTTGGAAATTATCTTTCCGAAGGGAAATATCCCCTCTCAATAAAAGATAATTGTAACAATTGTAGGGTTTGTTCTAAGGTCTGCCCAATGCAGTTAAAACCATATAGCTATAAAGATACAGGCATAGTTGCTGATAATGATTGCATCAAGTGCTCTACATGCGTTGCTTCATGCCCTAAAAAGGCTTTAGGATTTGAAATTAAGAAGGCAGCTTAACAATAATTATAGCTCTATTTTTTTATCAAAGCTTTTCTTATCCTTATTGTATTAGCATGAGCTTCGAGTCCTTCAGCATCTGCAAGGGTAGCGACTGTATCAGCAAGTTTAAGAAATCCCTTCTTGTCGAATTGTAAAAGACTTATCCTTTTGACAAAATCATAAACACCAAGAGGGGATGAAAACCTTGCTGTTCCGCAGGTAGGGAGTGTATGATTAGGTCCTGCCGAATAGTCGCCAAGGGGTTCGGGAGTCCACTGTCCTAAGAAAATAGCCCCTGCATTTTTTATATATTTGGCATCATCTTCAGGATTTTCAGTAATAATCTCAAGATGTTCAGGGGCGATCATGTTTGCTATATCTATTGACTCTTTAATACTATTAGTCTTGATGAAAGCGCCGAATCTTTTAAGTGATTTTTGAGCTATATTCTTTCTTTTAAGGGTTTTGATTTGGGATTTCAACTCTGAGGCAACATTTAAAATGATCTCATCTGAATTAGTTATCAAAATGCTTGAAGCCATTTCGTCGTGCTCAGCTTGACTTAGTATATCTGCTGCAAGTATGGCTGGATTGGCGCTTTTATCAGCTATTATTGTAATCTCACTAGGACCTGCAATCATATCAATATCAACCTCTCCAAAAACCAGTTTCTTGGCAGTAGCTACATAGATATTACCGGGTCCAACTATTTTATCCACTTTTTTTATGGTCTCAGTACCATAAGCCATAGCCCCTATAGCCTGCGCCCCGCCTATCCTATAAACTTCTTTTACATCAAGCAAGTCTATGGCTGCCATCACTGATGGATCGAGTTGTCCCATTGGCGATGGAACACAGATGATTATTTCTAAAACGCCAGCAACTTGAGCTGGGATAACATTCATTAAAACAGTTGAAGGATAAGAGGCTTTACCTCCTGGAACATAAATGCCTACTCTCTGCAGGGGTCTGATTATCTGCCCTAAAGTTTCACCATTTTTAGTGAATGTCCATGAATCTTCTCTCTGTTTCTCATGAAATTCCTTTATCCTTGTTGCTGATATACTTAATGCCTTTAAAACATCGGAATTAGCTTTTTTTGAGTGTGCTTTTATCTCTTCTTCTTCAATTCGCAAGGGAAAATCATGTCTGTCATAAATCCGAGTATATTTTTTTACTGCAACATCACCAGTTTTTCTTACATTAGATATGATTTGTTCAACTGAGCTTTCGACATCTTTGGTAAAGCCTGTCGCCCTTTTTTTAAGAATCTTAAAAAATCTTTCTAATTCAATATTATCTTTAATTATTTTCACAAAGTTAATTATATCGTATTTCTATATTGGTTTTTTTGATGCTAATCTTATGTTTATAAACTATCTTTTTTGCTCGCCTACATAGCCCGAAAAACAGAGATAGAAAGCTGTCATTCTGAACAGAGCAAGGAATCTTTCCTCATTCGTTCAGGATAAACTCCGTGAGGAATCTCTCATGTTCATTCGAGACAAGTCTTGCCTCTTTGTAGAAAAGATTTCTCACACACTTTGGGTGTTCGAAATGACAGATAAATCAAAGGGTTTACAATTCTATCTCTGTTTTAGAGATAGCCTGTCCATATTTTATTTTATATTTTTACTAATCATATGAACAGGCTGATGAATATATTTTCAGCAAATCTTTTATAAAATCTATTTGATAATGCCAGCACTGAGCAGAATGCTTTTCAATTTCTCTTTGTTAGAGGATGACATCTCACAGAGTGGAAGCCTAAATTCTTCTTTGATCTTGCCCATTAGAGCCAGAGAGGTTTTAACAGGGATCGGATTAGTCTCTATAAACATTGCATAATTAATAGGCTCAAGTTTATAGTGAAGTTCTCTTGCTCTTGCAATATCGCCTTTTTCCCAAGCATTGAACATTTCAGCGCTGTCCTTTGGTGCTATGTTGGCAGTAACAGAAATAGATCCGCATCCGCCCAATGCAAGCTGAGTTAATGTTGTAAAATCATCACCTGATAAGACTTTTATTCTATCCCCGCACAGCCTTATTAATTCGCTAGACTGCTTCATATCTCCAGTTGCCTCTTTAATGGCGATGATATTTTTGCACTCCATTAATCTTGCAACTGTTGAAGGTAGCAGATTAACTGCGGTTCTCCCCGGAACATTATATAGAATCATTGGCAAATCTATCATTTCAGCTATTATTTTATAATGTCTATAAAGACCTTCCTGTGTAGGCTTGTTATAGTAAGGGGTTACGAGAAGTGCAGCATCAGCGCCTAATTCCTTTGCCTTTTTTGTGAGGGTAATAGCTTCATCAGTAGAATTGGCACCCGTGCCAGCGATAACAGGAATACGCTTGTTAGCAGCTTTAACAGCGACCTCTATCACCCTGAAATGTTCCTCAAAATCAAGGGTAGATGCTTCTCCTGTCGTTCCACAAGCGAGAATCCCGTGAGTTCCTTCAGAAATATGCCATTCTATAAGTTCTCCATAAGCTTTTTCATCAAAAATCCCATCCTTAAATGGGGTTACTATTGCTACTATTGAACCCTTAAACATTTATGCCTCCTTAACTTTAATTTATTGAGTCAAGATTAAATCAATAACTTCAATTCTATAGTTCAATGGATCCTTCAAATACCGTGACCGCTGGTCCTGTCATAAAAACATGATTGTTTTCTGCCCATTCTATTAACAGGTCACCTCCTAACAGGTGAACTATTACTTTCCGATCAGTTAATTGTTTTTTCATTGCTGCAATAGCAACAGATGCAGCACCTGTCCCACACGCCATTGTCTCCCCTGAACCTCTTTCCCACACCCTCATATTAAGCTCACCCGTACCCTTACAATTTACGAATTCAACATTTGTTCTTTTTGGGAAGGACTCAAGATTTTCTATAGCAGGTCCATAAATATGCACAGGAAAAGTTTCAATATCTTCCTCTAAAAATATGATAGTATGTGGATTGCCCATAGATACACAGGTAACATTGAACTGCCTATCAAGAATATTTAATGGATAATCGATTATGGAAGGTAAATCTGGTAATTCTTTAGCAAGTTTGGTTGGGATCATATCTGGTTGAAAGGCTGGTTCACCTAAATCAACTCTTACCATATCACCCTTTTTTTCAGGCATTATTATCCCTGCAAGAGTCTCGATTTTAAGGATAATATTTTTCGATAATTCTCTGTCCCATATGTATTTAGCAAGGCATCTTATGCCATTGCCACACATCTCAACTTCACTACCATCTGAATTGAATATCCTCATCTTGAAATCTGCTATATTGGATGGTTCAAGGATTAAAAGTTGATCTGCTCCTATGCCTAATCGTCTATCGCATAATTTTTTGCTCAAACCTTTCAACTCAAGTTTCAAAAAATCTCTATCTTGTTTATAAGAGTCAATTAGGATAAAATCATTGGATGATCCGTGCATTTTGGTAAATGGTATCTTCAAAGAAAAATCCCCCGAGATTATTATTTAAATTTAAATAAAATCAGGCACTACCTCGCCTTTTATTAAATCCTTATATTTCTCTCTCTGACGAATAATGGTATAGTCACCATCTTTTACCAATACCTCTGCTGATCTTGGTCGGCTATTGTAGTTTGACGACATAGCGTAACCATATGCACCCGCACTCATCACAGCAAGATATTCGCCCTGTTTAACCTGAGATATCCGCCTATCTTTAGCCAGAAAATCACCTGACTCGCAGATTGGTCCAACGATATCAGCAGTAATTATATCATTATTAGCCTTAACAACTGGTTGAATTTCATGGTAGGCACCATATATTGAAGGTCTTATAAGGTCGTTCATTCCTGCATCTACTATTATAAATTCTTTATTTTCTGCTTTTTTCAGATATAAGACTTTTGTCAGAAGTATTCCAGCATTACCTACAATAGACCTGCCGGGCTCTAAAACTAGTGTAAGATTATGTCTAGATAATAATGGTAGGATTCTTTTTGCAAGATGAGAAGGCAATGGAGGGGTCTCTTCTTTGTAAGTTATCCCAAGACCTCCTCCAATATCAAGATATTTGATAGAAATCCCCTGTGTAATAAGAGAATCTATTAAAATAAGAATTCTTTTTAGTGCATCAACATAAGGAGCAACATCAGTAATCTGAGAGCCAATATGCTTATGAACACCTACTATAAGAATATTTTTGAGATTATTTGCAAGCCTATAAGAATCCAGAGCTTTTTCTATTGGAATACCAAATTTATGTTTCTTCAATCCGGTTGATATGTATGGATGTGTTTGAGGGTCAATATCAGGATTTATCCTTAGTGCAATTGGAGCTTTTATTTTCATTTTGCCTGCTATTCTATCTATTTCTAAGAGTTCATTATCAGACTCCACATTAAACATCAATATCTTACTTTTTAGGGCATATTTTATTTCTTCCTCTGTCTTGCCGACACCTGCATAAACTATCTTTTGTGGTGATATCCCTGCACTTAAAGCTCTGAAAAGCTCCCCACCTGAAACGACATCAGCCCCGCATCCATACTTACCAAGTAGGTTTATAATGGCGGCGTTAGAATTTGCCTTAAGGGCAAAGCATATGATATGTGGAATATCATTAAAGGCTTTTGTATATGCCATAAAATGCCTAATAAGAGTATTGTAGCTGTAAATATAGACAGGAGTTCCGATTTTCGAAGCAATATCTCGGACAGGAACATCCTCAGCAAATAACTCTCCATTTTTATAATTGAAGAAGTTCATAATAACCCCTTGTTATTGATTGATTAGATTTTAAAATATTACATAATCAAGCCAAAAAAAATCAAAAAAAATTAAACAAAGGTTTTTAAGGTGATAGAACAAAATTTGAAAGAGACCCCTAAATATATTTATAATAAATTACAATTTGAAATATTCTGACCTTTGAGGCTCTTGCAAAAGCCTCCTTTGCTTATAGATTATTTCAATATAAGAGAGATTATCGTTATAAAGGGGGTTGATGTGGGCGAGAAGAAAGATATTTGTATCATTTGCGCTTATCGTGAGAATTGTCAGAAAAGGTTTTCTTTAAAAGCAGGGCAAAAATGCCTTGAGTTTGCGAGAGACTTACTTATTAAAGAAGATAAAGGACAAGAGTTAGAAAGTAAGACACAAAAGAAGTAAATTGATTTTGTTGTTTAAATTATGTTAAAATTTATACTTATTGATTAACTAATATTAAGTATTTGGAGGCGTTAAGTTGGCGGCAAAGACTGCACCTAAAAAAAATCCATCTGCACTTAAGAGGGTCAAGCAATCAGAAAAAAAAGAACTGCAGAATCAGTCTGTAAAGACGAAAATCAAAACCCAAGTAGGAAAATTAACTGCAGCTTTAAATAATAATAATAAAGATAAAGATAGCCTCGAAGCTATTTTTAGAGAGACCGTTAAAGTTATTTCTAGTGCAGCATCTAAGAAAGTTATCCATAGAAATACAGCATCAAGAAAAATATCAAGGATTGCAAAGAAGATTGCAATGTTTAGGGCTAAGGAAACTATTCACGAGCCTTCTGCTCAACCCGAAGCATCTTAATTAAGAAATTTTCCATAGCATTGCTTTGCGAGTTTTTTATTGCGAAATCTGTTTCGAAAAGCAGCCTGAAGATTTTATAGTATTCAACCCTTTGTTCTTCTTTTGTTTTATCGTATAAAGCTCTATAATGCCAGTTAAGGGCGCCAAGAAGCTTGTATGGATCAATGTTTTTCTCGATATTGTAATAAATCTTAAATACCGATTTTTTATCTTTTCGCTCAAGCGCCCTCGCAAGTTGAAAGGCATCAAACTCAATACCCTCACATAGTACTTCTTTTATATCTGATATATCAACTGTTTTTTTGCCTATGAGGGAAATTTTTTGTATCTCTGAGTTAAGCATCGCCAGATCATCCCCAACAGTGTTGACAATATACTCAACAGCATTCTCTGTTAGTTGAATTCCACTCTTTTTTGCCTTTTCCTTGATCCATAGTGGAATATCAGTTGCGTTAATATTAATTGGGATTAACTTAGTCTTATTAAGAATAGCAGCATCAAAAAATTTCTTATGATCGCCTTTAAATAGCATTACAAGAAGGGTATATTGTGCAGGTGATATCAAGTATTCAGCGAATCTTTTAATCTCCTTTTTAGGCAATTTCTGAAGGTTTTTTAAGATAATTATTCGCCTTTCACCGAAGAAAGGAGGTGTATTCAAAATTGTAACAATTTCTTTGATTGAAACAGGAGATTCGCTCGAATCAAGGTCATATTGAGCGAAATTAATTGAATCGGCGCAGCTCAGTTTCTCTTTGATAAGCGTGAGACTTTCATATAGCAAAAAATCATCTTGAGAAGATATAAGATAAACTGGTGATGGCATACCATTTGAAGCTTCAAGACTGAAGTTTTTCAGGCTCATTTGACTTCTACCTTTTTATATATGATATATCTTATAAGTTCTTTAGAAAGGTCATTCAAAGAATTTTCCACAGCCGATTCTTTCTGTGCAAGAACATTCTCAAGCCTGCCCTTTGCAGAGAAATAACTGACAAAGGGGTCAGTTATTGAATCAACCTTGATTACATTATTTGTTGTGGTATCTATAAGTTTAAAACTGCAGAATAAAAAAATCTGGTACTCAGTAGTTATTAAGTCTTTTTCAGATAAGGTTTTTATCTCAAATCTCGTTATATCTCCTTCGAGCCGATATCTTGAAGTTGGACTAATCTCAAAACCATATTGGATGAAAGTATCTGCAAGTGCTCTTTGAAGCTTATCCTGCAACTTTGGCTCAAAAGTTAGATTATTTATCTTACCAATTTGTATATCAGTGAATGGCAAATTGGCTTTTTTATGCACTGAATAGCCACAGCTTGAGACCAAAAAAATGAGAATTAAAAAAAAGTAAGCGAATAATCTAACTCTTTTATTCAACAAGTCTTCATCAACTTCTCTCATCGAAAACCCTTTCAAATATAAAATCAATATTTCTCAGATAATACTTTAAGTCAAAGATTTCATCGATTTCTTTCTTTGTTAGATATTTTATTATAGTTTTATCTTTCATGAGCAAATCCTTAAAACTAATCCCCTTTTTCCAACTTTCCATAGCCATATTTTGAACTAATTCATAAGCCTTTTCTCTTGATAGCCCTTTATCAATCATCGAAAGCATGACCCTCTGTGAATTGTATAGTCCATAGCTCTTTTCAATATTTGCCATCATCTTATCAGGATATACCATTAAATCATTTAAAATATTAGCCAGCCTATCGAGCATATAGTCAGTTAATATAATACTATCAGGAATTATAACCCTCTCAACTGATGAATGCGAGATATCCCTCTCATGCCAGAGGGCAACATTTTCCATAGCTGCAATGCAGTGTGATCTTACAATTCTTGCAAGCCCTGAGAGATTTTCAGTCCCGATAGGATTCCTTTTATGCGGCATTGCAGAGGAACCTTTTTGACCAGAGGTAAAAGGTTCCTCTGCTTCTAAAACCTCTGTCCTTTGAAGATGCCTGATTTCGATAGCTATCTTTTCAATATTAGCTGCAATTAATGCAAGGGTGCTTAAATATTCTGCATGCCTGTCTCTTTGGATAACTTGAGTAGAAACATGCTCTGGTTTTAGTCCAAGCTTTTTGCATACTCTTTCTTCTAGCTTAGGTGGTATATTTGAGAAAGTCCCAACAGCCCCGGATATTTTACCTACGCTGATAGTCTTTTTTGCGGTCTGCATTCTTAGCAGGCTTCTTTTGGTATCCTCAAACCATAGAGCAAATTTAAGACCAAATGTCATTGGTTCTGCATGTACTCCATGGCTTCTACCTATGCAGGGAACATCTTTATATTTAGATGCTTGTGATTTAAGAACTTCTTTTAGATTTATGAGATCAGTTATCAGGATATCTGCTGATTCTCTCATCAAGAGAGATAACGCTGTATCAACAACATCGTATGATGTAAGTCCTTTATGGATATATTTTGCTTCTGAACCAACAAATTCGCCAACAGAAGTCAAAAAGGCAATAACATCATGCTTAACTGTCTTTTCTATCTCATCTATTCGTGCTATATCAAAGCCTGCCTTTTTTTTGATTATTTTGAGGGCATCTTTAGGAATCTCTCCAATTTCTGCCCAAGCCTCACAAACCGCTATTTCAACATCAAGCCATTTTTGAAATTTGTTTTTTGGTTCCCAAAGTTTGCCCATCTCAGGACGAGTGTATCTTGATATCATAATAACTCCTTATAGTTTCCATAAAAGCTGTTCATAAAATCATATAATGTTGTTAGCATGAAATTTTACGGATATTATAGAAAGATTGCCTAATTTAAATCCAAAATTTTCGTTATATAAAAAAATTGTAGATAAAAGGTTTTTAAAATGGAAAATATTATAAAGATAGTCGTCTCTCCTGTAGGAAGATTTAAATATTTTTGGATAGCCAAGATAACCATCCATACCACGCTTTGTAAATCTTATATCTATTTGTCGGAATACAAATGTTGCAACCTGCATTCTTTGCATACCTTCGAACTGCATAGTTTATTTACGCCATAATGACATAAAACAAAATCATATTTAAGAGGATCTTCAGGGTCTAAGAGCTTCAAAGACTCTGTAATCTCGACTGCTGTCTTCCAGTCTTCTGATTTTCTCTTTGTTAAACCAATGCATCTTGATATTCTCGCAATATGGGTGTCAAGGGGTATAATGAGTTTATTTTTTGGTATGCCTTTCCAAATACCAAGATCAATATCCTTGTCCCTTATCATCCATCTTAAAAATAGATTTAATCTTTTACAAGGGCTATTTTTTTGTGGGTCAGGAATCAGAAATCGAAATCCAGCAGATTTATTAAAGATAGGTTTGTAAAAAGCTTTTACAAATCCCATCAAAGCATTACCGATATCATTGTCATCATTGTTATAATTGTTCTTAAATAAATTCTCAAGCGTCTTAAATTCTATGATAATCCTATGGAGTGCTGAGAGAAATAAAATAATATCATCATTGGTGCTAAACCTATAATTGATACCTGAGAAAAATTTGCACTGTTTATTATGACTAAAATTAACAATAAAATCATATGGGTTTTTTCCCATAGGAGTCAGAATGTTTTTTATAACCGACTTAAACAGATTAATCCTGCCATAAGCAAAGGACGATGCTATAAAGCCGACAATCTCTATATCATAATCATTATTGAATTGATGAGGGAATTCAATAGGATCGTTTGAAATATTGTTTTTGAAATTATATTCATGATAAAGTTTATCAAGCGTATGTTTGAGATTGATATTAGTCAAATTCTGCATAATGAACCCAAAAATAGACATCGGATTTGCTAAATTGTAGTACAACAAACATCTCGGCTCTATAGAATAATTAAATTTTCCGACAGTCAAGATGTTCTATCTTGAGACTATCTATCCTTTTTTCGTTATGTTTCCTGCCTTATCGTTTGCAGCAAAACAAGTCCAGCAATAAAGAATATTGTTACAGCCAAAATAGCAGGTCTTTGACTCCCAAATGTTGATGATATATAGCCAAAAATAAGTGGACCTGCTATAGCTGATGACTTGCCTATGAGAGAATATACACCAAAATATTCAGATTCTTGCTCTGGTATGATGAACTTTGCATAAAAAGCCCTTGAAGCTGCCTGCAGACTGCCGAGACCAAGACCAGCCAATGAAGCAATAAACAAGAAGTGTAACTTACTTTGAACGAAATAAGCCGATATTGAGACGATTATCCAAAGCAATAGAGATATACTTATTACTCTTTTTGCCCCCCATAAGTCTATCGGCTTTGCAAGCAAAAAAGAGCCTGCAAGTGCTGTAAACTGAACCAAAATATACATCAGAATAAGTTCATTCTGTAGAAAACCAAGCGTTGTTGCAGCAAAGATACTCGAAAATACAATAACCGTGCTGACGCCATCTTCATAAAGTAAATATGCAGCAAGGAATCTCCTCTGTTTCTTATTCCTTATCATTATATTCAATCTATTGATAGTATGTCTGAAACCAGATAGAGCAGCTTTTAAAATGCCTCTACTGCATTTTTCATCGGCAGGAAGAAAGATAAATGCAGGTAAGGAAAAAATTAGAAAGAAAATCCCAACCATTGGCCAAACCGCATTAATCATACCTTGATTTATAAACAGCAAAGCTATGAGAAGCGAGATTATTGAGCCTGCATAGCCGATCCCAAACCCCCATGCAGAAATTCTGCCGCGATAAGATGGCGCGGCTATTTGAGTTAAATATGAATTATAAAATACGATTCCACCCTCAAGCCCAATATTAGCAATGACTATCAATATAAATCCTGCTAATATCATATCTTTTTCAAGGAAGCTGAAGGATGTTACAGATATGATACAAAGAATTGTATATAAAAAAAGGAAACTTTTTCTGAGCCTAAGAAAGTCAGCAATACCACCTAAAAGCGGAGAGCTTATAGCAACAAAAGCCATGCTGAGTGCTATAGCTCTTCCCCACCATAGATCGCCTTGTCCATGTTCATTGCCAACGATTACATTTGTATAATAGACAGGAAAAATAACGGCTGCTATTACTGCAGAATAGCTTGAATTTGCAAAATCATAAAGGCACCATGAGGCTACCTTTTTATCCATTTTTTATAATTTTTCTAAGGCTTTTTTTGCGGCGAGCATTTGAGCCTCTTTTTTGCTTTTACCCTTTGCAGTTCCATAAATATCAGTATTTATATATACTTCAACAGTGAAAATCTTCCTATGTTCCTCGCCTTCTTGTTTAACAATTCTATAATCAGGCAAAACCCCGTAAATCCTCTGGACTTTCTCCTGAAGTTCACTTTTGAAGTCATAGCCTTCTCTCTGAAAAATAACATCAGCTAATTTATGAAAATATAGCTGATTAATTAATATCTTTACAGTTTCATAATTGCTATCAAGAAAGACAGCGCCGATTAATGCTTCCATCGCATCTGAAATGACGGATTTTTTGCTACGTCCCCCTGTTAATTCTTCCCCCTTCCCCAGTCTTATATAGTTGCCTAAAGATAGTCTTGAGGCTATCTCAAAAAGGACTGACTTATTTACAAGGTAAGATTTAATCTTGGACATACTTGCCTCTGTGAGCTCAGCGTAATCTACAAAAAGTATGTGTGAGATGGCAAGCCCTAATACAGCATCACCTAAAAATTCAAGTCTTTCATTATAGGTGAAGCCTTCACCAGGGTTTTCATGGAAGTAAGACCTGTGGGTAATAGCGTCTAAGAGCAGCCTTTTATTACTAAAGACATACCCTAAAGACTCTTCAATCTCCTCTATATTTTTTGAAAATAAGACAGGCATTCGTTCCACCAAATCCGAAGGAATTCGACATAGCATACTCAATTTTCATCGGGCGTGACTTATTAGGCACATAATCAAGGTCACATTCAGGATCTGGATTATGAAGATTAATTGTAGGCAATGCAATATCATTATACATGCTGAGAACCGTAAATACGGCTTCTACCCCTCCTGCAGCACCAAGAAGATGACCTATCATGGACTTAGTAGAGCTAACACATAGCTTATAGGCATGTTCCTTAAATATCGTCTTGATTGCGTCTGTTTCGAGCTCATCACCGTATTTTGTTGATGTCCCATGAGCATTAATATAGTCTATCTTTTCTGGTTCAATGTGTGCTTTCTTTAAGGCTATCTTCATACATCTGGCAGCTCCATCGCCTTTCGGAGCAGGAGAGGTTATGTGATAGGCATCGCTTGACATCCCGTATCCTATAATTTCAGAGTATATACGAGCATTTCTTGCAAGGGCATTGTCAAGGGTTTCGAGCATTAGCACTCCAGCACCTTCGCCCATCACAAAGCCATCTCTTTCGATATCAAAAGGCTTGCTTGCTTTTTCTGGCTCATCATTTTTGGTTGATAATGCCTTCATAGCACAGAAGCCTGCTATGCCAAGATGTGTTATACAGGATTCAGCGCCTCCAGCAAGCATTGCATCGGCATCCCCTCTTTTTATAATCTCGTATGCATCTCCTATGGCATGATTGCCGGTAGCACATGCTGTAACTACAGACAAATTCGGTCCTTTTGCACCGAACCTGATAGATACATTTCCAGATGCAAGGTTGATTATAAGCATAGGGATAAAGAATGGGGATATCCTCCTATGACCCTTTTCAAGATAAATCCTATGATAATGTTCAATAGCAGGCAGCCCCCCCATTCCTGCACCAATAATTACTCCAACCCTTTCAGCATTATCTTCGTTAATCTTAAGCCCTGAATCCTTCATTGCCATATCAGAAGCCGCTATTGCAAATTGGATAAACCTATCCATCTTTTTTATTTCTTTCAGTTCAATATAAGCTGCAGGATCAAAAGCTTTCACTTCTCCGGCTATTCGGGTTGGCAATAAAGATGAATCAAACTGTGTAATATGGCAAACTCCTGATTTGCCCTCCACGGCTGATTGCCATGACTCGCTTAATCCAATGCCTATAGGACATACTATGCCCATCCCAGTTATAACAATTCTTCTGTTATTGTCCATTGACTTTATTTTTGATATAATCAATTGCGTCTTTTACTTTACTTATTTTTTCGGCATCTTCATCGGGTATTTCAATATTAAAAGCGTCCTCAAATGCCATAACAAGCTCAACAGTATCAAGAGAGTCAGCTCCTAGGTCATCAATAAAAGAAACATCAGGTGTAATAGCTGATTGTTCAACCCCTAGTTGCTTAGCAATAATCTCTTTTACCTTATCTTCAATCATTATCATCCTCCTCTTAAGACCAGTAATTGAAATCGTAGAAAAAATTTGAAAAAACGAACTACATATACATTCCGCCGTTTACATGCAATATTTGACCTGTTATATATCCTGCATCAGGAGATGCTAAAAAAACAACTGCGTTTGCAACATCATCAGGCGTCCCAAAACGACTCATAGGTATAGCCCTAAGCATTTCATTCTTAATATTGTCGGGGATTGTCTCGGTCATAGCGGTAGTAATAAAACCAGGAGCGACGGCATTCACAGTTATACCTCTATTAGCATATTCTTTAGCGATTGATTTAGTCAGACCAGCTATTCCTGCTTTTGAAGCACTGTAATTAGCTTGCCCAATATTGCCCATAAATCCAACGATTGATGAAATATTTATTATCCTTCCATATTTTTGTTTCATCATAATCTTCACAGCTTCTTTGCAGCAGAGAAATGTACCTTTAAGGTTTATATTAATGACCTTGTCCCAATCTTCATCTTTCATTCTTATGATGAGAGCATCTCTTGTAATACCAGCATTATTTACAAGGATATCAACTCTGCCAAATTCATTTAAAGTAGTATCGAATAGATTCTTAACATCAGAAGAATTGGAAACATCAGCCTTAACAGCGATGCTTTTAATGCCCAGTCTTTGAAGATTAAAAGAAGTCTCAGCAGCAACCTCATAATTAGTTCCTACAATAACTAGATTAATAGATTTTTTGGCAAGAGCTTCAGCGATTGATTTGCCTATCCCCCTGCCGCCTCCAGTAACGACAGCTATCTGACCAGTCATGGTTTATTCTCCTGATAAAAATAAGATATAATTTTAACAGAGTTTTTTTTAATTTTCCATATTATTTTTTTACAGATTTTTATAGACCTAAAAATAGTATTGCTTAAATCAGGTCATATTTTAACATAAAAGGGTTATTATGAGACTTTTTCATTTCATATATTTATTTGTTTATAGCCTTATGCATATTTATGTCATAGCAAAGGCAAAAACTGCCTTTAATTTAAATACAAAAAAAATTTTTTTACTGATTATTTTCTCCTTCATTATGGTTTTTACCCCGATTTTGATCGGTATATTAAATTTAATAGGCATACATATTACTACCCATCAATTAACATATGGAGGTTTTTTATGGATGGGTTTTATGTTTATATTTTGTTGTTTATTATTAAGCTATGATGTGTTGAAATTATTCAATAGTTTTTTATTAAAATGGCATATGCCAAGATTGCTACCCTCAGCCTCTATTGGCTTCTCTATAGTTTTCTTCCTTTCTATTGTGCTTGTTTTATACGGACACTTTGAAGCAAGAAATATTCAAATTGAAAAAATAACAATTCATACCAGCAAAATTCATCAATCTCTTGATAAGTTAAGGATTGTTCATATTTCTGATGTTCATATCGGACCAATATTAAGAGAAAAAAGACTTAATAAAATAGTAGAGATGATTGAAAAACTTGAACCTGATATTTTACTTGCAACAGGTGATATCGTTGATGGTCAGATAAATAATCATCCAGAACTTATTGAACCTTTTATACAAATTAACCCAAGATATGGTAAATACGCAGTTGCGGGTAACCACGAATTTTATGTTGGCATTGATCAGGCTGTTGATTTTATGCAAAAAGCAGGGTTTAAGGTTTTAAGGGGGCAAGGAATCACTGTTGCGGGGTTCATAAATATTGCAGGCGTAGATGACCCAACGGCAAAAAAATATAGCATTTCAAGTATTGCTACTGAAAAAGAGGTTCTTTCAGGGCTTCCACGAGATAATTTTACTATTCTACTAAAGCATAGACCAGATGTGAAAGCTGATTATCTTGGATTATTCGATCTCCAGCTTTCAGGACATGCACATAAGGGGCAGATATTTCCTATCAGTTTGATAACCATGCTCTATTATGATGTTCATGAAGGACTGGCTTATCTTCCTAATAATTCATATCTATATGTAAGCAGAGGTGCAGGAACTTCAGGACCTCCAATTCGTATTCTTGCACCGCCAGAAATAGCGGTAATAGAGATTATTTCAAACTAATAAAATGAAAAATATTATCTGTAAATTATATAATAGCCGAATGTTTTTAAATGCTGTTTTAAATGACCATCTTGCATGTTTTATTTTTGAGACTTACTATCTCTATTTTTTGGAAATGAAGGAGACTAAGTGAAGACAGATGTAAAGCTTCTTAAGATAATAGAGCTTTTAAAAAAGGAATATCCAGAGCCTAAAACTGCATTGAACTTTAAAAATCCTTTTGAGCTTTTTGTAGCAACTGTCTTATCTGCTCAGACGACAGATGTCCTTGTAAACAAGGTTACAGAAAATCTTTTTCAAAAATATAATACAATAGTTGATTATGTTCGGGTGCCGCTTGAAGAATTAGAGAAGGATATTAGTTCCATAAATTTTTATAAAACAAAGGCTAAAAACATAAGAAGATCTGCAGAGATTATCATTGAAAAGCATAATTCACGAGTGCCAATGACAATGGATGAGCTGACAAAATTGCCAGGGGTTGCCAGGAAAACTGCGAATATAATACTTTATAACAGTTTTGGGATTAATGAAGGAATAGCTGTAGATACTCATGTAAAAAGACTCTCGAATAGACTCGGATTGACTAAAAATAGTGACCCTCAAAAGATAGAATTAGATCTAATGGCTATCACTCCAAAAGAAGAATGGGGAATCATCTCTCATTTATTGATACTTCATGGCAGAAAGGTCTGTCAGGCAAAAAAGCCAAAGCATGAACAATGCATAATCAGAGATATTTGTCCATCTAATGATATATAGCCTAATTAATGTCTGTTTATAAACTTAAATAATGTCATTCTCTATCTTGACCAGATAATTCAGAACCTAATTAAAAAGACTGGATTCCCGTTCCCTGATTAAGAACTTTGGGGACAAGTTTCACGGGAATCGACATGAGCTATGGCTCACAAAGGAGCATGAAAATAACTCCTCCATTACAAGGGAGGGATTATTTAACAACCCTCTCCCTTGGGGAGAGGGCAAGGGTGAGGGGGGGATTTTCAAGTCAATGACGGAGAGAATGCAACCTTTCAATTTATAAGCAGACTCTAATTTAAGTAGAATTTTTGACTTTTATTACTAATTTACAAAACAGATTTTGTATATAACATAGATTCAGTTTTTTCACTTGGAGCATATGCAATTTAATAGTTTAAATGAACTAATAGAGAGATTCATGAGACATATTAAAGTTGAAAGGGGCTTCTCTGATCATACACTTCGTGCTTATAAAAAAGATTTGCATGAATTTTCATCTTTCTGCAAATCTCAACCTGAATTTATTGAAGTCATTGATATTAGAGGATTTATTTCAAGTCTTATGATTAATGGCAAATCGAAATCTACTGTATCAAGAAAGTTAGCAGCGGTCAGGTCTTTTTTAAGTTACCTTAATAGCAATGGGCTTATTAAGCTTAACCCTGCAAAATTAGTCCCTATGCCAAAAAAAGCTAACCCTTTGCCAAATTTCTTATCAGTGGATGAAGCCTTTGACCTTGTTCAATCCCCTGAAGGCGCTAACTTTATAAATAGTAGGGATAAGGCTATTCTTGAATTGTTATATTCAAGCGGTATAAGAGTGAGTGAACTATCAAGTATAAATATAGATGATTTAAATTTAAAAGAAGGACTTCTCAAGGTAAAAGGAAAAGGAAAAAAGGAGAGGATAGTTCCTTTTGGAGATAAGGCATCTGATGCATTAAAATCTTATGTAGTTGAAAGAATGCTTTACAAAAAGAAAAAATCTTTTAGAGATAACCAATCCGCATTTTTTCTTAATATCAGGGGAGGCAGACTCACGGATAGACAGATAAGGCGTATTGTTGTTAAATATGCAAGAAATATTGGATTAAATGGACAAATAGGTCCACATACTCTCAGGCATTCATTTGCTACTCATCTTCTTATCGGAGGAGCTGATTTAAGGGTTATACAAGAGCTTCTTGGACATTCATCAATATCAACTACACAAAAATATACCCACTTAGATATTGGGCATTTGATAGATGTATATGATAAAACTCATCCATTTGGCAATAAAAGTTAGATTCATATAAATTTCGGAATGATTGAATATCAATTATATGTCACCCTGGTTTTTAGACTTTAGCTAAGTAGAGCGATTGTGAAAGGGAGATAAATCAGTCATAGTTCGATAGGCTCACCATGACATCCTAATAGGTATGTCCTGAGTTTTTATTGAATGGCTTACTATGGTTTTTGAGCGAAATTGTCACAAGTTATTTTATCGTATTTTTTTACGGAGGGATGATGATTCACAGCACAACTGTTCTATGTGTTAGAAAAAATGGCAAGGTTGCCATAGCCTGTGATGGTCAGGTTACAATGGGAAATACAATCTTGAAACACAATGCAAGAAAGATAAGAAAGATGTATAACAATAAAATAGTTGCAGGCTTTGCTGGCGCAACAGCAGATGCTTTCACTCTATTTGAAAGATTCGAATCTAAGTTAGAAGCATATAAAGGAAATATTAAGAGGGCTGCTGTAGAGCTTGCGAAGGACTGGAGGACTGATAAGATACTTAGGAGGCTTGAAGCACTTCTTATAGTTGCTGATAATGATAATATATTTATTCTCTCAGGCACTGGCGATATCATTGAGCCGGATGGCGGTATTGCAGCAATAGGTTCAGGCGGTCCTTATGCTCAGTCTGCTGCAAAAGCTTTATATGAAAATACAGAATTAAGTGCTGCTGAGATAGTCTTAAAGACAATGGAGATAGCATCAGATATATGCATTTATACCAATAAAAATATCATTATAGAGGAATTAAATGGATAATCTTACACCTAAAAAAATAGTTGAACAACTCGATAAGTATATAATTGGTCAGGACAAGGCTAAGAAGTCTGTTGCTATTGCACTTAGAAACAGATGGAGAAGGCAAAGAATCATATCCGACCTCAAGGATGAGGTTTTGCCTAAAAATATTATTATGATAGGACCTACAGGTGTAGGCAAAACAGAGATAGCAAGAAGACTCGCAAGGCTTGCAAATGCTCCTTTTATGAAGGTTGAAGCATCAAAATATACTGAGGTTGGATATGTTGGCAGAGATGTTGAATCTATGATCAGAGATCTTACAGAGATTTCAATGACTATGGTCAGAGCTGAACATATGGAGAGGGTTTACGAAAAGGCAAAAAGTCTCGCAGAAGATAGAATTCTTGACCTTCTTTTGCCTCCTCCGAGAAATGCAAGAGGTGTTGTTATTGAAGAGTCCGAGAAGGAGCATTACAAAAATACGCGTGATAAATTGAAGATTCAGCTTCGTGATGGAAAGCTTAATGCAAGATATGTTGAGATTGAAATAAAAGAAAAAATAATGCCCTTCGGGGTTGTTTCCAATGTAGGATTAGATGAAATAGAAATGAATCTTAAAGAGATGCTCGGTAATTTTTTGCCTGAAAAAGCAAAAAGAAAAAAGGTGAAGGTCCCAGAAGCTCTAGTTCTGCTTACACAAGATGAAGCAAATAAACTGATAGATATAGAACTCGTTAAAAAAGAGGCTATAGAACGGACAGAGCAAACGGGCATAGTATTCATAGATGAGATAGACAAAGTTGCCAGCAAAGGGCATGGCTATGGACCTGATGTATCAAGAGAAGGTGTGCAAAGAGACCTTCTTCCTATAGTAGAAGGTTCAACTGTTGCAACAAAACATGGAACTGTAAAGACAGATCATATACTTTTTATCGCAGCAGGGGCATTCCATATTGCCAAACCCTCTGATTTGATACCAGAACTGCAGGGAAGATTCCCTATAAGGGTTGAGCTTGAATCACTCGGGAAGAAAGAGTTTATTAGAATCTTAACCGAGCCGCACAATGCGTTGATTAAACAATACTCTGCATTGCTTGAGACTGAAGGGATTGAGATAGTATTTACTGATGAAGCTATACACGATTTAGCATATATAGCTGCGGAGGTTAACGACAAGACAGAAAATATTGGTGCCAGAAGACTTCACACAGTTCTTGAGAAATTACTTGAAGACCTCTCTTTTGAAGCCCCTGAAATACAAAATAAAAAAGTAGTTATTGATAACAAGTATGTCTCTCAAAAACTTAATGATATAGTCAGGGATCAGGATTTAAGCAGGTACATACTTTAAACAAAAAGTAATGTAATGAAAAGGATACTCTAATTAGCCTTTTCTATTACTAATGGGGGCATAAGTATGAAGACATTAATTATATAAAATCCCTC
>DYHD01000051.1 GCA_020724365.1 Thermodesulfovibrio yellowstonii | reverse complement strand
AGTTTGAGCAATCTGAGATGTAGCAAAATAATAATCTTCTACCTCTGTTACAGCTTTAATAGGATCTATTGGTCTGAAATAAACTACAGCATTCACCTTTACAGTTATATTATCCTTTGTGATTATATCTTGAGGTGGAACATCCATTGTGATTGTTCTCAGACTTACTTTAACTAATTTATCAATTATGGGCCATATAATTACTAATCCAGGCCCTTTAAGAGGTATAACTCTTCCCAATCTGAAGACTACACCTCTTTCATATTCTTTTAAAATCTTAATCGCACTTGAAAGAAAGTATATTATCAATACAACTATAAAAACAAAAGTTAGAAAAGATGTCTGAAACATGTTCCCTCCTTATTTCTCAAATAGATTGTCTTTTTTTATTTATTATACATCAAAAAACATTTTATTTTTAAAAAACTATTACGAACAATTAAGACAGCTAAAAAACTCATTCATTTTTGATAGTAATACTTCGATTTTTTTCGCTAAAGTGGGGTTAAAAATTTTTCAACTGACAAAACTAAAAGAAATTTGTTATTGTATTATAAAATATATTTGTTATTTACTTAACTTTAAATCTAAATGATAATTTAAGATTTACAGTCTTGGCGAACATGTCAAGCTATTATTGAAAATAGCCCTACGATAAGCCTGCTAAAAGAGCCAACGCTCTAAGCTTATCGAGGGTAAATAAGAAAAGTTTAGGATTATTTATGTTAACAACTTTATTATTCAGTTCATTGACTGATTTGAGGATGACAATACTTTAAACCATGCAGATTTTAAGATATCTTTTAAAAAATATAACAATACTTAATATTATCCTATCCATAATTTTATTACTATTAGCTTATTTCACAGTTTTACCTTTATTGGATATGAATATACAACTCGCCCTTCGTCCTTTGAAAAAAACAGAAACAGAGAATATCGCATCTGCTTCACCACATCAAACTCCAATGCTTACTGACTATTTTATTATTGCAGAGCAAAATATCTTCCATCCTGACAGGAAAATCCCAGAAAAAAAAGAAGAAAAACAACTGCCAAAACCAGAGTTTGTTTTATATGGCACATTGGTCACTGATGATGCGAGCGTTGCCTATATGGAAGATATGAAAGCTCCTCATAGTACAACAGGAAGGGGAAAAAGACAGAAGGCTATACCAAAGGGAGGTATTTTTAGCGGATTCACTCTATCAGAGGTACATCATGATAAAGTTGTAATGGTCAAGGCTGATGAAAAAATAGAGGTAAGAATAACAGATCAACAAAACAAGAAACCAAGAGCAACAGAGACTACTCCAACCACTGCTGCAGACAAAAGCGGTGATGCTTCCCAAGAAACAAAAGCCGCTATAGAACAGACCCCAAAGGGTAGAGTGCAGGCAACCATTTCAGGCACTGCAACTGAAAGAAGAAGGCAAATTGAAGACAGAAGAAGAAATATCACTAAAACTCCTCCTCTTAAAAGCGAGTAGTACTGCATTGCTTTGCCATTATCAATATTATTTTTGCAGTTCAATTTTGCATATTTAATAATCCTAACATTCAAATAATTTAATGCTTGAAAACATAAAAGAGAAGTTATCATCAGGCGAAAGGCTTAATAAGTCTGAAGCTATTCAATTATTCAATTCTGATGATATCTTTGAGCTTGGCATGCTGGCAGCCAATATGACCGCGAGATACAATGGTAGCAGAGTCTATTTTATTCTCAACAGACATATTAATCCTACGAATATCTGTATTAACAGATGCAAGTTCTGCGCTTTCAGTCGTTCAAAAGGTCAAGAGGGTTCTTATGAATTAACTATAGATGAAATTATTGACAAGCTTTATGATGCTACCTCTGATCGTAAATATCCCCTTCGAGAGGTTCATATTGTAGGCGGACTCCATCCAGATTGGCAATTTGAGTATTATCTCGATATGCTCTCAAAAATAAAACAATCTTTTCCTGTAATTGCAATTAAGGCATTCACTGCAGTGGAGATTGATTATATGTCAAAAATCAGCAGGTTAAGCATTAATGAAACCCTCCTTTCGCTTAAAAAAAGCGGTCTCGATATAATGCCTGGCGGTGGCGCAGAGATTTTTTCAAAGAAAATAAGAGACAAACTTTGTCCTGAAAAAATAGACGGGGAACGTTGGCTCGAAATAATGGAAATAGCTCATAATATTGGAATTAAAACAAATGCTTCGATGTTATATGGCCATATTGAAAGCATTGAAGACAGGGTTGATCATCTCTTCAAGCTTAGGGATTTGCAAGATAGAACAAGAGGATTTCAAGCATTCATACCACTTGCATACCATCCAAAAAACACTGAAATCGGAGGTTTTTATTCATCAGGGATAGATGACTTAAAAACTATTGCTGTTAGTAGGCTCATTTTAGATAATTTTACTCATATAAAAGCTTATTGGATAATGCTTGGCGAGAAAACCTCTCAAGTCGCCTTGCTTTTTGGCGCTGATGATATTGATGGGACTATTATAGAGGAAAAGATTACATCCTCAGCGGGGGGTATGAGCGGCCAGGCTATGAAAAGGGAAGACCTTATCTATCTCATTAAGAAAGCTGGAAAGATGCCTGTTGAGCGAGATGCCTTTTATAATGTAATTGAAGAGATTAATTAGTGTCTGTTTATATAGACTCTAATTAGAATTTTTATCATTTTATTGCACCCTTTTCCATCTTCTGTGCATCCAGAGCCACTCTGAAGGATATTTTTTTATATATTCTTCAATATGTTTAGAAAATTCCTTTGTATCTTCGATAATTGCATTTTCAAAGTCAACATCTGATGAGGGAACAACCTCAGGATAGATATTGATAATATGTTTGTCTCTATCTCGATTTATAAATAGAGGAATAACTGCTGCCTCTGTTTTTCTAGCTATCAATGCTGGCATTTTAGTTGTCCATGCAGGCATTCCTAAGAAATCTATAATATATCCTTCATTTTCAAGGACAGCTTGATCCATCAATATCCCAACCACTTTATTTTTTCTTAGTTCTGAGAGTATCTGTTTTAACGCCCCCTTTTTATAAATTACTTTATTGCCATATTTAGCTCTTATTTTTTCTATGAGATTATTAAGATATGGATTGTTCTGCTGTCTCACAATTATTGATGGGCTCTCAACCTTCAGACCAAATGTCAATGCCATCAACTCCCAATTTCCACAATGTCCTGTTATGAATATAATACCCTTGCCTTTTAACTTTGCCTTATTATAGTTTTCAATCCCTCTTATCTCAACATTTTTTATGATCTTCCTGCCCAATCCATAGTATATCTTAATAACTTCTACCAATGACTTGCCGAAATTTTTAAACATTTCTTTGCATATCTTATGTTCATTATCGCCGAGTACTTTTTCAATATTATCTGAAGCGATTTTTCTTCTACTCCCCCATATATAAAAAATAAGAAGGCCGAGGGCTTCCCCGACCTTCCTATCTATCTTGAGTGGAAGAAGTGCAATGGGAAAAGATAACGATATTACAAGGACAGTTTCAATAAAATGCCTAATTTTAATCAATTATTATTACCGTTATCCTTTTTCTTTTCTTCTTTTTCTTCTTCCTTTTCTTTTTTCTTTTCGAGGGCTTCAGATATATCTGAAAGCCTTTTCATAACAAGATAATTTATCGTTCCTTCAGGATATGTCATGTCTTCATTTATAACTCCAGCAGGCATCCCTGTCAATATCTCCAACCCCTCTTCCATCTTATCTATTGGATAAATAAAAAAGTTCTTGTTCTTTACAGCATCAACTACATCTTGTTTTAGCATAAGGTGTTTTACATTCCTTCTAGGTATAATAACACCATGACCATCAAGTCCTCTAATCCTACAGAGATCAAAGAATCCTTCTATTTTCTCATTAACGCCACCAATGGGTTGGACATCCCCATTCTGATCCATAGAACCAGTAATAGCAATATCCTGCCGCAATGAAACCCCAGATATACTGCTTAAAAGGGCATAAAGCTCAGCACAAGTTGCGCTGTCGCCTTCTACCATCTCGTAAAGTTGTTCAAATGTTATAGAGGCAGAAATGCTGAGAGGTTTTTTTACCGCATATTTGCTACCAAGATAGCTCGATATTATCATAATTGCTTTTTCGTGTATCTTGCCGCTCATTTTAGTCTCACGTTCTATATTCACTATTCCTGCTTTGCCTGTGTATGTTCGAGCAGTGATTCTCGATGGCTTGCCAAAGCTGTAATCCCCAAGATCTAAGACTGCAAGTCCATTGACCTGCCCAACCTTACTACCTTCAGTATTGACTATCAGAGTATCTTCAAGTATCATCTCTCTGATTCTTTCTTCGATCCTGTTAGAACGGTATATTTTCTCATCAACAGCCCTAAGAATATGTTTTGCACCTACAATATCTGAATTATCTTTGTCTGCCCAATAATTAGCCTCTCGTAAAACATCAACTATATCGCTAAATTTTGTTGATAGCTTATCCTGATGTCCTGCAAGACGAGAGCTATACTCTATTATCTTTGCAACTCCATTCCTATCGAAAGGTTTAAGACCTTCCTCTTTCTGGCATGTAGCGATGAAGGTAACATACTTATCAATATTATGAGGATTTCTTTCCATTCTATTGTCAAAGTCGGCTTTAACCTTGAAGAGTTCTTTATATTCTTCATCGAGATTATAGAGAACATAATACATATAAGAATTTCCTATTAAAATTATCTTAATATTGAGCGGTATCGGTTCTGGTTTCATAGCTACAGTGCTTAAAAGACGGTACTGCTCCCAGACATCTTCTATCTTTATTTCCCTATTTTTAATTGCCCTTTTAAGAGCATCATAGGAAAAGAGATTCTTAAAAAGTTCCATTCCTTGTATTACTATATAGCCGCCATTTGCTTTGTGAATAGAGCCAGCTTTAATCATAGAAAAATCAGTAACAGCTATCCCAAACTGCAACTTATGTTCGATGCGTCCAAAAAGGTTTAAATATGTAGGATTACTCTCAAAAACGACAGGAGATCCTTTAGTATCTGCATTATCAACTATTAGATTGACTGAATATTTAGTGAATGAGACCTCAGGTTTGGGCATCTTCATAAAGGGCAGGGGTGAAGGCTGTTCTTCCTGCGACTTGAAATCATCAAGGTGAGAGAGAATATCTTCTTCAACAGCATTTAAATAAGGAGTTACTTTTTCGACATTCTTATACTTTTTTGTTAAATCCTGAATGAGGGTGCCAAGAGCCTCTAATGCAATTTCTCTTTCTAGTCTATTTAGCATCTCTTTTAGTATTTTTTCTGCCTCCCTCATCGCCCTTCCGATATCATCGAGTTTTTCTTGCAATGATTTTCCTATATCTTCTATCCTTTTCTTGGTTGCCTCATCTAAAGAAGCAAACTCTTCTTCACTTAAAGGTTCACCTGTTTTTTTCATTGGAATTATTAAAAGCCCTGATACTGCTTTTCTAATAGAAAAACCTTTTGACTGAGCCTCCTCCTCGAGACTTGTAAATAAAGCCTTCTGTTTAGACTGAAATTCCTCTATTATTTTATTTCTTTGTTTATCATATTCTTTTGATTCAAAAACCTTGATGATTTCCTCTCTGATTGTTTTTATCAGGATTTCCATATCTTTCTGAAATTCTCTACCCTTGCCGGGCGGAAAAGAGATGGCAATAGGGCTATCAGGATCCTTAAAATTATAAACATAGCACCAATCACTTGGGACATTCTCATTGGCTGCTTTTTTAAGCAGAAGAGTCTTAATAGTTCTAACTCTGCCTGTCCCGTTTTCACCAAGAGCGAAGATATTGAATCCTTTACTATTAAGGCTCAAACCAAAATCAATGGCTTTTAGCGCCCTCTCCTGACCGATAGTCTCTTCTAAAATATCAATATCCTCTGTTGTGTTGAATTTAAACATATTAGCATCACAGCATTTATAAAGTTCTTCTGGACTTATCGAAACAGCCATAATTACCTCCATATTAATTAAAAATTAAAGTTATTCATTACCCAAATTGAGCGATTTTTGTTTGATAAGACGCCCAAACCATGGTAGGACAGCCAGGACGACTGTCCGAGCATTTCACATAGCAGGAGATGCAAAACCTATCCTCCTGGGTTTGTTATAAGAAACGCTCAATTTAGGCTATTAATAATTTGAAAAATATTTGCTTTTATCAATAATTCTCAAAATTAACCAATACGGGCATCTTTTCAAGGTAGTTTATTAATTCAAAGATATCTGCCCCCTCATTAATAAAAAAGATTCTACCTCCCTTCCTATCACCTGAGTTTTTTATATTTGCTATCCGCAAATATCCTAATTCTTTAGAAGCTATATATCCTGTTGTATAATCAGGATCATCAGAGATACATAATTCTGCTTTTACATCAACATGATAAGCGACCTTCGATGCCAGAGTCAATGCTTCTTTGACTCTACTATTGTTAATTTTAAGTCTTTTAAGTATCCTATTGAATTTTCTATCAGATTCTCTGTCAATGCCCAGCCTTGAGACCCTAATGCCCCTTTCTATATTGGGGTCAAACCTTAAAACTTTTGTAGCAGATATTATAGCAGCTCCTCTCATTGTCTTATTCGAATCAATTATACTAAAGGCATGTAAAATAGCATCTTTTGTAATATTAAGATTCAGTAGCCTCTCAGTTATTAGCTCTCTTGCTTCTTTCGGAGAATTGCAGATAAGATTCTTTATAATAAGTGGGCTTATTTTAATAGGAATTTGTTTAAAGTTCTCGATAGTAAAATATATCTTGTCTGGCTTCCCTCTTGAGTGATTTAATGCTCTTTTCAAATAAATGCCAAGCATTTTACTTAACTCATTCTCTTCAAATATACCCTCAGCACCAGAGATATGGATCTCTTGGGATTCAATATTTTGTGATGCCCTCATTCTTATATTCCACATTTCAACAACCACCCTCCAATAATATTTTACCTGATTTTCTTGAAAAATACTCTTTGCTTGAATAAGCCCAAATCCTGATATAAAATTTTTAAATATCCCTAATCCAGTAGGATAGGCCGTCCCAGCTATTATGGTTCGACAAGCTTGTCCTGAGTCTATCGAAGGGCTCACCATAACAGTTACCCTGAGCGTTCGACTGAGCCCACGCCGAAGGCTTGTCGAAGGGTCATCTTTCAGGACAGGCGAGACCTGTTTGCATGCGGACACGCACAGGCAGGCGACTGTTCTACCAGAGTTTGATATATCCAAATTAGGATTATTTGGGATAATTACTTCACTTTAATATCATAAAATGATAGACTATTACACATTTATTTTCAGATGGAGGTTTTATGAATCAATATTTATCTCATTCTAAGAAGTGTATGTTTTATGCGGTAGTTTTTTTAATCCTTATGTCTATATTAGGGATTAGCAATGTTTATGCAACAGAAGGAGGTGGTGGAGCTTATCCTAAGGGAGCAGAGGATTTTATGGCTGGGGCTGTTCCACCGCCTGGTACATACTTTATTAATTATCTAATGTTTTACACTGCTGACAAGTTTAAAGATGGTAGCGGCAAAAGCGCGGTGCCAGATTTTGACCTTAAGGTAACTGCAAATGTTTTCAGATTGCTGCATGTAACCAAGACTCAAATTTTTGGAGGGTATTGGGGTATGCATATTTTTGTGCCTATAGTGAATGTAGATATATCAGTGCCTTTAGGCAGCCAAAGCAGGACAGGCATTGGAGATATAATAATTGACCCATTTATACTTTCATGGCACTTCAAAAACTGGCATTTCGCCACTGGCATCGATATTTATATTCCTACAGGACAATACGATAAAAACAGGATAGCAAACATTGGTAGAAATTATTGGACATTCGAACCTATCTTTGCCTTTACTTATTTAAGCGACAGTGGGCTCGATATCTCAAGCAAGTTCATGTATGATATTAACACAGAAAATAAAGATACTAATTACAAATCAGGACAAGAATTCCACTTTGACTATACAGTAGGAAAAAAGATTGATAATTGGAGCTTAGGTGTGGGAGGCTACTATTATAAGCAAATAACTAATGATAAAATTAATGGAGTTAAGGTCAGGACTGATGGAAATAAAGGGCAGGTATTCGCAATTGGACCACAAGTTAAATATGACCACAAAAATATGAGTTTTACTCTTAAGTATCAGAAGGAAATGGAGGCCAAAAATAAACCTGAAGGAGATAAATTCTGGTTTAAATTTATTTATGCCTTTTAATTATATGCTATCGCTTCAAGGCTGCTATCAATAAAAGGATTTAGAGTAATAATCTTGTCCAGCTTGTTTAAAGACAGACAGTCAATCTCGGAAAATCGCTTAACACATCTCGTATATAATAAAAGGATTTCAGATAAGCCAAACCCCTGATGAGCTATTAGTTCATATGGGGGTTTGCTTAATCTTTACAATATCAATCTCAACATTACATAACTGCTTAAAATTAATCCTTTATAGGTTAGCCTGAGATAATTATCTTTAATGTCCAAAAGATTATAATCTATCAATTCTTTAATTGCTGGTTCCATTTCCTTAAAGATATTCTGAGGTATCCGATTGATTTCTAATCCTTTGATCTGTCTTAAGCCAAGAAATATTAGTTCATTAAATTGTTCTTTAGGAGTTAATTTAGCACTCTCAATTATAGTAGGCATTTTATTTTCAATAGCAGTAATATAACCACTAACATCTGTCATGTTAGAATATCTAACTCCTTTAACAAAAGAATGAGCCCCCGCACCAATACCGATATAATCTTTACCGCCCCAATAATTAAGATTATGCCTGCATTCATATCCAGATTTTGCAAAATTAGATATCTCATAATGTATATATCCAAATTTTTCGAGAATCTCTTTTGCAGAGTAATACATTTCTGCTACAAGATTTTCATCAGGCATGAATAATCTGTTTGATTTGACTGCATCATAAAGGGGTGTATCATATTCAGGCGTCAATTCATATAAAGAAATATGCTCAGGATTGATGCTTATAATCTTCAAAAGAGTATCTTGCCACAAAAGCATATCTTCATTTGATGAAGAGGGAATGGGCAATTCTCTGGCTATGCCATAAATTAAATCTACAGATAAGTTTTTAAAAGTAGATGCTTTTATAAGATTTAATGCTTCGATAGCTTTATCAGCATTGTGAATGCGTCCAAGCATTATCAAGTCTTCATTGATAAGAGATTGAATGCCTAAGCTTATTCTATTAATTCCAAATGAATGAATATTTTCGATGTTTTCACTATTTATGCTTTCTGGATTAGCCTCTATTGTTATCTCTACTTGTTCTTCAACCTCATAATTGTCGGTAATAGATGTAATTAACTTTTGCAATAAATCTTTTTTAAGAACAGTGGGGGTTCCGCCACCTATATAAATGGTCTTAATTTTGCTTATTAGACTTTTCTGAGCTACTATTTCTTTAATAATAGCAGCAATATATTTTTCTGCAACATTTGAGTCAAAAGAAATAGAGTTAAAATCACAGTATAGGCATTTTTTCCTGCAAAAAGGGATATGAATATAAATATAATTGACGATGGAGATCTCCACAAAATAGAAAGTTATTATAAATCAAGGCAAGCCACTTTAGTATTGATTATTGATTTTTCTTTTATGCTTATATTTGTTTTCATACATCATATTGTCAGCCTGAGAAATCAAATCCTCTAAAGATGTAGGGGCAGTCGGATCATATAATGCTATTCCAATACTTAATGAAATATTGTAACTTCTTTTTGCTTCTAAATTATGCAATTCAATATTTTCATTAAGTCTCTTATTAATCGTATCAGATTCTATATAACCTGTCTGGAGTGCAGATACTACAAACTCATCCCCGCCGTATCTTCCTATAATATCAGACTCTCTGAATGTATTACGCAAGATATTCGCAGCATCTCTAAGGGCTCTATCTCCCTCGAGATGACCAAAAGTGTCATTAATATATTTCATATCATTTAGATCAATAAATAACATAAGCATCGTAGATCTGAGCCGATCTGCAGTCTTAATAAGTTGTTCTGTTAGCGTTATGAAACCTCAGCGATTATAGACTCCGGTGAGGTCATCAACAAGAGAAATATTCTTTAACAACTGCTCAGTCTCTATCCTTTCAGATATATCATGAGCAATATGAACGGAACCGATGAGATTTTTGTCTTGGTCATAAAAAGGAACAACAGTAACATTAAAATAACCATTCAAATGCTTTTCATAAACATCAGCAGAATGCATCTTACCATCCTTCAGAAGCTTACTGTGAGGACAGGCAAATGGCGGAGAGTCTGTACAATGAACTAATTCATAACAGTGTTTGCCAATAGCATCTTCGCTCTTGATACCAAGACGGTTAGCCATTGATTTGTTCATTCTGGTTATCAAATGCTGGTTGTCTAAAATAGCAATTAAATCAGGCACAGCATCGAATGTCATTTCCCATTCCTCTTTTGCTCTCATATTAACCTTTGCTTGTTCTTCAATCAATTTATTATCAGTAACATCAATAATGCAAGTAATTGTTCCGATTACCTCGTTTTCATAAATAAGAGGGGAAATCAGAAAATTTTGCAGCATGTATTTGCTTTTATTATCTACGGGAATTGGTATCAAATAACTATGAGGTTGATTTGGAATGTTTTTACTCTCACCCTGTATCGCCAGATTATAATAAATATTTAGATTGCGAGCGGCTAAATCAGGATATAGTTCAAATAGATTCTTACCTACAACATCAGACCTCTTTAATTTACAATGATCCTCTAACCATCTGTTCCATGTCAGGATATTTAGTGCCGTGTCCGTTGTGAATATACCTGAATTAGCTCTTTCGTGAAGCCAACTTAAAATTCCTTGATTAATTTTGAACAAATCGTGCATTGCTATCTAAATTAAAATCATTCCCACTCAATAGTGCCAGGCGGCTTGGATGTTATATCATATACAACCCTGTTTATGCCCTTAACTTCATTAATTATCCTGTTAGAGATACTTTCCATTACATCATAAGGTATCTTTGCCCAGTCTGCAGTCATTCCATCAAGACTTGTAACAGCCCTAACTGTTATCACATTTTCATAAGTCCTCTCATCCCCCATGACCCCTACACTCTTTACTGGAAGTAAGACAGCAAAAGCTTGCCATATGTTGTTGTAAAGTCCAAATTTTTTGATTTCTTCAAGCACAATAGCATCAGCCTTTCTGAGAGTATCTATTCTCTGTCTTGTAACATCTCCAATACATCTGATAGCGAGTCCTGGACCAGGGAAAGGATGTCTATTAATGATTTCATCAGGCATACCAAGTTCATGACCTAGCAGTCGCACCTCGTCTTTGAATAGCTCGCGTAATGGTTCAATAAGCTTAAGCTTCATCTTTTTAAGAAGTCCACCGACATTATGATGGCTCTTAATGGTAGCTGAAGGTCCTTTAAATGAAGTGCTTTCAATAACATCAGGATATAATGTCCCTTGAGCAAGAAATTTAGCTCCCTTTATCTTTCTTGCCTCCTCTTCGAATACCCTGATAAATTCGTTGCCGATTATCTTTCGTTTCCTTTCAGGGTCTTTAACTCCTCTAAGTCTTTTCAAGAATCTATCTGATGCATCAACGCATATGATATTCATATTAAAGTTTTTTCTCAAAGTTTCCTCGACCTTTTGAGCCTCATTAAGCCTTAGAAGACCGTTATCAACAAAAATACAGGTAAGGGCATCTCCTATTGCATTATTGATTATGACGGCTGTGACTGAAGAGTCAACTCCTCCGCTAATACCACATATAACCCTCTGTTCTTTAACCTTATCAGCTATTTCATTTTTTGCGATTTCTATAAAAGACTTCATTGTCCATGCTGGGTTGCATTTACATATATTGAAAACAAAGTTATGCAATATCTTTGAGCCTTCATCAGTATGGACAACCTCAGGATGAAACTGCAATGCATAAAAGCCTTTATTCCTATCAGCCATAGCAGCTATAGGTGAATTGCTTGTATGTCCAAAAATAGTAAAGTTAACAGGTAATTTCTCAATATGGTCTCCATGGCTCATCCAGACCTTAGTCTTAGGGGATATTCCAAAAAATATATCCTTATCATCATCTATAACTATCTCAGCCCTACCATATTCTCTTTTAATTGCCTTTGAGACCTCCCCACCCAAAAGATATGCCATTAATTGCATGCCATAACATATGCCAAGCATTGGTATGCCAAGTTTGAATATCTCCAGATCAGGCAATGGAGCACCCTCTTCATAGACACTTGAAGGACCTCCGGAGAGGATGATGCCTTTGGGATTGAATGATTTAATTCTTTCTAAATCTGCATTAAATGGGTATATCTCAGAATATACTTTATATTCTCTTATCCTTCTGGCTATAAGCTGGGTATATTGCGAACCAAAATCTAAAACGAGAATCTTGTCTGTGTTTAGCATTTTATTGCTCTATCCTATAATTAGGCGCCTCTTTTGTAATAATTACATCGTGCACATGGCTTTCTCTGAAGCCTGCATTAGTAATCCTTACAAATCTTGCATGTTGTCTCATTTCATCAAGGGTGCGGCATCCACAATAGCCCATGCCTGATCTCAAACCACCAACAAGCTGATGAATGCTTTGAGAAAGGGGTCCTTTATAAGGCACTCTACCTTCAACACCTTCTGGAACGAGTTTTCCAGTGTCAACGCCTTGCTGTCCATACCTATCTTTTGCTCCCTGCTGCATAGCTCCAAGAGAACCCATCCCTCTGTATTCCTTGTAAGTCCTACCTTGATAGAGAATTAGTTCGCCAGGCGATTCATCAGTGCCTGCAAATAGACTGCCTATCATCACGCAATGTGCCCCTGCTGCGATAGCCTTTGTAATGTCGCCTGAATATTTGATCCCCCCATCAGCTATTATAGGGGCATTTGCCTTTGATGTCACTTCATAACAATTCTTTATAGCTGTAAGCTGGGGGACTCCAGCTCCGGCTACTATTCTTGTTGTGCATATAGAACCTGGTCCAATCCCGATCTTCACACCGTCTGCCCCAGCTTGAATAAGGTCGTATGCTGCCTCTGCTGTTGCGATATTGCCAGCTATAACATCAACATCAAAATTGTTTTTGATCTCTTTCAATGTCTCCATGACCGCCCTTGAATGCCCGTGTGCTGTATCTATAACAATTATATCAACACCTGCTTTAATCAATAATTCAACTCTGTATAAAGCCTCTTCGCCAACCCCTACAGCTGCTCCAACCCTTAACCTTCCCATATGGTCTTTACAGGCGCATGGATATTTCTTCTTTTTCTCTATATCCTTTATCGTTATAAGCCCTTTTAAATTAAAATCATCATCCACTATTGGGAGTTTCTCAATCTTGTATTCATGTAATAAATCTTTTGCTTTTTCTAATGTCGTGCCGATAGCAGCAGTTATAAGCTTTTCACTGGTCATTACCTCTCCAACGCTTCTCTCTGGATTGGTTTCAAATCGTAAATCTCTATTAGTTAAAATACCCACGAGCTTCTCATTAACAGTAACAGGAACACCTGAAATCTTGTATCTCGCCATTAATTTCATTGCTTTGGATATTGGTTCATCAGGGGATATAGTGATTGGATCAACAATCATACCGCTTTCTGATTTTTTAACTTTATCAACCTCCAATGCCTGCTTCTGAGGAGACATAGCTCTATGAATAATTCCCAGACCTCCTTCCCTTGCGATGGCAATAGCTAACTTGGAGTCAGTAACGGTATCCATAGCTGCACTTATAATTGGTATATTTAAGGTTATATTTTTTGTCAACTTTGTGCTTACATCAACATCCTTGGGCATGATATCAGATATGGCAGGCAACAACAATACATCATCAAAAGTCAATCCTAATGGTGGTTTATCTTCAAGCATAAATTGCCTCCTCACTTAATATGATGAAAATTATAACATTTTTAGCAGGTAGAAGAGATTTTTTATCAAACTGCTCTTCTATCATTACCAAAAATATATTTGTGAATCTGGAGATTAAGCCTTATAGGCAATCTATCTGCTATTATCCACTCAGACAAGACCTCCGGAGATAGAATGCCATATGTTGGTGAGAAAAGTATTTTGCATTTCTTAATCAGTTTATGGGTGAAAATAAATTCTTTAGCCCATTCATAATCATTTCTATGTAGGATTACAAATTTTATCTCATCATTGGGTTTTAAATAGTTAAAATTAGCTATGAACATTTTTTCATACATGCCGCTTCCAGGGGTTTTTACATCCATTATAATTGTAGCCTTAGCATTAATATCTTTTATATTTATGCTTCCATTTGTCTCGACCAAAACATCAAAGCCATTTTCTATTAGTTTATCAATAAGCAGCAAGACCTCTTTTGATTGCAGAAGAGGCTCTCCACCTGTGATTTCAACGAGTTGTATTCCGTATTCTTCAACCTTTTCAATAACCTCCTTTTCAGTTATCTCGAAGCCTTCATCATATGCATAAGCAGTATCACAATATACGCATCTAAGGTTGCAGCCCGCCATTCTTATAAATACACAGGGCAGTCCTGCATGAGATGATTCCCCCTGAATACTATCAAATATCTCACAGATTTTCATTTTGTTCGCATTCCCCGAAAAAAACGATCCATTCATTAAACAGAGATAATTTATCGCTACCGTATTTGAAAACCATTTTTCTTATCTGTTCGAGAGTTTTTTCAATAAAGAGATTGTCTTCTTTTTTAGAGTAGAACTTATCGGCAAAGCATATTATTTTCTCTTCAATGCTTAGAGGCATCATATCTCTTAATGGCAAAGGAAATCCATTTTTCCTGATATCTTCTATTGATAAACCTAAGCCTACATGCCTTTCACATACAAGAGCATGAACTGGCAACCCCTCTTTTTTGAGTATTTCACTGCCAAGATAGCCATGAGAAATATAAGGATAACCACCAAAGCAACCCAATTCAGGCATAAAAGTCTTGAAAATGCCGATATCATGAAGCATTGCAGATTCTTCAATAAAATTATAATCTGGATTGAATTCTCTCATTCTATTTGCAATCTTTAGAGCTTTTTTAGTAACAATCTCACTGTGAGCAAGAAGGATTCTATATGTTTTTGAGTCAGTTTGATAGTATTTCTGGATTATTTTTAATATATTAATCCCCATTTATATAAATTACATGTTAAAATGCATTTGATGCAAGTGAATTATTTCCTTCATCAATTTTTTTTGCTAAAATTAATATTATGGAATTGACTGAAAATGCTATAAAAGTTCTTAAGAGCAAATATCTCCTCAAGGATGAGCAAGGTAATGTGGTAGAAACCCCTGAGCAAATGTTTAGAAGAGTTGCTCATCATCTATCTCTGGCAGAAAAGCTATATAATAATGATATCTCGTTTGAGGAACAGTTCTATGAAATAATGTCATCCCTTAGATTTCTCCCAAACTCACCAGCCCTCATGAATGCAGGCAAACCGATAGGACAGCTCGCAGCTTGTTTTGTTCTCCCAGTTGAAGACTCTATGAGTGCGATATTCAATACCTTGAGAAATGCCGCCCTCATTCTTCAAAGTGGTGGCGGGACAGGTTTTTCTTTTTCAAGATTAAGACCAAATAAAGATATAGTAAGATCAACAAGTGGTGTAGCCAGTGGCCCCGTGTCATTTATGAAGATATATGATATGGCAACAGAAGTAATCAAGCAGGGTGGAGCTAGAAAAGGCGCCAATATGGGCATTCTTTCTATAGACCATCCTGATATACTTGAATTTATTAAAATAAAAAGAAATATTGGTGAATTATCTAATTTTAATATCTCAGTTGCTGTGACAGATGAATTTATAGAGGCAGTGAAAAATGATGCTGAATACAACCTAATAAATCCAAGAGATGGCAAGGTTACCCAAAAAGTAAAAGCAAAAAAGGTATTTGATGAGATAGTTCATAGTGCATGGGATACAGGTGACCCCGGTATGATTTTCATCGATAAAGTAAACAGGGATAACCCGACCCCTCAAATAGGACGAATAGAAAGCACTAACCCTTGCGGTGAACAGCCGCTACTTCCATATGAGGCATGTGTTCTTGGTTCATTTAATCTTTCAAAGTATGTGAATGAAGAGTGTAGCTCTCAGATACAAAATATCCCTGAAGATATAATTGATTATCAGAAAATAATCAACTGCATTAAGTGGGATATTCTAAAAAGAGACATAATTATTGCAGTAAGACTTCTTGACAATGCAATTGATGTAAATATCTATCCTATTAGAGATATTGAAATGATGCATAAAGGGAACAGAAAAATAGGCATTGGCGTAATGGGATGGGCTGATATGCTTATACTTCTAGGACTGCCCTACGGGCATGAAAAATCTTATCTTTTAGCGAAAGACATCATGAGGTTCATAAGGGATGAAGCAAGGAAGGCATCGGTCGGTTTAGCAGAAAAAAAGGGGGTTTTCCCTAATTTTAAAGGTTCTATATATGATACTCCTAATATGCCAAGCTTGAGGAATGCCACTTTAACTACAATTGCACCAACAGGCACCCTCTCATTAATAGCAGATTGTTCCAGTGGGATAGAGCCTCTTTTTATGCTTGCTTATAAAAGACTTGTAATAGAGACTGAATTGCTCGAGATTAACAAATATTTTCTCCAAACAGCTAAAAAATATAATTTTTTCAGAGAACAAATAATCCAGAAAATTTATAAAACCGGCAGCATCAGAGGCATTAAGAATATCCCTTCAAAGTTCAAGAGGATTTTTAGAAATGCTTTTGAGATCCCTTTTGAAGACCATATTGAAATGCAGTCTGCATTTCAACAATATACTGATAATGCAGTATCAAAAACCATTAATCTGCCTAATTCAGCATCAAAAAAAGATATTGCTCGTGCTTATATGCTTGCTTATGAAAAAGGTTTAAAGGGAATAACTGTATTTAGATACGGCTCAAAAAAAGGTACTCTGGTTAAATTACAAGATGTAGGTTGAATAAAAAAGCCCTCATTTTATTTAAATGAGGGCTTTTTTTAAATTAAATCCGGCGGCGTCCTACTTTCCCATAACCTCACGGTTATAGTATCATCGGCCCTGGAGGACTTTACTTCCGTGTTCGGAATGGTAACGGGTGTGTCCCCTCCGGTATAACCACCGAAAAGTTGACTTCGTGCTAGAACAGTATAGCAAAAAGGTAACAGAAAAAACAACTACTTAATCAAAAAAATAAAATAAATTTTTAAATCTGCTAATTCAACCTTATAAGGTTGAATTAGCAATATATAAGCAAGGAAAGAAAGTGGTCAAGGCACACGGTCTATTAGTACTGGTAAGCTCAAT
>DYHD01000050.1 GCA_020724365.1 Thermodesulfovibrio yellowstonii | reverse complement strand
TCAATTTGCCATTCAAGAGCGGAGGAGTCTGTACCCCAATGATAATTTTTCGTAGGGGCAACCCCCTGTGGTTGCCCTGATTTTCACCGTTGTTGTTGTTTTTTGCGGTTGTCCACAGGAGAATACAGGGCAGGCACCATTTAAATCAGGGCAGGCACAAGACCTGCCCCTACATTAGAACCATAAATTATCTCTTTCCCTCCACAATCTCAATCTCATCCTCTGTTAAACCGTATAATTTATAAATCATTTCGTCAATCTGGTGTTCAAGGGCAGAGGTGTCTGCAACCACCCCTTTAATTCCCCTCCTTGTGAAGGAGGGGATTGAGGGGTGGTTTATTATCTTGCTAAGGAGGGGAGCCGAAGGCGGGGTGGTTTTGGCGGTGAGGATTTGGTCAACGAGGGTGATGAAAGGCTGCTGGGTCATGTTTTGTTTTATATTCCAAGTTCTTTTTTTAAATCAGTATGTGATGTCCACTTTTTGTTTTTCCGCTTCACTCCTATAGCAGAATAATAGTCAATTTTATCTTTTTCTATCTCTTTTAATCTTTGATATTCCTTAAAATCTATTATTACAGCAATCGGTTTATTATCTTCTTTAACAATCTGGGTCTTAATCATGATACACCCCCTGTCGTTGTTTTATTTCATAGATTGACATAATATCTGAATAATTCTCTATAATTTCCAATACGAAGCCTTTCAAGGTCTTCAAATTTTCCTTTAAGAGTTTTTATATCAAAATTTCCTGAAGGGTTTTCAGCATACGCCTCAATTGCTTTTATTATCATTTCAGCGCTTGTTCTATCGCCTTTAAATATCTTTTTTAATTTGCTTTTCAGCCTTTTCAGAGTATCTGATTTTCATTATTGATTCTTCCCTTCCACAATCGCAATCTCATCTGGTGTCAAACCATATAATTGGTAAACCATTTGGTCTATCTGGTGTTCAAGGGCAGAGGTGCCTGCCTGCGAGCGCCCTCGCTCAGACAGGTCGGCGTCTTTTAATTCCCCTCCTTGAGAAGGAGGCAACCACCCCTTTAATTCCCCTCCTTGAGAAGGAGGGGAGTAAGGGGTGGTTTTGGCATCAAGGATTTGGTCAACGAGGGTGATGAATGGCTGCTGGGCTGATTCAGGGATTTTGGGGATGGGGAGTTGTTCTATGAATATCGTAAATGCTCTGCTCACAACATCGCCTAATTGAGACGATATTTTTGTATAATAAAAACTCAGCAGCAAAGAATTTAAAACGGCAAGTAAATATTTATTACCTGTGTTGAGAAAATAAACTGTATTGTTTCCATACAACTTGCCCTGTTCATAGGCAAATGATAAATTATCTCCAACATCTCTATAAATCAGCTTCTCCTTCTCAAACTCTCCATAATAATCACAATCCCTCAACTCCCACCAGTAATCGCCTTGGTCGTCCCTGTTGTAAAGCCCTTTCCCCTTGCCTTTCTTTTCGCCTTTTGCTTTTAAATGGTTGTAAATGGCTGGATATGAATCTTGAAAATAATTTATATTATCTTTATTTTTATCCGTCCATCCTGACTCAATCTTGATAAGCCACAACCCCGCCCATTTGTAGCCATATCTCTGAATATCTCTGCCTCTTAAAATAGGCTTTAAAACTTCTATGCTTTTTGGGTCTTCTTTGCAAAGGCTTTCTTTTGTCTCGTTGTCAATTATAAACGCCTCATTAAAGCCTGTTATAATGCCTCTGTAAATCCTTACATCCCAGTCTTTCAGAGGCGTGCCAATAGTCTCAATCTTTTTCTTTAGCCTCATCACAGCATCATCGCCAAAGGTGAAGCATTTTTCATCAAGGGCTTGCTGGTTCATGGTGATGGCGTTTTGACGGAAATATTCGGAAAGGTCTATGTTATGGTTAAAATCAGATTTGACGGATAAAACCCGTAGGGGCGAACCTGTGTGTTCGCCCTTCTTTGTATTTGTTTGTTCGTCCGTTGTATTAGGGCAGACACCATTTAAATTAGGGCAGACACGCAGGTCTGCCCCTATATTTTTCTGAAATACCAATATATTCGTATCAACAGTCGCTGATTCAAAGACTTTATGTCCGCCAAAGTCTATAATTTGCTTCAACTCTGTTTTTTCTTTAAAAAACTTACGGAGTTTCTCTCCATATTTTGCCCGCATCCACTTGTTGCTGGTTATAAAGGTCAAATGCCCATTGCCATTTAGGACCTGCCAGCCCTTTTCATAAAAATATGTGTAGATGTCTGATGTGGAGTTATAGACCTCATAGCCTTGTTTTTCAAGGATTGGCTTTATTGGCTTTAAATCCTCTTGCCTGATATACGGCGGATTCCCAATCACCACATCAAATCCCCCCTCACCCGCAAGGGGCAACCACCCCTTTAATTCCCCTCCTTGAGAAGGAGGGGAATTAAAGGGGTGGTTATCCCAAACATCCATTCCGGATCAAACCAATCTGCTGAGGCGTTTTGATCATATATATCAAAATTTGCTATCTTTTCTGCTGTGGATGCCTCCCATCCAGCGTTTTTAAATAACTCAGCAATCTCCTTACGAATTTCTCTGTCTTTCTTTTGATAATACAGCTTCTGGGTTCTTGTCTTTGCCTCAAAGTATTTATGCCTGATTTTCTTTAATTCTTCTTCCTTTTTTGCAATATCAAGATTCCCTAATACCAATTGTTCAGGCTTAGCAAGTCCTACCAATGTATTCGCTGTTACAAATTTCGTCTCAAGATTGGGCAGTGCCCTTATGCCAAGGTTTTCCTTGCTCCTGTCAACCTTCTGGTCAAGGACAAGGGATATGAAGAATCTGAGTTTGCTTATCTGAATAGCTATGGGCTGGATGTCAACTCCGTAAATGCAATTTTCTATCAGATAAAGCTTACGGGCATAGTCGGGATAGTTTATGCCTTCGTCAAATGCTTCGTTTATCTCTTTTAGCCTCTCTTGCCTCTCATTTTTATCATCCTGCTTAAAGACCTCTTCGGATTCTTTGAGAGCCTTTTGATATTGAAGCTCATGCCAGTATTTGTTTTCAGGGTCTAACTTTTGAAGGGCATAGACAAGTTTGTGAAGGACACCCATTGGAAATGCCCCTGAGCCGCAGGCAGGGTCAAGGATTTTGATGTTGTCTATGGCTGAGATGATTTTTTGTCTTTCGTCATCAGAGAATTCAGGCATTTCGTCTGAATAGGAAAGGAGCTGGCGCAACCTCACATCTAACTCCCCTCCTTTGTAAGGAGGGGAGTCAGCCTTTGGCTGACGGGGTGGTTCATTACTTTGCCATTTAAAATTATTTCTTATCTCTTGAAGCAATCCTTCTGGATTTTCAAATATAATCTTATTTTCAAATCTTATAATCCTTATCCCTTGTTCTTCCAGCCATTTATCACGAATAAAGTCGTAATCTGCCTGTGTCGGATTTTTATGAACTTCACCATCAAGCTCTACGGCAAGTCTTTCGGCAGGACAATAAAAATCCAGAACATAGTTGCCAATGCTATGCTGCCTTCTGAATTTCCGTCCATCTAATTGGCTGTTTTGCAACAATTTCCATAATGCAGCCTCAGACATTGTTAAATTGCTTCGCAACTCTCTCCTAACATCTTTCAGTTCATGCTTATTGCTTATTCCGCCGGTTATTTTAGAAACCACCCCTTGCTCCCCTCCTTGAAAAGGAGGGGAACTAAGACAAGGTGTCGATCCCCCTCCTTGAGAAGGAGTTGACAACCACCCCTTTAATTCCCCTCCTTGAGAAGGAGGGGAACTAATGTAGGTTATCAGATATGCAACAAGGCTCTCGCCCACCATATAGTCAACGATCTCTCTTGGCGTGTAGTAACTGCCTGTTGCCTTTCTTGCTGTGGTTGATGTCTCAGGGTTGTAAGAGGCAAGGAGGTTTTCAAATACCTTGCCGAGCAGTTCGGGGTCAAGGGCAATTTCTTGGTCAACAGGGGTATTTTCATCAATGGTGAAGTTATAACCGCTCAGAATTTCAATAAGCCCTCTGACAGGTCTGCCCTTGCCAAGACCATAGCCTGAAAGGTCAACTCTTTCTTCGCCCTGCTGAAAAAATAGATAATCAGGAATGCTTGATTGCTTTGCCGAATTTCTTGAAAAACCATCAACATAAATCTCCTTGCCCGATTCATCTCCTTTATCAAGGCAGTCAAACAATCCGCCGTTTAAGAAGGGGATATCTTTAAAGAGTTCTAAAACTTCATTCTTGCTTATCAGGAATTTATCGCTGTAACGATAGAGATTTTTAACGCCGTATTCTTTTCTGTTCGCTGGATAGCCATTTTCCTCTGCAAATTTCCTTTCATCCATCTTTTGATTTAATGTGCCGAAGAAGAGATTTTGGAGAATAGCATTGTAAAAGTTTGATGCCTTCATAAAGTCTCGGACGATTCCTGAGAGTTTTTCCCTTGAGAATAAGTCCTGCGGGACTAATCTCTTTTCTGTCAAAAACCAGATGAAGACAACCCTCGTTATCAGACGGATAAGATTTGTGGAATTGCGGATTTCTTTGTCTTTTTCAGGTTCGCTGCTGTGTTTATAATCATCCGGGAATTTAATCTTATCCATTGCCCAGAAATACCAGCTCTGAAGTTCGTTATAAAACTGCTTTGTTACGGGGTCAACAGAAAACGCCTCTTTGATTTTTTGAAGTGAGAAAAAGTCACCTTCGCCAATTTGTTGAAGGAATGTCTTGTTTGTAAGCTGAGGGCTTACAAAGTAAGTGAATCTCTTAAAATAGCTCCACTGTCTTTTTGTTCCGGCATATTCGGGATAGATGAGAGAGAAACGGAAACTACCATTTTTGTCATAAAAGATAAAAATGCCTGCGTCAGCGTTAGTCTCCTTGAGTATCTTCTTTCCTTTTTCATACTGCGCCTTTTTGCCGCTTCGCTCTGAAAGGGGCTGCCTTGCCTCAAACGCACAGATGAGCATCTTGTCATCCTGTGCAAACTGGATTTCTCCGAGCTTTATGCCGTTTCTGAAATTATCATCATTGTAATAAGACATGACTTCTGCCCTCGGCGCAAAGGTGCGGCTTTTCTCACGGAAAAAGCGGGTGAATTTATTAGCATTAAAATCATTAATTATGTTTTGTAAAATTTCTTTGCTCATCAGTCATTCAAAAGATTTGTAATGATTTTTATTAAAATATCCTTGTCTTTAGGGTCGCTCTCTGCTACCAAAATGGCAAGGGCTGTCAATGCGTTGTCATTTATCTTCTTTTCTCCGTCTTGGCGATGCAGATATTTATTCTTATCAAGGAAATAAATAAACAAAAGCGAGGCAATTCGCTTGTTGCCGTCAACAAAAGGATGGTCTTTGATAATCAAATACAGCAGATGCGCTGCCTTTTCCTCAAGGCTTGAATATAACTCATTGCCATCAAAGGTCTGATATATATTACCAACTACCCCTTTAAATCTATCATCACTTTCCAACCCGAAGATATCACTTGCTTCTTTCTTTGCAGACAACTCCTTCTTTGCCTCATCAATAATAAAACGAGCCTTTTTATAATCTAAAACAAATCTTCCCTCGCCTTTTTTAACAAGAAAAAGTTTTTCTTTATCATACTGCTCAAGTAGAGTAAGAGTCTTGGAGTAGTCTGCAAGCAGGCTTAAGATTTCTCTTCCTTGCCCTGCAAGCAGCTCATGCTTTGATTTTTCCTGTAAAAAAGTAATAGCTCTTTGAAGTTCTTTAAATTGGCTTTTTGCCTGCAAAAGCCGTTTTTGATTTACGGTGTAGCCTTTGACTAAATATTCTTTTAAGGTTTTTGTAGCCCAAATGCGAAATTGAGTGCCACGAAGAGATTTAACTCTATACCCAACAGATATAATTACATCTAAATTATAAAAGTTAGTGTCATAAGATTTACCATCTGCCGCAGTTATTCGGAAATTCCGAATAACTGAATCCTCATTTAATTCTTCTTCTTTGAATATATTTTTAATATGCTCGTTAATTGTAGGCACGCCTTTGTCAAAAAGCAAAGCCATTTGCTTTTGTGTAAGCCAAACAGTTTCGTCCTCCAGACGCACCTGTATCTCAATCTCGTTCTCAGGGGTCTGATAAATTAGAACCTCGCCTTTGTCAAATGTCTTATCTGTCTTGCTCATATCTTACGGTTCTCAATAGCAATGATTATCTCTTTAGACAATTCTTTCTGCCTGTCTTTTTCTTTTTGCAGATAATCCTGCCCGAGTTCTTTCATAAGTGATGATATTTCTGAAACAGCTTTTTTGCATTTATTGTTGTCTGAATTTTCAAGGTTTGCAATGCGGCGGAGGGTGTAGTCAGAAAGCGTGCCGTAATCAATTATATCTTCTCTTAAGGTTCTTAAGAAATCCATATATGGCATCAAGTCTTCCCACGGATTTCTTAAAAATGTATTGATATTGTTTAATGCCTTCTGTTCAAGGGTTTGCTCACTTATAGGCATAGGGCGGTGCTCCCTGAACTTCTTTGCCTTTTCATACCAATCCCAAAAATCTTTGCTTAATGAGAGTTTCTCTTCATCTTTATCACAGGCTATTTTATCAAAGACCTCCTCAAATGTGGGCTGATATATCTGATTGTCTTTTTCAGCATCATATCTTAAAGCATGAATATAAAGCCTTCCTTTTTTGAAAAAGATTAAAAGCTCGTTTTCATCAGCCCTCTTAGCGACCTTTATGCGGTTAGGATAGTTTTTTAAATCTTCAATGAGTTTAGGATTTTCCTTTTCAATTTCCAAATATCGCCTCAATGCCTTAGTATAAAAACTTTCCTGTTCTATCTCATCAGGATTCTGCTGGATTCTTTCATAAAGTCCGGAAGCTGTGGGTTCTTCATCTATATCAAATATCTTTGCGTCTTCGCCAAGCGTATTATGGATTAAGAACATCTTGTTGCATGCAATTTCCCGTGACTTCACCAATTCTGAACCTTGTTCCGTAGGGAAGAAATTTACGATATAAAGCTCATCGAAAACTTTTCTGCTGATACGGTTTATACGCCCAACACGCTGAATGACACGGACAGGATTCCATGGGATGTCATAATTTATCACCATGCCCGCACGGTTTAGATTAAAGCCCTCAGAAATCCTGTCAGAAGCAAGCAGGATGTCATATTTATCTTCCAGCTCCTTATAAGACGCATCAAAGTTTTTATTTATCTCTGATATTTTTGACGATGTTAAATCGCCGCTGACTACGAGCAGCCTCTTGTCGAGATGTCTTCTTAAAATCGGGTCAAGGTATCTGACAGTATCAAGATACTCTGAAAAGATTATTGCTTTTCTTTTAGGTTCGCCCTTTTTAGGTTTTTGATTCAATACACTTTGAAGGTTTTTTATCAAACAGGCAGTTTTAGGGTCGTTGTCAATCAAATCCAGCGAGGATAGATCTTTAAGAATATTGTCAAAAAGCTCAAGGTCTGCTTTTATATGAGCGATAAAGTCATCTTTATATTTAAATTTATTGACCTCATAGATTTCATGGTTTTTAGGATAATCTCCGTTTCTTATCTTTTCAGAGTATTCTTTCAGGCGCTCTTCAATCTGCTCCAAGTCCAGATCATAAATCTTTTCTAAAAGAGAGCAGTCAAGGATATACTGGTGCGTGCGATTGATAAACTCCAGTGCATTTTTAGTAATATTTTTAAAATTCTCAATGCTTTGTTTAAAAGAGCCAAAAGAACTCTCAAACCGCTTAACAAGCAAACGGCGCATAAAGTCATATAAATTCCGTTGTTGGATAAACTGGAAGTTTTCCTTTTCAGTGAGCCTTTCACCAGCAATCCTTTCTCTCTCTGTCTTATATTCAAAAGGGCGGTAAATAGCTCCATTAAATTTTCCGCCTTCATCAGGGTCTCCAAAATAATGACTGATAACCCGGTCATAAAACTCTGACTGCTCTTTGGTTAATTCAAAAAACCATTCTTGGGGATCTTTGACTTTGGACAGGTCTTTGGCTTCATCTTTATAATATGGGTTATTTTGCAGGTCAAGTCTGTTGCGCCGAATAGTGACAGGTTCTATAACATCCCTTATCTGCCTTGCAAGATAATGAGAACGCTGCTTTACTTTCTGCAGATTGATTGTTTTACTGCCAAAAAGTCCTTCATAATAATTTTCTGCCTTATTTCTCTTATAAGCATTAGAGGAATTGCAATATTTCCTTATGTAGCCGAGCCTGTCAAAGATTCCCTTAAAAGTCCTGAATTTATCAACAAGATTGTTTTCAAGTGTAATTGATGATTTTTTAGGTGTGATGAAAAGTTTTAACAATGATAAAATATCTCCAGGTCTGTTATTAAATGGCGTTGCAGTAAGCATGATAACTATTTTGCCCCGACATATATTTTTCAAATATTCATAATCTTTTGTGTCCTGATTTCTGAATCGGTGTGCTTCATCTATTATTACAACTTCAATATTTCTTGCCTTGTTCAAAAATTCGGCTATATTCTCCATATCGCCAAGCGACCTTACCTCCCAGTCATAGAGCCGAAACTCCTCGGCATATTTCAGCCATCCTGAGTTTTTATTCCTATCGCCGATAAGTCCCGGCGGGCAGATGATAATGCCGCGTTTTTTCAACTCCCTTGCAACAGCACAGGCAATGATAGTCTTACCCAGACCGACCACATCAGCGATAATTACGCCGTTGTTCTTATCTATAATTGCAAGTGCCTGTTTAACTGCATCAAGCTGATATTGATATGGAGTGTAACCGTTTTCTTCGAGTATGTTAATCAAAGACTGCCCGACATCTTTTTGCTCAAATGAGTCAATATAGGTTTTCAAGACTAAAACAAATGCCTCAAAAGGAGTAATGTCTTTAACGAGGGTCTCTTTTTCAACTAACTCTATCAGCCGTCCTTTAATAACATCATCTTCAGTTATCCTAACTGCTTCATCCCATAAGGCATCAAAGTAGCCTTCCGCATCTTCAAAGCCATAGTCACTTATTTCTACATTAAACTCATCCTGAGTTGTAATTCCAGCTTTTGTGAGGTTGGTGCTGCCAGTGATAAAGAGATTTTTTCTGCCGACCTGACCTTCTTCTAATTTAAACAGATAAATCTTGGCATGATTGGGGTTGTATGTCTTTCGGATTGCAAGCCTGCCGACGCTGATGAGTTTAATAAAAAACCTGACCTGCTCATAAAATTCCTGAGTGTCAAAGTCTTCCGAATTGAGGGATTTTTTAACTGACTGCATAAATTTATAGCATCTTTCTTCATCAGATAAACGACTATCATTATCAGCAAATTCAAGGATACCAAAGTTTGTCCTGTCAACATTTAAGCCTACAAGCATCTTTATGTTTACATCAGGGTTTTCTTTCAACCCTTTGTATAACTCTCTAATGCCAGAGAAATAGAAGAATCCTACCAAAAACTTCAGCTCATCGCTTTTCTGGATAAGTTCTATTAGGCGGTTCTTCAGATTAGTTTTTTCTTGGTTGGTTATAAAATTTTTCAAAGCTATCCTTTCACATTAATTTTCAGTTTCGTTGTTACTATTGCAGATGTAACGCCTTCCTGAACAGTATGCAGCCCCAATATGAGCTTAAAGAATATCGTAAAGTGGTGAAAAATGCAAATAAGTTTATTTTAAGAAAATATTTCCCAAATTCGGCGATAGAACTAAAAAGCTTTACAAAATCAACAAGTAAGATAGGAAGGGCTGGTGAAGGATTTTTATACGACACCTTATAAAGAAAGGTTAATGAAATTTCCACAAAAATCCTTGCATTAAAAGGATAAAGCAAAATCCAAATAAACCTTGTCGATTATAAAAATTCTGAAACAGCCCTTCCCATCGCTAAATTTCGCATATTTGACTAATCTTGTCCAATGATGTATAGTTTATAGTAAGGTGTATCATGAACAAAGCGGCAACAGAGATGCTTAACACAAAACAAGCGGCAATGCTTTTAGGTGTAAGTCCTAAGACAATTTACCGCATGGAAGAAAAGGGGTTGATTCAATCTGTTAGAACGCCAGGTGGTCAGCGTAGATTTAATAAGGAGGATTTAGAGAGTTATTTAAGGGCAAGCAAATCGTTTACCGCACCCCAGAATCCGAGCAAATATAAAACCTCCCTCAATACCTCCCATCCATATATAAAAGAAAATATTGCCGCTTATTCTCTTTTTGCGCCGTCTGAAATAGATGCATCGCCGTCTGTCGTAAAATTACAGCAACAAATAGCGTTGAGAACTATTAAAGGCCACAAGCAGCATTATGACATCGGGACGGATATATTCAGATGGATAGATGAGTGGGATTTTAAGGGTTACCAGACTAAAACATATACGCACGGATTTCATACTTATCCGGCTATGTTTATACCGCAAGTTGCAAGGAAACTGATAGAGGTCTTTTCATCTGAACATGATACTATTTGTGATATATTCTGCGGTTCAGGAACCACCCTCGTAGAAAGCAGCCTTTTAAACAGAAACTCCATAGGCATTGAATTAAATCCGTTGGCAGCGCTGATTGCAAAAGTTAAAACTACCCCAATCGATCCGCACACTTTGACAGACAATCTAAAAACAATTTTAGACAACTACAAAAATATAAAAAATGCTGTGATTCCAAAATTTAATAATATCAATTTCTGGTTTTCGGAATTGGCAATTAAAGACCTCGCAAAGCTCAAACATGTGCTGCTGAATATCTCGGAAGAAAATATTAGAAACTTTTTTTCGGTATGTTTCAGCGAGGCTGTAAGGATTGTTTCCTTTACGAGGCATAAAGAATTTAAGCTATTCAGGGATGTAACTAAATTGGAGAAATCCTTTAAGCCGGATGTTTTGGCTGAATTTACAAAAATGTGCGAAAACAATATACTTGGCATGAAGGAATATATCTCTGACGTTATGCCGAATGCCAATGTAAAAATCATACTCGGAGATTCTACAAAAGATAACGGCGTTCCTCCTGAATCAGTTGATTTCATCATAACTTCTCCTCCTTACGGCGACAGTAGAACCACAGTAGCATATGGACAGTTTTCGCGGCTGCCGGCTCAATGGCTGGATTTGCTGCCGCTGCAGGCAAAAGATATAGATAAAGAACTGCTTGGCGGCAAAAATAACATCACCCTCAATGACCCTGTGATTGATTTGTCGAATACTTTAAGAGTAAGCATAAAAATCATCGCCGAGAAAGATGCGACAAGGGCAAAAGATGTTTTAAGCTTTTATAGAGACATATATAAAGCGCTTGTGCAAGCATATAAGATTTTGCGGCCTAAAAAATATTTTTGTCTTATTATAGGCAACAGGACAGTAAAAGAACTTGTGTTAAAAACCGATGAGATAATCTGTGAGTTCGGAGAGAAAATAGGTTTTGTTTCTCAGGGCATTCTTTTCAGAAATATACCGAATAAGCGTATGCCTCTTAAAAACAGCCCTACAAATGTGCAAGGCAAAACCGGATTTACAATGCAGAAAGAAAGCATCATCTTGCTTAAAAAACTTTAGAAGATACTTCAGCGGTATACAGCATTTAGGTCGTCTACTATTTTTGAAAACTCACTTATCGGTTTTTCCCACTTTCCGGCCTTAGTGATATACACAAAATCAAAAAACTTTAGCATACCCTTTTGCTGCGGATTCGTGATTTCGTTATAGAAATTAGTGGTTATAAAGCCTACCTTGAAATTATCAATAGCCTTATAGGTTAAGTTGTATTTCTCTTTAATAGTTTTGCAGTCATTGGAAGAGACTATATCCATCAACAGTTTCCAGCGGTAAGTTTGTCCTGCCCTTTCTCTTAATGAAGTTTTGATAGAGTATATTATCACCGGATAGTTCTCAGGTTTTGGGTAATGGTAAATAAGCAAATCAATGTCCGGTTTTTGAATATCGTCTCCTACTTTTATGGCAGCGTATTTTTCTATTAATGGGTGTTTCTTAGGTTTTAATGTAATTGTAAGGTCTGGATTAAGCAATTTCTTTTCTTGCAGCTTAATCAAAGAATAAGCGACCAACCCCTGAAAACCGTTGCCTGCGATAGTCTTTCGTGCCTGATCGGCGTTTGAAATAATGCCATTTTTAATACGGGCTTGAATAAGTCTCTCAACTTTAGATGTTGCTGCTTGCATTACCTCAGTCAGATAATTTAGGGCTTGCTTCTCGCCTATTTCTGCAGCTTTTTCTTCAAGCACTTCTTTCATTGGCGAGAAGTAATACCTGTTTTCAAGTTCCTTTATGGTTTTGATGTTTAATGGAAACACGTGAATGCTCCTAACTAAAGGTTACTATCTTAACATAAGTTTGTCCTGTCAACATTCAAACCTTTATAGAAAATAAAAATGTTTTTAATCCTCTATTACTAAATATTAAAATATGGCGATTATTCTATAGCTATAAAAGGTTAACGCGATATATTAATTTGTTCTCCATCTTTCAGCTTTTGTAGTAGAGCTATTTATCATGTTATATTATCTGAATATTTTTTAACCACCTTGTTGGGAGGTAAATAGTTAATGCTTATTGTTCAGAAATACGGAGGGACATCAGTAGCAAATGTTGAAAGAATTAAGGCTGTTGCAGAACGAGTGGTTCGCACAGCTAAACAAGGTAATAAGGTTGTAGTAATAGTATCCGCAATGTCGGGTGAGACAGATAAATTAATAAATCTTGCCCACCAGATATCTCCGAATCCTTCAGATAGAGAAATGGACCTGCTTCTTTCATCTGGAGAAAGGGTTACCACAGCTTTGACTGCATTAGCGATAGAAGCCTTAGGACATAAGGCAATAGCCTTAACGGGCTGGCAGGCAGGTATAATTACTGATTCCGTCCACACAAAGGCAAAAATAGAGCGGATAACCGGCGAAAGGGTTATCAATGCTTTGAATAATGGCTATATTGTAGTTATAGCAGGTTTTCAGGGAATTACAGGAGAAGACGGTGAAATAACCACATTGGGCAGGGGAGGGTCTGACCTTTCAGCGGTTGCTATTGCATCTGCTATCAATAGCGATTTATGCGAAATTTACACCGATGTTGATGGTGTCTATACTACTGACCCAAACATCGTTCCAGAAGCAAGGAAGATGGAAAAGATTTCTTATGAAGAGATGCTTGAAATGGCGAGTTTGGGCGCAAAAGTGCTTCAAACCCGCTCTGTTGAATTTGCAATGAAATATAATGTGCCTGTTGTAGTTAGATCAAGCTTTTCTGATAATCCCGGGACGCTTGTCACTAAGGAGGATAAAGATATGGAAAAGGTAGTAGTCTCAGGAATAACTTATGATAAAAATCAAGCAAAGATAACCCTCATTGGACTGCCTGACAAACCAGGCATTGCAGCCAAGATATTTACTGATATTGCAAAGGCAAACTTAATAGTTGACATGATAGTGCAAAATATCAGCAGTGACGGCAAGTCTGCTGATATCTCTTTTACAGTCCCTAAAACTGATATTAACAAGGCATTCAAACTTGCAAAGGATATCGCAACAGATTTAGGCGCTGTGAATGCAATTTATAGAGACGACATATCAAAGATTTCTATTGTAGGAGTGGGCATGAGGACACATTCAGGAGTGGCTGCACAGATGTTTGATAACCTTGCAAAGCACGGAATCAACATACTGACTATCAGCACCTCTGAAATCAAGGTTTCTTGCCTTATCGAAGCTAAATATACAGAACTCGCTGTTAGGGTTCTTCATGATGCTTTTGGCTTAGCTCAGGGGGCAACGGCTTAGCTTAATACATTAAAATTAAACTTTATGAGGAAAATATGCGCCAGATAGAAATATATGATACAACTCTTAGAGATGGTGCTCAGTCAGAGGATATCTCATTTTCTGTAGAAGATAAGCTCAGGATAACTGAAAGGCTTGATGATGTTGGGATACATTATATTGAAGGCGGTTGGCCTGGTTCAAACCCTAAGGATGCTGAATATTTTAGGAAAGCAAAAAAGCTCTCATTAATATCATCAAAGGTCGTTGCATTCGGGAGCACCTATAAGCCGGGCAATCGAGGTGATAATGATGCGAATATAAAAGCTCTCCTGGATTCAAAGGCGAGTGTCATAACTATCTTTGGCAAGACATGGGATTTTCATGTAAGAGAGGCTCTCAAGGTGTCTAATGAAGAAAACCTTAGTATTATATACGATTCAGTTTCATATCTAAAGAAGCATGTAGAGAAGGTGTTCTTCGATGCGGAACACTTTTTCGATGGCTACAAAAACAACCCCGCATATGCCATTAAGTGCCTACTATCTGCTATGGATGCAGGGGCTGATTGTCTTGTGCTATGCGATACAAACGGTGGTACCCTTCCTCATAACATAAAAAGAATCTTGACCGATATATTCACTAAAATAGAAGCACCTATTGGTATCCATACACATAATGACTCTGAATGTGCTGTTGCTAATGCAGTTATAGCTGTTGAGATGGGAGCTTCTCAGGTTCAGGGAACAATCAATGGGTTTGGTGAGAGATGCGGAAATGCTAATCTCTGTTCCATAGTTCCCAATCTTCAAATTAAACTTGGATTAAAATGTCTTCCTGATGAACAGCTTAGAAGGCTCAGGGATTTATCTAGATTTGTGAATGAGATTGCCAATCTCAGGCATTTCAAAAGACAGCCTTATGTAGGTGATAGCGCCTTTGCCCACAAAGGAGGCATTCATGTTAGTGCGGTAAGCAAGAAACCAGAGACTTATGAACATATAAGACCTGAGTTGGTCGGAAACTCTCATAGGGTATTAATTTCTGATCTTGCTGGTAAGAGTAATATACTACGAAAAGCTCAGGAATTTAATATTCCTCTGAAGGCCGATTCTCCAGAAATCCAGAATATACTCGATGAATTGAAAGGGCTTGAACATCAAGGCTTTCAATTTGAGGGGGCAGATGCTTCCTTTGAACTCCTCCTTAAGAAGCTATTAGGGCTACATCGCAGATTCTTTGATCTCATAGGTTTCAGAGTAATAATCTCAAAAAGGAAAGACAATGAAGACCCTCTGAGCGAAGCAACCATAATGGTAAGGGTAGGCAAAAACATTGAACACACTGCAGCAACAGGCAATGGTCCTGTTAATGCTCTGGATAATGCACTTAGAAAGGCTCTCTATAAGTTCTATCCACAGCTTAAGAGTGTTAAACTGCATGATTATAAGGTTAGGGTTCTTACAGCAGGCAAGGGAACATCTGCTAAAGTTCGAGTCTTAATTGAATCTGGAGACGATGCATCCCGATGGGGGACAGTGGGTGTATCAGAAAATATTATAGAAGCATCTTGGCAGGCTCTTGTTGACAGCATCGAGTATAAGCTTTTGAAGGAAAGTGCATGAGATATCCAGCGAAAAATGGAGAAGGTTTGGGAAAGATAAAAAAATTAAGGAGAAGATGATGTTTAAGGATAATAGCCAGACAATGAAGCAACAAGATAAAAGGTTACGCATTGTTGAACAAACAATGCGTAAGCATGGAAGCGAACCCCATGCCCTGATTGAAACACTTCATGCTGTTCAGGAGTCTTATGGATTTATTGACCAAGAAATGATGGAGTATGTAGCTGATAAGCTTGGGGTGCCTTTAAGTAAAGTATATGGAGTAGTTACCTTCTATCACTTTTTCACTCTTAAACCACAGGGTGAGCATGTCTGCGTGGTATGCACTGGAACAGCATGTTATATAGGAGGCGCTAAGGCTATTATTGATGAGATAACAAAATCCTATGAAATTATGCAGGGAGAGACAACAAAAGATAACAAGCTTTCTTTAGTAACAGCAAGATGTCTTGGCGCATGCGGCATTGCTCCGGCTGTCGTATATGATGGAGAAGTGGCAGGGAAGCAGAATGCGCAGGCTGTAATCCAAAGGATTGGGGGGTGGCTAAAAAATGAATCTTGAAGAACTTCAGGAGATAGCTAAGATTGAGAATGAAAAAAAGGAACATTATGAATACTGTATAAATGTCTGTGTGGCAGCAGGATGTATCTCTTGTGGCAGTTTGGAACTGCTTAATGCCTTTAGAAATGAAATCGAAAAACGGGGCATTGAGAAACAATATTTAGCCAAAGGCGTAGGCTGTCTTGGACTATGCACGGCTGGACCTCTCGTTTCAGTTGAACCCTCAGGCATAATTTATAAAGCAATCACTTCAAACAATGTAAGCGAGATTATAGATTCCCTTACAGGTGAGCCAATTGCAAGGCTTGCATGTTCATCAGATATGTCATTTTTCAATAAACAGCAGAAGATAGTGCTTGAGAACTTTGGCAAGATTGACCCTGAACGAATTGAGGAATATATAGCTTCAAGTGGCTATGAATCTCTATACTTTGCTTTAAGGGAAATGACACCATCATCGGTTATTGAACAAATTGTTAAGAGCGGTCTTAGAGGCAGAGGCGGTGGCGGTTATCCCACGGGCTTAAAATGGACAACAGTTATGAAGGCATCAGGTTCACAAAAATATATTATCTGCAATGCTGATGAAGGGGACCCTGGCGCATTTATGGATAGAAGTGTCCTTGAAAGCGACCCACATCGCGTCCTTGAAGGGATGGCAATTGCAGGATATGCAGTGGGAGCTGATAAGGCTTACATTTATATAAGAGCTGAATACCCCCTCGCTATTAAAAGACTTAAGAAGGCTATACTTCAGGCTGAACATTTTGGTGTGCTTGGTAGAGGCATTTTTAATACACCATTTAACTTTGATGTCAAGATCAGGCTTGGTGCCGGTGCTTTCGTGTGTGGTGAAGAGACTGCATTGATTGCATCCATTGAAGGCAGTAGAGGTAGTCCGAGACCAAGACCACCATACCCCGCGGAGCATGGAATTTGGGGGTTTCCAACGCTGATAAATAATGTGGAGACTTTTGCAAATGTGCCTGCAATTTTAAGAAATGGCAGCAACTGGTTTTCAGGTCTTGGAACAGAAAAGAGCAAAGGAACAAAAGTATTTGCACTTGCAGGACGAATACAAAACACAGGACTCATTGAAGTTGCCATGGGAACAACCTTGAGAGAGATTGTTTTTGACATAGGAGGAGGCATTCCTGATGGCAGCAAGTTCAAGGCAATTCAGACAGGTGGCCCTTCAGGGGGATGTATTACTGAAGAACATCTTGATATTCCCGTTGATTATGAGTCGCTTGTAAAGCTTGGTTCAATGATGGGGTCTGGAGGGATGATAGTTATGGATGACACCTCCTGTATGGTTGATGTGGCAAAATTCTTTATTGAATTTTGCATGACAGAATCATGTGGCAAGTGTGTGCCATGTAGAGACGGTTCAGCCCAGATGTATCACCTTCTTAATAAAATTACCTCAGGAACAGGCAAGATTAATGATATCTATATGCTCGAAAAACTCTGTGACCTTATCAAAAACACAAGTCTCTGCGGGCTTGGAATGACTATGCCTAACCCTGTAATAAGTACTATGCATTATTTTCGGGATGAATATCTTGCGCATATCCAAGATAAAGTCTGTCCTGCAGGGGCATGCAATATGAGGTAATGTCAAAAGTTTTATGAAAAAAGAGAGAAAGATATGAAAC
>DYHD01000049.1 GCA_020724365.1 Thermodesulfovibrio yellowstonii | reverse complement strand
TTTTAATAGTTGCGACTGAAATAATAATGATGAAAATTATCCAGGAGGTAAAAAGATATGCTATGGCTTCTTTACCAACTATCTGAAGCAATGGCCAATTGAAAAATAAAAAACCGATAAGAAATATAAAGATCAATATTTCATTATTTCTCAATCCTCTGCCACCCTTTCTATATTCATAACTCTATCTTCTTCATCAAGTTCCATGAGTTTTACCCCTTGTGCATATCTGCCTAAAATGGGGATATTACTGATTAGCATCCTTATCAATTTTCCGCTGCTCGATATTAAGACGACCTCATTTTCATCTCTCACCTGAATAATTCCTACAACATCACCACCTTTTTTATGAAGCTTTATAGAAATAATACCTTTGCCACCACGGTTCCTGCGTGGGTAATCATCAATCCTTGTTTTTTTGCCGATTCCCCTATCTGTGACTGTTAAAAGATAAGTCTTTTCTTCTACAACATCAGCAGATACAACTTTGTCAGCATTAGAAAGTCTAATGCCAATAACTCCCCTTGTATTTCTGCCAGTTTCCCTGATATCAGCCTCATTAAATCTCGTGGCTAAGCCTTTTCTTGTCCCGATAATGAGATCATTGTTCCCATTTGTTTTTTTTACGGAAATGAGCTCATCGTTTTCATCAATCTTTATTGCTATTATGCCTTTAGTTCTTGGGTTACTGAATTCCTCGAGCGATGTTTTTTTGACGATGCCATTTTTTGTGAACATCATTAAATAGCCATCTTTAAAATCTTTTATATTGATTGCAGTGGATATTCTCTCTTTTTCAGCAAGAGGTAACAGATTGATAAGTGCTTTGCCTTTTGATGTGCGGCTTGATTCAGGTATCTGAAATATCTTCATCCAGTATAACCTCCCCATATTGCTGAAAAAAAGCATATAATCATGGGTTGAACCTATAAATATCTGTTCCACAAAATCCTCTTCTTTAGTATCCATCCCTATTAATCCTTTGCCGCCTCTTTTTTGGCTTCTATAAGTTGATAATGAATTTCTCTTTATATAGCCTCCATGAGAAAATGTAATGACCATTTCATCATCAGCGATCAGGTCTTCAATAGTTATTTCTTTCACATCAGGGATTATTTCTGTTCTTCTCTCATCAGCATATCTATTTTTTATATCAATTAGTTCATCTTTGATTATTCCTGAAACTAATGATTCGCTTGCGAGTATAGCCTTTAATTTTTCAATTTCTTTGAGGGTGTCTTGTAGCTCGGTTATTAATTTTTCTCTTTCTAACCCTGTCAATCTTTGAAGTCTCATATCGAGTATAGCTTGTGCCTGAATGATTGTCAATGGATAACCTGTAATCAATCCTTGCCTTGCATCCTCTGGAGTTCTTGATGATCTGATTAATTTTATAATCTCATCGAGATAGTCAAGAGCGATTTTTAAACCCTTCAGTATATGTGCTCTTTCCTCAGCTTTTTTTAGTTCGAAGCGGGATCTTCTAATAATTATATCCCTTCTATGCCTTATAAACTGTTTGAGAATCCTTCTTAAATTTAAAATATGAGGCTGTCCATCCATGAGGGCAAGCATAATGATACCAAAGCTTGTCTCCATCTGTGTATGTTTGTAAAGATTATTAAGAACTACTTGAGGCTCCTCAGAACGTTTTATTTCTATTACTACCCTTATGCCTTCTCTGTCAGATTCATCCCTGATATCAGAAATTCCTTCAATCCTTTTTTCCCTGACGAGTTCAGCAATCTTTTCTATTAAACGAGCTTTATTAACCTGATAAGGAAGTTCAGTAATAATTATGCTATCTCCAGATTTAGCTTCCCTCTCAAATTTCACCTTTGCTCTTACCTTGATCAGTCCTCTTCCGTGCATATAGGCAGAGATTATCCCTTCTAATCCATAAATTATTCCACCTGTAGGGAAATCAGGTCCTTTTATTACACCCATGAGCTCATTTATTGTGATTTCTGGATTTTCAAGGATCATTATAAGTCCGTCAATAATTTCACCGAGGTTATGGGGTGGTATATTCGTTGCCATTCCTACTGCTATACCTGATGCACCATTAATCATAAGATTAGGAATCCTCGATGGAAGGACAACCGGCTCGTCGGTAGTTTCATCGAAATTTGGGATGAAATCCACTGTATCTTTATCAATATCCAAAAGAAATTCCTCAGCGATCTTTGCCAATCTGGCTTCAGTATATCTATATGCAGCTGGCGGATCACCATCTACTGAACCGAAGTTGCCCTGCCCATCTATCAAAGGATATCTCATATTAAAATCTTGTGCCAGCCTTACAAGTGCATCATATACTGCAGTATCTCCATGAGGGTGATATTTTTTAAGCACCTCTCCGACTACTCCAGCACACTTCGAATATTTTTTATTAGGCAGCAATCCTTCTTTGAACATCGCATAAAGTATTCTTCTTTGGACTGGCTTCATCCCGTCTCTGACTTCTGGCAATGCCCTTCCGATAATCACGCTCATCGCATAATCAAGATAACTGACCTTCATTTCCTCTTCAATATTTACTGCTACCCTTGTCATAAAATAATCACCCCGGAAGAATAAAATAGAAATTGTTTCCAAGTGGGGTGGCTTCATAGCCTACGACCCCACCGTGAATCTCTACAGCATTTTTTACAAAAGAAAGTCCGTGTCCGGTACCAGGTTTGTTCGCTGCATTAGAACCCCTATACCCTTCGTTGAAAATCTTTTCCCTTTCATCTGGTTTTATGTGACTGCCGGTATTAAATACATTGTATTTTATACCATCTTTGCCCTCACCGAAATAGTCTTTAATAATCTCTCGTCCATATGCAATATATTTTTTTCTTTCGCCATTATGATTTATAACTTCTTCTGTATATTTAAGGGCATTTGAAAAAAAATTAGCATAGACTTGAGCAATAAGCCCCATATCAACAACGCTAATAGTCTCCTCATCAGGGATGCCGCTCAATTGGTCATCTATAGCTATTGCAGCATCCTCAAACTGTTCAGCAAATCTCTCAAGCTGTGGATAGACAACATCTCTTTTCATATTGCAGGGCATCTTGCGGAGCATAAGCCTACCATGATCGAAATGACCTCTTCTTAAGAGAGTTTCAAGGAACAAACTTGTAGTTTTGTAATGTTTTTCAATGTTTTCAAATTCCTCTTTTAATCCCCTGTTTACATCATGTAGTTCATCAAACAGCTGTTCTAAACATTGTCCGTCACAAGTATCATCAGAGGAGTGTTTTATAAGGAATTTCTCAATCTCTTTATTTTTGTCTATTTTGCCCTTTAGTCTTCTCAAGAAAAGTTTAAAAACTATATTTGGAACGATAACATTGTGTTCAATATCAGCAACAAGGGTTCGGATGAACTTAAGATGTTCAACATTTTTCTCAAAAAGGAAGCGGTTGTGTAAGTTAAAGCCGATTCTATTGGCATATTTTTGAAGGAAGAATTCCTGATGACCGCTCAAGTTGTGTGCGGGGAAAATCTCAAGAAATCCTAATATCCCATCTTTAACCCTATCAGGAGTCTGTTCTATAAGGAGCTTGTTTGCTTTCAATCCAAGCATAAGTGAACCTTCAACAGTATAAAAAGTATATTCAATCGCTTGATGTTCGCTTTTTAGCGAAAAATTACAATTATTGTTATCATTTATAGTTGATGATACTAATATTATTTTATCAAGTTTCGAGTCTATAAGGTGCAATCTTGCATCGAGATTAAGAAATACTTTGGGGATTGCCACGCATAGATAATAAAAATCTTCTATAGTTTCTAATTCTTGGGCAAGATCAAAGAATGTCATTAAGGTTGAACTCTCGATTTGAGAAAAACCATATTGTATATATGTATTTTTTTTGCTCTCTATTCTGTGTAGAATTTCTTTCATATTATTTTGCTTATTTTATCAAAGATTATGAATTTTTTGAACCTCTTGGCTTCATAGAAAAAAAAGGAACTTTGATTTGAGCGTCTTATCAAGCAGGAATAGCTCAATTTGGGTAACAAAAACAGGAAAGTAAATTATTTTAGAATATCTTAATTTTAATATCTCTATATTGAGAGAGATATAACTTAAAAAGTTTGACATTATTATAAATATTCTACCAGAAAAGGTTCAAGGCTTGCCTTATATTTTTGACAAACCTATCGTGGTTAGGATTATTATAAATTCATAATGAATAAAACATATCCAAGACTCATCATTGCAGGCATAAGGGGGGGAGGCGGTAAAACAACTGTTAGTTTGGCTGTTATAGCAGCTCTGAGATCAAAAAAAAATCTTCGGGTAGTTCCATTCAAAAAAGGACCCGACTATATTGATGCAGGTTGGCTCTCAAGTTTTGCAGATAGTCCTTGCTATAACCTTGACCCTTTTCTAATCTGTAAAGAAAATATCCTGAAATCCTTTGTATCTCACTTTATAGGTGATATTGCAGTGATTGAAGGCAATAGAGGTCTATATGATGGGATGGATATTGAGGGGTCATTCAGCACCGCTGAACTTGCCAAACTTTTAATATCCCCTGTCATACTTGTTATTGATTGCACAAAGATTACTCGCACTACCGCGGCTATAGTGAAGGGATGTATTGAGTTTGATAAAGATATTAATATCAAGGGTGTAATACTAAATCAAATTTCAGGTATCAGGCATGAATCTATCATCAGAGAATCGATTGAAAGGTATTGTTCTATACCAGTAATAGGGGCGATCCCAAGATTTACAGGAAAAGCTTTCCCTGAAAGGCATATGGGACTTACGCCTTATCAAGAACACCCTGACTCTGAAAGGGCAAGCTTGTTCATTCATCATATAGCAGATAGATATATTGATATAGATAGAATTTTTAGTATCGCATCAGATGTAAAGACATTAGAAATATCTTTTGAAAATAATGATTTAGATATAGAAAAGCCGAAACATCCTATAAGGATTGGCATCATAAGGGACTCAGCCTTTCAGTTTTATTATCCCGAAAACCTTGAAGAATTAATAAAAAGAGGTGTTCAAATTATAGATATAAACGCAATCTCTGATCCGAGACTACCTGAGATAGACGCCCTGTATATCGGTGGAGGTTTTCCTGAGACAAATGCAATTCATCTGGCTCGAAATGAATCTTTCAAGCAGTCTTTGAAAAAAGCTGCAGAAAATGGTTTGCCCATATATGCTGAATGTGGGGGGTTGATGTTTCTTGGGAAGGAGATAATAGTAGATGATAAAAAATTCCCTATGGTTGGCATATTCCCTATTATATTTGAGATGAAAAGGAAACCTCAAGCACACGGTTATACTATAGTGGAGATTGACCAGAGCAATCCTTTCTACCCTCAAAATACAGTTCTTCATGGTCATGAATTTCATTATTCTGCGATTAAGGAAGTATCAGAAGATATATACACAGCTTTTAGGATGTTGAGAGGTGAAGGCTTGATACACAAAAGAGACGGTATTTGCTGGAAGAATACACTTGCAACTTATACTCATATCCATGCATTAGGCTCAAAAGCATGGATAGATGGACTTATTGATATCGCTGAAAAGTATAAATTAAGAGAGGTTAAATAGATGATTTATGATAGAAAAAAAGAGAAAAATACTCCTAGATGCCTATTTTGTGGTAGAGACATTTCTAAGCCAATTAACACAAAAACGGATTTCGGTGAGATTCTCTGTGGCAAATGTAGCTGTGATGCTATTTTTGTTTGCGACCTCACTGGACATTGTGTCGGTGAGGCTTATATGGAAGCATTAGTTTTATTGAAAGGGGATTGGGATATAGGCACTTTAGACCCTGATTCAGATTACCTTTATGCAGATATGGATTATGATTATAAAACTCATAAAAAAATTAACTCAGCAAATATCGGCGAGAGCCCTGGCAAGCTTGTTTTTCTTAAGTCTATAAAGGATACAATGGCTATATCTGCACCAAATAAGGATAATGAAAAAATAATGATGCAAATAAAAGGAAATCAAAAGAAGACTTTGAAAAAACTCCTGAAAGAAGGAGAACTTGAGAAAATAGTATCTCTATCTCTTGATGATAAAGGGATTATTAATCAACTCCTTGCCTTTTCTTATGATAAGAGTGACATCATTACATGGTATGCTATTGAAACTATTGGGCTGATCTCCAAAGAAATCTCAAAAAATGATCCCGAATTTATAAGAAATACTGCTCGAAGGCTTCTATGGTCAATGACCGAAGAATCAGGTGGAGTCAGTTGGAGCGCTCCTGAGATGCTCGGAGAGATAATAAGAAGCAATCTTAAAGAGTTCGGGGATTTAATCCCTATCGTATGGTCAAACAGAAATGAAGATGTTTTTAGAGAAGGAGTAATTTGGGCTATGGGGAGAATTGCTGAATCTGACCCTGAACAGGTAAAATTCATATTTGGTGAGATCAATCAGATGATTGAAGACCCTAATCCTACTGTTAAGGGTTATGCAATATGGGTTATTTGCAAGATTTCTGATACACAGATAATAAGCAAAATTGAGAAATATAAGGATGATGAAAGTAGAATAAATTTTTATAGAAATAGAATTCTTTCGCAAATCAGTATAGGTGAGATAACTAAAGAAACTATTAATAGTCTTTTATAATAGTTTCATAAGATAATTTTATTTGACCTTGAAGATTACTGTATATTATTGTCTAAACGCTTTTATTTATGAATTGCTTTAAGCTATCCTTTACAGGATATATATTTTTAAATATGCTAAGAGGAGGAGATGTAATGGCACATATTGATTTTGAAGGAAAACAGGTTGAGATTGATGAAGACGGTTATGTCGCAAATCTCGATGACTGGACGGAGGGTTTAGCCGTCTATATGGCTGAAAAAGATGGGCTCACCCTTACTGAGTCTCACTGGGAAGTTATCAATTTTCTAAGAAACTATTATCAGAAATATCAGATTGCCCCGATGATCAAAATACTTGTTAAGGAAATCGGGAAGGTTATGGGACCAGATAAAGGCAATACAAAGTATCTTTATGAGCTGTTCCCCGATGGACCAGCCAAACAAGCTTGTAGATATGCAGGGTTGCCAAAACCAACAGGCTGTGTATAATTTTAGTAGTAGTGGGATGGTCTTCTAGCCATCCCACTTGACATTTAAGAATAACCTTTATTGTTTAAATACTTTTTTGTGAGGATTTTTGAAGTGTGGTCAAATGGATCTGAAAAGTCTTTTAATAAATAGAAAGGTTGTGATTTTATCAAAATGGTTTGAAGTATTATTGGATACTTATCCTCCAGAAACTGCTAAATTCTTTAAAAATCAGGACGACCTTTTCAGAAATCCTGTTGGTTCTACAATATTCAAAGGTATTGAGAAACTCCTTGACGAGATTCTTGATGATGATGTAGATACTCAAAGGGTATCTCAATTCCTTGATGATATTATCAGGGTTAGGGCAGTTCAGGATTTTTCTGCATCTCAGGCGGTAGCTTTTATTTTTCCCCTTAAGAATATTATAAGGCAAGAGATCTCTAATGTTTATGGGCTTGAGAAGCCATTACCTTCTGATTTTCTATCTCGCTTGTACCATATCGAATCTAAGATAGATAGGATTGCTCTTTTGTCTTTTGATATCTATATGCAATGCCGTGAAAGGTTATATGAAATAAAGGCTAATGAGGTGAAGAAAATGACTTATAGATTATTGCAGCAAGCAAAGTTAATCATAGAATCTCCTGAAAAGGAAATATGTTAGGGTCTGTTAATTGGTTTGTTCTTTATCACCCTGATATTATGATAGAGAGGCTTAGTCCTTTATCTTTATATCATGCTCTGACAAGCTTGTCTTGAGTCTATCGCAGGGGTCGTCATAACAAGTTAGAATTTATTAAGAAGGTTCTAAGTAGTATAACCAAACAAAAATGTAAAAAAAAGGGGTAGCTAAATGGGAATCTTATTTTCCTTTGCTGTTGTTGTAGCGATAGTTCTGCTCGTTTTTGCAGGAGTAAGTGGGGCGGGATTAAATTATTTATTCGCTGTCATCATTCCCTATATAGCCTTGCTTATTTTTATAGTAGGTATGGTATATCGTGTAGTTAATTGGGGACGCTCGGCAGTACCATTTAAGGTGCCAACCACAGGAGGCCAACAGACCTCGCTTCCATGGATTGCGGCTAATAAGCTTGATAACCCATCAACATCTTATGGAGTGATTGGCAGGATGTTGCTTGAGGTGCTTCTATTCCGGTCCCTTTTTAGAAATACAAAAGCTGAATTACATAGCGGTTCGAGACTGATATATGGTTCAGAAAAGCTGCTCTGGTTAGCGGCATTAGCATTTCATTATTGCTTTCTTGTTATATTGATAAGGCATTTAAGGTTTTTCGTAGTGCCTGTTCCAGCTCCTATAGAGTTTTTAGAATTTATGGATTCATTTTTTCAGGTCGGCGCACCGTTAGTTTATATTACCAATTTCCTTATCATTATAGCTCTTTTGTATCTCCTGTATAGAAGAATCGGTATGCCCCAGATTAAATACATCTCACTTCCATCTGACTATTTCCCACTTTTCCTTATTCTCGCTATTGCTATTTCTGGCATACTAATGAGGTATTTTGATAAGGTTGATGTGGTCGGAGTTAAACAGATTGCTATGGGGTTGGTAAGTTTTAGACCTACCATCCCAGATGGTATAGGGGTGATATTTTATATACATTTTGCTCTGGTTTGCACTCTATTTGCATATTTTCCATTCAGCAAACTCGTTCATATGGGCGGAGTTTTCTTAAGCCCTACAAGGAATTTGGCAAATAACAATCGGATGATAAGGCATGTTAACCCCTGGGATTATCCTATTAAAAGCCGTTCATATGAAGACTATGAAAACGAGTTTAGAGATAAGATGAAAAAGGCTGGAATACCAGTAGAAAAGGAGTAAAGATATGGCAACTAAAGGAAAACCACCAAAACCAGAAGAATTATCAAAGATTAGTTATACACCACCCTCAAAAGGATGGATGGATACTCCAGTGGAGTTTAAGCCTGGAATGTATTGCCACGGCACCAGAGCGAAATACCTTGAAGCAGTTGGCATGCCATTCCCAAGGGATTGGTCTGCATCAGAGGCAGACTGGAAACTGCCAGATAATTGGAAGGAGATAGTCCTTCAGGGAATCAAAGAAAGATTACAGAAATTTAGAACATTCCATGTTTTTATGGATATTTGCGTAAGATGTGGAGCCTGTGCAGATAAATGTCATTTTTTCCTCGGAGGGGGCGACCCTAAGAATATGCCTGTCTTAAGAGCTGAGCTTTTAAGGTCGGTTTACCGCAAATACTTTACAACATCTGGTAAGATTTTGGGTAAAGCCGCTGGTGCAAGGGAGCTTACAGAAGATGTTCTTAAAGAACTCTGGTATTATTATTTTCAGTGTACGGAATGTAGAAGATGCTCTCTTTTCTGCCCTTACGGTATTGATCAGGCTGAGATTACAATCATTGGTAGGGAGCTTCTTAATCTACTCGGACTAAATATTGACTGGATTATGGGTCCTGTTGCAAATAGCTATAGAACTGGAAATCATCTTGGGCTCGAACCCCATACTATCAAAGCTAATATTGATTTCATGATTGACGATATAGAGACTATCACGGGCATCAAAGTTGATACAACATACAATAGAAAAGGTGCTGAGATTTTATTCATTGGACCATCAGGAGACCTTTTCGGTGTGCCTGGCAACTATGTAACAATGGGTGAACTAATGCTCTTCCATGAGATAGGGCTCGATTATACTTGGAGCACAATGGCATGTGAGGGGGGAAATTTCGGATTTTTCACTTCTATGGAGGTAGCCAAAAAGCTTTATTATAAAATTTATTCTGAAGCAAAAAGACTCGGTGTTAAATGGATACTCGGAGGTGAATGTGGTCATCAATGGAGACTTATGAATCAATTTGCTGATACTTGGTGGGGACCCCCAGATTTCCTTGAAGAACCTGTTTCTCCAATAACCGGCACAAAGTTTGAAAACGCAAAGGGATCTAAGATCGTTCATATAACAGAGTTTACAGCAGATCTAATCAAACATGGAAAACTGAAATTTGATAAGAGCCGTAATGATCACCTTAAAATAACATTTCATGATTCCTGCAATACTGCAAGGGCTATGGGCATTTTTGAAGAACCAAGATATATCATAAATAGTGTATGCAACCATTTCTACGAAATGCCTGAGAGCACTATAAGAGAAAAAACATTCTGTTGCGGCAGTGGTTCGGGACTGAATGCTGGCGAGAATATTGAGCTTAGAATGAGGGGTGGGTTCCCTCGTGCAAATGCTGTAAAATATGTCAGAGATACTTTTGGTGTAAATATGCTTGCCAACATTTGTGCTATTGATAGAGCTGCTCTACCAACTTTAATGGACTATTGGAATCCGGGCATGGATGTCTGTGGAGTTCATGAATTAGTAGGCAATGCACTCGTTATGAAAGGAGAAATTGAAAGAACTCTTGACTTGAGAACTGAACCTTTACCCGGAAAAGGAGGGACCGAGTGATGTATAACGGTGGGAAAATCATTATAGGTTTACTTATATTCATTGGTTTTTCAACCTTTCCGTTTTTGTTTACCATGGGCAAAGTAGTCCCAATACCCGAACTTAAACTGGATACACCTGAAATTCAAAAAATGGTAGATAAAAGGTGTGTTGAACCTAAGGAATATATGAAGACAGAACATATGGTAATGCTTAATACATGGCGTGATGCTGTTGTTAGAGATGGTGCGAGACTATACAAAGCAAGAGATGGCAGAACTTATGATATGAGCCTCCAGAACACATGTATGAAATGCCATTCAAACAAAAAAAATTTTTGCGATCAATGTCATAACTATGTGGCAGTAAAGCCATATTGTTGGGACTGCCATATTGCTCCACAGGAGGGAACATAAGCCATGGGAATTAATAGGAGAGATTTTTTAAAGATAGCAGGTATCTCGACTTTAGCTAGTATCGGTGGCGCTGCCGGGCTTACCCTAATTAAGAGTGGTGCGATTGAAGCAGCACAGTATATAGATGACCCCAGAGCTTTAAAGGCTAAGAGATGGGGCATCGCAATAGATATCAATAAATTCAAGACACCTGAAGACTATAAAAGGGTTATGAATGCATGCCATACAATACACAATGTCCCTGAAATTAATAACCCTAAGGAAGAAATAAAATGGATATGGACTGAGTCGTATGAACACTCATTTTCTTCGCAGGAGTATGCAAATCCTTATATCCAAGACCATCTCAAGAAAAAACCTTTTCTTGTGCTTTGCAATCATTGTGATAATCCGCCTTGCGTAAGGGTTTGCCCTACAAAGGCTACTTATAAGAGGGAAAGTGATGGTATAGTTATGATGGATATGCACCGATGCATCGGTTGTAGATTCTGTATGGCAGGTTGTCCTTATGGTGCAAGGAGTTTTAACTGGAGAGATCCAAGACCATTTATTAAAAAACTAAATCCTGAGTTTCCTACAAGGATGAAAGGTGTTGTTGAAAAATGTACTTTATGCTATGAGAAGCTTGCAATAGGGCTTAAACCTGCTTGCGTTGAGGCATCTAATGGCGGAATGTACTTTGGTGATTTAAGCGATCCTAATTCTGATATTAGAAAAGTGCTTGCTTCTCATTACTCTATCAGGAGAAAGGCAGAATTAGGCACGACGCCTTGTGTATTTTATATCATAGGAGGTCAATAATATGCTTGAGACTGCATTTAAAGGTAGCAGAATTTACTGGGCATGGGTCTTATTTTTACTCGTCATAATTGGGATTGGGTTCATTTTCTATCTCAGGCAGTTTATAATAGGCTTAGGGGTAACTGGTATGAGCAGGGATGTCTCATGGGGTTTTTACATCTCACAGTTCACTTTCCTTGTCGGTATCGCAGCATCAGGTGTAATGGTTGTTCTTCCATATTACCTCCACAACTATAAGGCTTTTGGTAAGATAACCATACTTGGAGAGTTCCTTGCAATCCCTGCTGTAATCATGTGTATGCTGTTCATTTTTGTTGATCTCGGACAACCCCTACGTGTTCTTAATGTGATATTGTACCCGACGCTTAATTCCGTTATGTTTTATGATATGGTCGTTTTAGGTGGATATTTATTTCTGAATGTCCTTGTAGGGTGGTCTGCCCTTAGTTCAGAAAGAAAGGGGATTGCTCCACCTAAATGGCTCAAGTTTTTCATAATCCTTTCGATTATATGGGCACCTTCAATTCATACTGTTACAGCTTTTCTCTATTCAGGCTTACCAGGCAAATATTTTTGGATGTCCGCTTTGCTTGCAGCTCAATTTCTTGCATCTGCATTCGCTTCCGGCCCCTCGCTCTTAATACTGTTAGCATTGATAGTGCGGAAGTTTACCAAATTTGACCCCGGACAGGAGGCTATCCAGGCTCTTGGAAAGATTGTAACCTATTTTATGCTGACAAGTGTATTCTTCCTTGGGTTGAAATTGTTCACATCTTTCTATAGTGGGATACCAGCTTATTCGCATTCAATTATTTACCTATATGCAGGATTGGATGACTATAACAAGCTAGTTCCTATTATGTGGATATCCAATATTCTTACTGTAATAGCTTTAGTGTTGCTTGTTATCCCTCAACTCAGGAAAAACGAGTTGCTTCTTGCTATTGCATCGGTTTGCGTATTTTTTGCCCTTTGGATAGACAAAGGTTTCGGACTCATTGTGGGAGGGTTTGTCCCTAATTCATTTAAACAGATAACCGAATATTGGCCTACATTGCCTGAAATGTCTATCACGCTCGGCGTTTGGGCTATCGGATTTTTAATACTGACAATACTTTACAAGATTGCTGTTTCGATAAGAGAAGAAATAGGCAATGTGGATGTTCATCATTGATGACAAAATATGTTATATTAATAAAAAATTTAAGTATTCTTTGTTAATATTTTAAAGGCTCTATTTTTAAAATAAGGGGGGTGAATATATGTATATAGTGACAGTTGATGCAGCAAAATGTACAGGATGTGAAGATTGTGTTACCAATTGCCCGAATGAAGTTTTCAGAATGGTAGATGGCAAGAGTGACCCATATCAGTCCTCAGAGTGTGTTTTCTGTGAAACATGTTTACAATGTCCTGAAGGTGCAATTACAATCATAGAGACATAAAATCTATTTCGATAGATTTAATTAAAAAAGGAGCATATTTTAATATGCTCCTTTTTTTAATTATTTAAATAATAAAATCAAGATTTCTGTATATAAAGCTCCCAGTAACCCTTATCTTCCAGTTTCACTATTTCGATTCCATAGCCCTGTTTCTCTGCAAACCTTGGGATTGAATCTTCTGCCGATGCAGGTGCATCAGTCATAACCTTAAGTAGGCTGCCTGAAGATAATTTTTCGAGTGCTTTTTTTGTCATTACAAGTGGGTAAGGGCAAACCCTACCTAATACATCAAGAACCTCAGTTGGGGTTTGTGATTTTAAATCTGCCATCTTAATTAAATCCTCCTTAAATAAATTAAAATATGAAAATATGTTTTGAATTGTTTAAGATATTTTGAATCTCGCTAAAAGGCACTATCTGAAGCTTTTTATCAGCACCCATGTCTTCCGCATCAACAAGCCTGTTTTCTGGAATGCCAAAACGATCGATGTCTTCTTTGCAAACATACATATCAAGATCAACTAATAAACTATTTTTTACATGCGACTCAATACTTGTTACTCCATAATTTTCCATTGACTTATGCTCTGAGATGCAGTTGAAAACCCCCTCACCAATAAAACAAACTTTGGGGATAACTCCTTGACCATCATCAAGAAACATATCTACTACTTGATATGATATTGCATGTGTTAACCCAAGTGTTGATGTCTCACTTTTATAAGGAGGTCTTTGAATGATAAATGCTAAATCTATCATGGACATATTACTCACCTCCCATATGTATTACTCTGTCGCTATTGTATATTTTTGCTAGATACCAATGCATAGCATCCCATTTAATGCCTTCAATGGCTTCATTTTTATGAATTCCTCTGGCAAGGGCGCAGGCTTCACAAACACAGACTTCTACTCCTTTTTCGAGAAGTTCCTTCACATATTTTTCAGCATGTGAATAATCCTTAAGATGTTTTTGATTTGCTTTTACGATCATAACACCATTGCTAGTAAGCCAGATATTGACTTTATGTCCTTTATCTGCAGCAGTCTTAGCTAATTTGAGTGCAAAATCCATACTTTTAGAACCGACAAGGGATGCAAAAGGCGCAATTGTTAAAGTTCCCATGTACTTTCCCTCCTATAACCAGACAATTTTTTCGTAATCATTAAAAATTAAATCTACAACATCACCATAATTTACAACCTTTACACGATTGTCAACATCTGCATCAGTTAATCCTCTTGTGGCAAGATCTTCTGCAAGAACATAAAAGTTTGCTGTTTTATCGAGCAGGGGAGATGATTTGCCATTTTCCTTGATAGTTGCATGAAAAACGCCGTTTTGAATGAATATCAAACCAAGTTTCTCTGCAGTGAGCCTGTCAACCGTTTCTACTACAGTTTTAAATTCGTTGACAAAAACACCTAACTTCATTAAAATCCCTCCTTTTGTGAAAAATTCCTCTTGTAAGGCAAGAATATAATCGAATTAAAAATAAAAGATTAAATTTTAAGTGTTTCTTTATACCAGTTATAAGATATAGTTGTCAATACTAAAATAATTATCGTTCTATTAAAATATCTTGGCAGCTCAAATTCTGTTTTCAAATCCTGCGATAAATTCGCTCTACTAATAAGTTGCACCTGTTGGATTATGATGATTTACCTTTTAACAATCTCATGGTGAGATGTTATGAAGGTTTTACACTATTTATCTCTGGATTTGGTTCATTATTTAGTTTTTAGATTTAATTAAGTTATAAAGCAAATAATCAATTTTATTAATTAGTTTTTTATAAGCACCCCCGTAGCTTTTAGAGGTAGAGAAGAGTTCGCTACGAATTGATTGTATTTTTGGGTCATTACATTTTTCATAAGTGATATGACCATTCTGAAGGGCAATTCTTTCTAATATGAGTAGTTCTTGAGCTTTTTCACAGAATGGCAGTAGAAGTTCTCTAATTGAGAGCAGTTTATGATAAAAAAATTCATCATCGAGATGGACGATCTTTCTTAAGTCAGTCGAATAAAGATTGTATATCTCAGAGATTTTTTTAATAAGTATGTATAAGTTGCAATATTCCAGACCCCTTATTCCTCTGCGCCACTGGTAAAGCATTGTATTTCTCTTAAACCAGAGAAAATTTCTTGTCCCGAAATTCATTAAATCTGTAACAATATTGAATATCTCATTTATTATGGTTTGACATTTACCTCTGTGTTTTGTATGAATACTCTCCGGAGCGAAATAATTATCAGGTTTTATATATTCAAAATTATCTTCCAAAAGATATTCCCACAAAGTTTTTAAAATCAACTGTCCAGCTACATCATCAGGGGTATCAAAATGTATGAGCGATAAGATAACCTTACCGTTTCCATATGAGCCTTCTACAACTGCAGGCTCACCGTATAATCTTGAAGGATTAAGATTAATTCCATAGGAGGACTCAAGCTGATGCCAATCACCATTATTGTATATGATATCTCCTATACATAAATCAGAGGTAAATGCATCGGGCAGGGCTTCCCCATAAAAAGCGAGTGTATTTATATTGTTGTCATCAACTTTGAATTGTGACGGCCACCAGGCATGGAAGATAGGCTCTTTATCTAATGAATTTGTTATGGTGTGAAAGGTTTTTGACTCGAGTCTCATCCAAAGAGGATGTTGATTTATCTTAAGCTTGATTCTTCCGCTGAAACTTGGAACCCTGTCTTTTGTTGGTCTTCTTTTAATATCAAGCAAACCGATTCCATCTAAAGTTGCCAAGCCAGCACCACCGCAAATGCCGAGATATCTACCGCCATTGGCTATAAAGTTTTTAATTTCCTCGATGCCTTCATCACCAAGAGCCTTAAACTTATTAGATGCCCATCCACCGGGAACGAAGAGCATTTTATAATCATGTATGCATTTATTTTTGATGTCTTCTGAACGAATAAGATCAAATGGCAGACGGTTTTTCATTAAAGCATCATAAGCCATTAATCCCCATAAGAAAGATTCATCCCAGAGAAATGCAGCCTTAATTTTCATTCTAAATTCACTTTTTTCTTAAAAATTTAGGTAATGAATTAGACAGTAAGCAAGATAAGTTATTTTGCTATTGTTTTAGTATTATACCTTTTTTATATTTTTTAGCTAAATAGTTAGATGATCCGAAAAATAGAGATAGAAAGCTGTCATGCCAAATCCCTCACATTCGTTCGGGACAAGCCTTTTCTGGCTCAGGCAGGCACGCAGATAGATGTATTCGAAATGACAGATAAATCAAAGAGTTTACAATCCTATCTCTTTTTTAACATAAACGATCATGGTTTTTTAGTATATTATTAATATAATATAAAGCTAATATTTATAATGGAGTTTATAAGATGTGTGAATTTTGTTCAAAACATGGTGAAGGGAAGATATGGTATAAAAATGCCTCTAACTATTCTCATGACCTTCTATCTGACTTAAGACGAAGAAAATTTATCGAACAGTTTCTCGATGTAACTATTAAGGAAGGGTTTAACAATCTTTTGAGGCTCGAAGCAATAGTCCATAAAAAGGGTAGGTTGCCCGAAAAGATAATCGAGAAAATGATAGAAAACGCAAAGGTTGAACATTTCGGTCAGGTTGTGCCTATTGAAGAAGTCAAAGAGATAATAAACAAATCAATCGATATTGTGAGACTACCATGTGCGTGTAGATGGACAATAGATAAGTCTGATGTAAGATGCTGCTATGGTATTACTTATCATCCTTCTGCATGGTATCAAAACCTTGATATGAGCTATTTCAAAAATTCTAATTCAAACTTGCTTGAGACCGTAAGCAAGGAGTTTGCTATAAGGCAAATGCAAGATATTGAATACAAAGGGGCAATTCATACCATATGGACATTTGTAACACCCTTTATTGGAGCTATCTGTAATTGCACCCTGAAAGATTGTATTGCCATGAGGACATATAGCAGGATAAGGGTTGAGACAATCATGATGGCTGAATATGCTGCTTTTGTAGATGAATCACTCTGTAACGGCTGTGGCATGTGTGCAGATCTCTGCCAGTTTAATGCGATAGATAGCAACCTTGAGGGCGGTAAATATACAGCAACTATAGACTTTAATAGTTGTTATGGCTGTGGTCTATGCCGTAATGCCTGCGAGACATCAGCAATCAGCCTCCGAAGTCGGATTTAAATTTAATGCGGTTTAAGTTATAAATTCAACCCCCAAATCCCGATTTGGATATATCAAAAAATATTGGCACTGGTAGGGCAGGCATCTCGCCTATCCTGCTTTGAATTTTAATTTTGAATCCACATGTAGATATCTGCGGCTACCTTTAGCATTTTTGGGTATCTAGTATTTTGAATCTTGAATTTTCAATTAGGCGAGGCACCGCCTC
>DYHD01000048.1 GCA_020724365.1 Thermodesulfovibrio yellowstonii | reverse complement strand
ATTGTGCACCTAGCGGGAAACATGATGTTTCTGCTGATTTTCGGGTTAAGAGCCGAAGAAATGTTCTCACTACCTGAATACCTACTCATCTACTTCATGGGCGGATTAGTAGGCAACCTGCTGTCACTGGGTTTTCTGCCGCTGTGGGTACCTTCGGCGGGAGCCTCAGGCGCAATTTTCGCAATGTTCGGAGCCTGCACAATTTACATCCGCCGCACTGTGGGTCAATCTATAGTGGGCGCACTCATGTTTGCGTTCTTCCTTCTACTAATCAGCTCAGGACCAGAAGTAAACAACTTAGCACACCTAGGCGGATTGGTGGCAGGTCTGCTCATTGGGTACGTTTTAGCGTCAAGACGCAAACCAGAAACAGTGTATAGTCACAACTATTCGTACAGCACGCCATTTTAGCTTAGGGAACCGTTAAAACTTCAACTTTCACTTTATGACCGTCTTTGAGATTGAGGTTTTTCCGCAGACAAACTGGCGCGATGATTTCAAGCACTGAAACGTCGTAGTGACTGCGTAAAGCAGAAATTAATGCGCCCTTAATTTTGTTTTCAATCATAACAGGGTAACATTTGACTAAACCAAATGTGCGGTCTTCATTCCGGAAACCCTCCACCTCAACTGCGGGGTACGCTTCCAATTCAGTACGCCTTTTTATGTCGTAGTCCGAGGTTAGTTTCAGGTTTAACGTACCAGGATAAGGGTCAAAACCAAGCTTCTCTAGGAACTGCTTCCTATAATGGTCCTTGGTGATGTAGTAAGCGCCTTCGCCTAAACCTGTAAAAACTGGTATAGCAAAAGAAGAAGCTGAAGCAATTAAGGCTAAACTAGAAGCTGAAGGGGCTAAAGTAGAAATTAAGTAAAAATTAAGCAAGTGGTTAAGAACTCCTATACTTAGGAATGAGATAATTTTGTTCAACAAGTAGTCTAAGGTCGGGGGAGGAATACTAACACCCGTGATTAGATTTTTTGTCCACCTAATTCAACATTTCAATGTATAAATGTGGTTAGTATGAGCTATCTCTTTCAAGGGATTCTTGACCACTTGACTTTTTATAAGGAGTTACATGTCAGAATTATCAAGACAAAGGCAGAGCTTTGGTAGGGTATTGCCTGTACTTGATGTCCCATATCTTATCGAGTTTCAGAGAAAATCCTTTGATAGATTTTTACAAAAAGAAACTTATGAAGAAGACCGACTTAATGAAGGGCTTCAAGCTGCATTTCATAGCGTTTTCCCAATAGTTGATTATAATGACACTTCATCATTGGAGTTTATCAATTATAGTATAGGTGAAATCAAGTTTACACCGAATGAATGTCTTCAAAAAGGCTTCACATATTCAGCTCCATTGAAAATAAAAGTTAGATTGAATCTCTGGGAAAAAGGCGAAGATAACAAAAAATTATTAAAAGAATCAAAAGAACAGGAAGTATATGTTGGCGACTTACCGATCATGACTGATACAGGCAGCTTCATCATAAATGGAGTTGAACGAGTCATTGTGAGTCAGCTTCATAGGTCTTCTGGTGTATATTTTGCGCCTGATAAAGGTAAAACACACATAAGCGGACGGCTTCTTTACATGGCAAGAGTCATTCCAGTAAGAGGTTCATGGCTGGATTTTGAGTTTGATTCAAAAGATATTCTTTATGTCAGGATTGATAGACGAAGAAAGCTTCCTGCTACAGTCGTTCTTAAATGCCTTGGATACTCAAATGAAGATTTACTAAAGATCTTTTACCCTGTTGAAGAAATCAAGATTATAGATGGAAACACTTTTATTAGGCGGGTAAGCGATATACTTATAGGAATTAGAACAAAAATTAACATAGTATCTCCAGAAACAAGTGAGGTTATCGTGAAGGAGGGCGGCAAGATAACCAAATATGTTTTAAAGAAGCTGGAGATGGCAGGTATTAAAGAAATCCCAATATCTCAAAGTGAAATAATCGGAAGGATAACCCTTAAAGATATAATTGACCCGGTAACAGGGGAGATAATACTTGATGGAAACAAGGAAATTACTGAAGAAATCTTAGCGAAGATAATTTCATTGAACATCAAAACATTGCACCTACTTTTTATAGACAATGTCAATTATTTATCATCACTGAGAGAGACCCTTCTTATGGATAAGGTTACATCTAAGAAGGAAGCTCTTAAAGAGATTTATAAGAAGCTTCGACCTGGAGAGCCCATAACTGAAGCAGCCGCACTTGAGCTTTTTAATGGGTTATTTTTTGACCCTAAGAGATACGACCTTTCTACTGTGGGAAGGCTAAAAATAAATGAAAAGCTTGCACTTGATACCCCACTTGATTTAAGAATATTAAATAATAGGGATATCATAGAGATTGTCCGCTATCTGCTTAACCTCAGGACAGGCAAGGGCGAGGTTGATGATATTGATCATCTTGGAAACAGAAGAGTAAGGGGTATAGGCGAGCTCTTAGAAAATCAGTTCAGAATTGGACTGGTCAGGATGGAAAGAACTATTAAAGAAAAAATGAGTCTTACAGATTTAGATTTAGCAATGCCTCATGACCTTATTAATGCAAAACCTGTTATGGCTTCAATCAAAGAATTCTTTGGATCAAGCCAATTGAGTCAATTTATGGATCAGACAAACCCATTGTCTGAGATTACTCATAAAAGAAGGCTTTCTGCTCTTGGACCCGGCGGTTTGACAAGGGAGCGGGCGGGATTCGAAGTTAGGGATGTTCATACCACGCATTACGGCAGGATTTGCCCTATAGAAACACCAGAAGGTCCTAACATTGGACTAATTACATCTCTTGCAGTGTATGCTCGAATAAATGATTTTGGTTTTATAGAAGCTCCATACAGAAAGGTGGTCAATGGCAGAGCCACCAATGAAATACATTATTTATCTGCATTAGATAGTGAAAAATATCTCATTGCAGAAGCAACATCCCCGATGGATGCAGAAGGCAATCTCCTTGGTGAGGCTGTATCAGCAAGAATTGGTGGGGATTTCAAGATGGACAAGGTCGAAAATGTTCAGTTTATGGATGTCTCACCAAAACAGATTATTGGCATATCAGCATCTTTGATACCTTTTTTAGAAAATGATGATGCTAATAGAGCATTAATGGGTTCAAATATGCAAAGACAGGCTGTGCCTTTATTAAAGCCTAAGTCGCCTGTGGTAGGGACAGGCATAGAATATGTTGCAGCGAGGGATTCAGGTTGGCTTATTGTAGCAAAGAGGGCTGGTATTGTAGAAAGTGTTGACTCTACAAGGATAGTTGTAAGGGCTACCGAACCGCTGTCTGGTTTTGATGTAGTAGATAGATATGAACTCATTAAATTCAAGCGCTCTAACCAGGGCACTTGTATGAATCAGAAGCCTATCGTAACCGTTGGCGATAGAGTGGAGAAAGGCTATATACTTGCTGATGGTCCTTCAACTGACATGGGAGAATTAGCCCTTGGTCAGAATGTGCTGGTTGCTTTTATGCCATGGGGTGGATATAACTTTGAAGATGCAATTCTTTTGAGTGAAAAGCTAGTTAAGGATGATATTTTTACTTCAATCCATATAGAAGAGTTTTATGTTGAAGCTCGTGAGACCAAACTTGGTTCTGAAGAAATTACTAGAGATATACCTAATGTTGGTGAAGATGCACTTAAGGATCTCGATGAAAGTGGAATAATTAGAATTGGAGCAGAGGTAAAGGCAGGGGATATCCTTGTTGGCAAAGTTACACCCAAAGGAGAAGCCCTTTTAACATCTGAAGAAAAGCTTTTGCGGGCTATTTTTGGCGACAAGGCTGAAGAAGTGAAGGAGAGCAGTTTATATGTTCCGCCTGGTATCGAAGGCACTATTGTTGATGTGAGAGTTTTGTCACGAAAGGGGATTGAGAAGGATCAGCGGGCAAAAAGCATTGAATCTGATGCTATAAGACGACTTCAAAGGGACTTAGAAGAAGAGATAAAGCTTCTCAAAGAAGAAAAGAGGGATAGAATTAAGGATCTCTTTAGAGGGCAGAAATTATTAGATGATATTAAAGATCCTCAAACAAAAGAGATTATATGCCATAAAGGTAAGCAACTAAACGATAAAGAGTTGCAGGATATTAAAGAAATCAATCTACTTTTAAAAGCAAAGATTGAAAATATAGAGATAAAATCGAAAATTGAAGAAATAAGTGGCGAAATAAATAATTATATTCGCAAGCTTGAAAAGCAATATCTTGAAAAAATTGAAAGATTGAAAAAAGGTGATGAACTTCCCCCGGGTGTTAACAAGGTTGTGAAAGTATTTATTGCAATGAAAAGAAAGATACAGATAGGCGATAAAATGGCAGGTCGTCATGGAAATAAAGGTGTTGTATCAATCATTTTACCAGAAGAAGATATGCCTTATTTGCCAGATGGCACTCCTGTTGATATTGTTTTAAATCCTCTTGGTGTGCCATCGAGAATGAATGTTGGACAAATACTTGAAACCCATCTTGGGTGGGCAGCTAGTGCTCTAGGTCTATATTTTGCTAACCCCGCATTTGAAGGCTTAAAGGAATCAGAGATCAGAGATTTGCTGAGAAAAGCCGGACTTCCTCCATCAGGACAGGCAATTCTCTTTGATGGAAAGACAGGGGAATCGTTTAAACGACCGGTAACCGTTGGTTATATGTATATGCTTAAGCTGCACCATCTAGTAGCCGATAAAATCCATGCCCGCTCGATAGGTCCTTACTCCCTTGTCACACAACAACCTCTTGGGGGTAAAGCCCAGTTTGGTGGTCAGAGATTAGGTGAGATGGAGGTATGGGCTTTGGAAGCATATGGCGCTGCTTATACATTACAGGAATTTCTAACAGTTAAAAGTGATGATATTACAGGAAGGTCTCATATGTATGAAGCTATAGTTAAGGGAGACCCTGTTTTGGAATCAGGCGTACCAGAGTCTTTTCATGTATTAATAAAAGAACTCCAGAGTCTTTGTCTTGATGTGGAGCTTCTTTAAAAGAAATCTATTACGGAGGATTAATTTGACCGACGATATTTTTCAGAAGCCGAAGAAACCTAGTAGTTTTCAGGCTATAAGGATAAAGCTTGCCTCCCCGGAAAAAATTAGGGAGTCATCTTATGGAGAGATTAAAAAGCCTGAAACGATAAATTATAGAACATTCAAGCCTGAACAAGAGGGATTATTCTGCGCAAAGATATTCGGACCTGTTAGAGATTGGGAATGCCTCTGCGGAAAATATAGAAGAATGAAGCATAGAGGCGTTATATGTGATAAATGTGGGGTAGAAGTGATTCAGTCTAAAGTCCGTAGAGAAAGGATGGGACATATAGAACTCTCCACTCCTGCTGCACATGTATGGTTTCTTAGGGGCGTTCCAAGCAGAATCGGGACACTTCTTGATATGACAATAAGGCAGTTAGAGAAGGTTCTGTATTTCGAAGAATATATAGTAATCGACCCTGGCGATACACCTCTTAAGGCGAAAGAATTGCTTTCAGAAGAACAATATCGGCAGAACATTTCAGAATATAATAATAGATTTACTGCTGGGATGGGTGCTGAAGCCATAAGAGAATTGTTAAGCCGTGTGGACTTAAATGCACTCTCAAATGAGCTCAAGATAAAAATTGAATCCGTTGCATCCATCGGGATGAAAAAAAAGCTTACCAAGAGATTGAAGATTGTAGAGGCATTTATCAAGTCAGGCAATAAACCTGAATGGATGATACTCGATATAATCCCTGTTCTACCTCCAGATCTAAGACCTCTTGTTCCATTAGACGGTGGTCGTTTCGCAACATCTGATCTGAATGATTTATACAGAAGGGTAATAAATAGAAATAACAGGTTAAAAAGATTAATCGAGCTTAAAGCCCCTAGTGTAATAATCAAAAATGAAAAGAGAATGCTTCAGGAAGCAGTAGATTCTCTTTTTGATAATAGTAAGAAGGTCAAATCACTCAAAGCAGGAGCAAAACGTTCATTAAAATCCCTGAGTGATATGATTAAGGGTAAGCAGGGTCGTTTCAGACAAAACTTACTCGGCAAGAGGGTTGATTATTCAGGTCGTTCAGTTATTGTTGTTGGGCCGGATCTTAAACTTAATCAATGTGGTATCCCTAAAACAATGGCTCTTGAACTCTTTAAACCTTTTGTATTCAATAAACTTGAAGAAAAAGGTCTTGCAAACACTATCAAGCAGGCTAAAAGACTAGTTGAACGAGAAAGTCCAGAGGTTTGGGATGCATTAGAAGATGTTATTCAGGAGCATCCTGTGCTTCTTAATCGTGCACCAACCCTTCATAGATTGGGCATTCAGGCATTTGATCCTGTTTTAGTCGAAGGCAAAGCTATACAACTTCATCCTCTCGTATGCACTGCATTCAATGCTGATTTTGATGGAGATCAGATGGCTGTTCATATTCCTCTCTCGATTGAAGCTCAAATAGAAGCGAGGGTACTGATGATGTCGGTCAATAATCTGCTTTCACCTGCAAATGGGAAGCCAATAGTAGTTCCTTCACAGGACATGGTTTTAGGAATTTACTATCTTACCAAACAGAAGACAGGTGCTTTAGGTGAAAATAAACTCTTTTCTGATAGCGAAGATGCGCTTCAGGCATATTACTCGGGTGTTATAGAGGAGCATGCAAAGATAAGGGTAAGGATGAATGGTAACATTATTGAGACAACAACAGGTAGGATAATTTTCAGCGAGATACTGCCTCCTAATATACCATTTTCTGCTATCAATAAAGAATTGACAAAAAAGGAGATTGGAAAACTCATAGAGTATATACACAATGTCTCAGGCAAAAGAGAGACCGTTGTTTTTTTAAACAATCTTGAAAAGCTTGGGTTTCAGTATGCAACCTCAGCAGGCATATCAATATGTATAGATGATATGCATGTGCCTTCCAAAAAGCCTGAACTTATAAAAGAAGCTGAGTATGAAGTAATGGAGGTTCAGAGACAATATTCAGAAGGTCTGATAACACAAGGAGAAAGATATAATAAAGTAATAGATATTTGGGCTAATGTTACTGAAAAGGTTGCTGATGAAATGATGAAAGAGCTTGGTGCTGAAGAAGGAGGGGCTGACTTATCTGAAGAGTTTTTGAAAGAACGACGTTCTTTTAACAATATCTATATGATGGCTGACTCAGGCGCTAGAGGAAGCACTGCGCAGATAAGACAGCTTGCTGGAATGAGAGGACTCATGGCTAAGCCATCAGGCGAGATTATAGAGACCCCTATTACAGCCAACTTCAGAGAAGGTCTTAGCCCAATTCAATATTTTAGCTCTACACATGGAGCAAGAAAAGGGCTTGCCGATACAGCTTTAAAGACTGCAAACGCGGGTTATCTCACCAGAAGACTAGTGGATGTTGCACAGGATGTTATTTTGAGTGAGGAGGATTGCGGGACTAATAACGGTATAATTTTAAGCTCATTGGTAGAAGGTGGTGAAGTTATTCAACCTCTTGATGAAAGGATATTCGGTAGAACCTTAGCAGAGAGATTAAAAGATCCAATTACTGGCGAAGTGATAGCAAATCAAAACGACGCTATTGATGTTAATCTTGCTAAAAAGATAATTGACTCTGGAATAGATAAGGTCAAAATTAGGTCTGTTCTTACATGTGAATCAAAAAAAGGTGTTTGTGTTAAGTGCTACGGCATGGATCTGGCGAGGGGCGAGACTGCAGAAATCGGCGAAGCAATCGGAATTATAGCAGCACAATCTATCGGAGAACCGGGAACACAGCTTACAATGAGGACATTTCATATAGGAGGAGCTGCAACTAAGGTAATCGAGCAGGCAGTTTTAATTGCCAAGAATTCTGGATTTATTAAATTTATTGATATTAGCTCTGTCCGTAATAAAGAAGGTCAACTCGTTATTATTAATAGAAATGCAATGATAGCAATTGTTGATTCCACAGGCAGAGAAAAAGAAAAATACAATCTTGTTTATGGTGCAAAGATATTTTTCAAAGATGAATTGGGTAATATAATACCTATAGAAAATGGTATGCCGATTGAAGCAGGAACCGCCTTTGTAGAATGGGACCCTTATTCTACACCCATTTTGACTGAGATTGGGGGCAAAATAGCCCTTGGGGATATCTTAGAAGGAATTACATTCAAAGAAGAGGTTAATGAAACAACTGGTTTAGCATCTAAGGTTATTATTGAGAACCCGGCAACATATAGACCGAGAATCTCAATAAAAGATGAGACAGGAAAAACTGCTAAACTTCCCGATTCGAATAACCCTGCGACATATCCCTTACCAGCAGGTGCACATTTACTTGTTGAAAGAAATGATATTGTTTCACCTGGAGATATTTTAGCTAAGATACCTCGCGAGACTACTAAAACGAAAGATATAACTGGCGGTTTGCCGAGGGTTGCAGAACTTCTAGAGGCTCGCAAACCAAAGGAACAAGCAATAGTAACTGAAATTGACGGAGTTGTTGAATTCAAGGGAACTCAGAAGGGTATGAGGGTTGTTGCTGTAAAAAGTGGTGATGATAGCAAAGAATATACAATACCGAAAGGAAAGCATGTTACTGTTCATGAAGGAGATTGGGTCAAGGCTGGAGAGCCACTTATGGATGGAGCAGTCAATCCTCATAGCATACTCGACATACTTGGTCCTTATGAGTTGCAAAGATATCTGGTAGATGAGGTTCAGAAGGTATATAGACTTCAGGGAGTCACTATAAATGACAAGCATATAGAAGTAATAGTCCGTCAGATGATGAGAAGGATAAGGATAGAACATCCAGGCGACGCTTCATTCTTAATCGGAGATGAAGTGGATAGGTCAACTTATATAGAAGAAAATAGAAGGGTTAAAGAAGAAGGTGGAAGACCCGCGCAGGGCAAGCCTTTACTTTTAGGTATTACAAAGGCATCGCTTGCAACTGATAGCTGGGTTTCTGCCGCTTCATTTCAGGAAACTACAAGAGTTTTGACTGAAGCAGCACTTAGCGGTAGGGTAGATGCATTGGAAGGACTTAAAGAGAATGTAATTATGGGTAAGATTATCCCTGCAGGCACAGGAATGCCTATTTACAAAGATACATTTATTAAAGGTGTTTTCTACTCCAAAATGCAAACAAACAATCAGGAACAAGAGCTTACCAAACTTTTAGAAAGCTAATATTATAAACCTTTTAATTTAAGATTATTTAACTCAGGGCAATGTTCAACTGCCCTGAGTTAGTCTCGAATAATGTTTTCCTTTTCTGTATCATTGAATCCGGAGCTTTGAATTTTGAATCATCTTTTCATATTTATTAATTTCTATCTATTTTAGCCGAAAGCTTAGCTTGTGCTTTAAAATCATGGCAGGCTAAAGCCCCGCGGCCACCAATCACACAATTCTATATGTCTGCTAAATAAAAATTCAATTATATTTTCTGACTTGATTGTTATAATTATAAAGGTTGGTGATTTTTTAGGTGAAGGTAGCAAGGTTATATAATTTTACATCCATAAGAATCGAAGATATACCCATTCCAGAGATAGGAGACAAAGAAGCCTTAGTAAGGACAAAGGCATGCGGGATCTGTTCTGGAGATGTTATGCAATGGTATATTGAAAAAAAAGCCCCTCTTGTATTAGGACATGAGCCTACAGGAGAGATTGTTAAGTTAGGCAAAGGATTGAACACTACATCTTTCGGGGTAGGTGATAGGGTTTTTGTCCATCACCACGCTCCCTGCTTGGTCTGCAAATATTGTCGTCGTGATGATTTTGTGCAATGTGATGCATGGCGTAGAAGTAAAATAATACCAGGCGGTATTTCAGAATATTTTGTTGTACCAGAGATAAACCTTACTACTGATACCCTCAAGCTCCCTAAAGAATTATCTTATGAAGACGGGGCTTTGATTGAACCAGTTGCCTGTGTTGTTAAATCATTAAGGCGATCTTTGATAAAAAATGGAGATACTCTTCTTGTGATAGGATTAGGTTTTATGGGACAGGTGCATTTAATGCTTGGACGCAGTTTCGGGGCAAAAAAAGTAATAGGTGCTGATATGATACCTTTCAGGCTGATGAAAGGTATAGAGTCAGGCGCAGATGAGGTAATAGATATCTCGCATACTGATATTAAAGGAAGTTTAGCTGAGCTTACTGATGGCTATATGGCTAATGTTGTGATAGTATGTCCAAATAGTATTGATGCTATACAACAGGGACTTTATTGTGTGGCAAGAGGAGGCACTTTGATGCTTTTTGCTCCTGCAAAACCTGGTGAAATCTTCTCAATAGATCCTAATTATATTTATTTTAATGATATAAATATCGCAACAAGTTATTCATGCGGACCTGAAGACACAATGTATGCAATGATGTATATTAAGTGGGGAATAGTGGATACAAGAAAGCTTATTACACATAAATTTTCTATAGAGGAAACTGAAGAAGCTTTTAGATTGACGGCTGAAGGCAGGAATTCACTTAAATGTATGGTAGTATTTTAGTAATCATATTATTATAGTGAGGTCAGAATGTTTAAAGAGTTTAAAGAATTCGCAGTTAAGGGAAATGTAATTGATATGGCAGTTGGTATAATAATAGGAGCTGCATTTGGGACAATAGTAAATTCGCTTGTAGCTGATATAATCATGCCTCCTATAGGTCTGTTGCTTGGAAAGGTAGATTTTGCTAATTTATTTTTTATATTGAAAGAAGGCACTGTTTTACCACCTTATGCTACGGTAGCAGATGCAAAAAAGGCTGGTGCGGTAACATTAAATTATGGACTATTCCTAAATACGATAACAAGTTTTTTGATAGTAGCCTTTTCTGTCTTCTTACTTGTAAAAAATATTAATAGACTCAAAAGAGAAAAAGAGGCACCTTCTGCTGTCCCAATAACTAAGGAGTGTCCTTACTGTCTATCTATTGTGCCTTTGAAAGCTATCCGTTGCTCTCACTGCACATCAGATTTGAAATAATTTAATTTTACATATGAAAATTTTGTATTTTAATTGTTTCTCGGGCATAAGCGGTGATATGTGCCTTGGTGCCTTTGTTGATACCGGACTTCAACTTGAGATGATAGCTCAAGAACTCAGGAAACTCCCAATTAATGGCTATCAACTAGTATCTAATAAAGTATTAAGATGCGGAATAAGCTCAACAAAGGTTGATGTCCTACTAAAACAGGAAGATAATTCTTATCAAAAAGGCAGAGAGTGGATAGATATCACTAAAATAATCGAGTCGTCAAGTCTTTCCATTAAGCTTAAAGAAAAGGGGCTTCAGCTTTTTAAGCGACTTTTTGAGGTAGAGGGAAAGATTCATGGTGAGTCACATGATACGGTTCATTTGCATGAACTTGGAGCTGTTGACTGCCTTGTTGATATATTCGGCACTTTGATTGCTCTGGAATTGTTAGGGGTAGAGAGGATTTATACTTCAGAGATAAATCTTGGAAGCGGATTGATAAATACCTCTCATGGAAAATTTCCAATCCCAGCCCCTGCAACTATAGAGCTTATAAGAGGATACCCGGTTTATTCATCAGGCATAGCTTTTGAGTTGACAACTCCCACAGGCGCTTTGATTATATCAGGGCTTGATGCTATTTATTCTCCATTGCCCAAGATGGTCATTGAAAAGATAGGCTACGGCGCTGGCAATAAAGATATTAAGGAAATGCCTAATGTTCTGAAAATCCTTATCGGCGAAGAATCCTCAATGCAGACACAAATTTTAAATGAGGATTTGGTAATAGTCATTGAAACAAATATAGATGACATGACTCCTCAGTTATATGAAGATGTGATGGATAGATTGTTCAATGCTGGTGCATTAGATGTTACATTAGAGAATATCATAATGAAAAAAGGCAGACCTGCTATCAAACTTACAGTCATTGCTTATGAGAAGGATTTTAATTATATAACTGATATCCTCTTCAATGATACAACTACTATAGGTATAAGATTTTATCATACCCGAAGAAAAACCTTGCAGAGGGAGATAAAAAGGATAAAAACAAGTCTAGGTGATGTGAGAATAAAAATATCACGAATGGCTGGAAGAGTTGTCAATATCTCACCAGAGTACGATGATATCTTAATCTTATCTAAACGGAATAATCTACCCTTAAAAAGGTTGATTTCACTGATTTTATCAGAAATTCCAAAAGATATTTTTTATTAAAAAAAGTAAGGAGTTTATATAATGATAGAAGATTTAAAGAAATCTGAAACATGGAGGGTATTTAGAATTCAATCCGAATTAGTCGAGGGCTTTGAGACACTTTATGACCTTGGACCTGCTGTTAGTATTTTTGGTAGCGCCCGACTTAAAGAAGACTCTTATTATTATCAACAGGCAGTAATATTAAGCAAAATGCTTTCTAAGTGTGGTTTCTCCATAATCACAGGAGGAGGCCCTGGCATTATGGAAGCTGCAAACAGAGGTGCTAAGATGGGGAAAGGTAAATCAGTTGGCTTAAATATAGAACTGCCTTCAGAACAATACCCTAATAATTATCTAGATATAAACCTTTCTTTCAGGTATTTTTTCATCAGAAAATTGATGTTTATTAAATACTCTACTGCTTTTGTTATTTTCCCAGGTGGTTATGGGACGGCTGATGAATTATTTGAGGCAATGACACTTGTGCAAACAGGAAAGATCGAAAGCTTCCCTATAATACTTTTTGGCAGAGAGTATTGGCAAGGTCTTATAGATTGGATGAAGAATGTGCCTGTTACTAAAGGAGCACTAAGCCCTGAAGACTTTGTATTTTTTAATGTTATTGATAAGCCTATAGAGGCTTGCATACTTCTAAGAGAACACTATAAATTTTTTGGGGGGCCGCTGCAAATTGAAGAATGTAAAGGTGAGTAAGAAAAAAATGAAATTTAATGACAAAAGCGTAATTTCAAAGCAAAAAGATTAGGTAATCAGTAATGTTAAATATTTATCTTACTACATTAGGTTGTCCTAAAAATCAGGTTGATTCTGAAAATCTTAAAAAAGGTCTTTTGTCAGAAGGTTTTATTCTTACAGAAAGTCCTGATGATGCTGATATTTTAATAGTAAATACTTGCGGGTTTATAAGGGATGCAAAAGAGGAGTCTATAGAAGAGATACTTTCTCTTGCAAAAAACAAGGCTATTTCATTATCTGACTATAGAAGTGGTAATGGAAAAAAATTACTTGTTTTCGGTTGTCTTGCTCAAAGATATGAGCATGAACTCAAATCAGAGATGCCTGAAATAGATGCTATGTGGGGTGTTGCCAGGGAGAATGATATAGTTGAATATTGTAAGAGCCTTTGTCGGGATAAAAGCCCTGATATGGTTGAGAAATCCGAAGATTTTACCAGAGACAATAAAATCTCTTCACATCCTTCCTCATCTTTTGCATATATCAAGATTGCAGAAGGCTGTGATAAAAGATGCACCTTCTGTGTAATCCCTGCCATAAGGGGCAGGTTCAAGAGCATTCCTCCTGAAATAATTATTAAAGAAGCCAAAGCACATATAATACAAGGGATAAAAGAGCTTATACTCGTAGCACAGGATATAACAAGTTATGGCAATGATTTGAGTGGATATAATCTTGTATCTTTATTAAATGATATAACTGAAATTGATGGAGATTTCATAGTAAGACTCCTTTATCTCTACCCAACATCCATAAGTGATGAACTGCTTGAATTTATTGCTTCTAATAAAAAGGTGGCTAAATACCTTGATATTCCTCTACAGCATTCAGAAGACAGGATACTAAGATTGATGGGCAGAAGAGGTACGAAGAAAGAGTATATAAAGCTTCTGAGAAATATCAGACGCAAAGTCCCAGATATAGCTTTAAGGACGACTTTTATTGTCGGCTTCCCTTCGGAAACTGAAGAGGAATTTTTATCGCTTCTTGATTTTATTGAGGAGATTAGATTTGAAAGTCTCGGAGTTTTCAAATATTCAAAAGAGGATGGCACTGCTGCTGAAAAACTAAAGGGACAACTACCTGAAAAGATTAAAAAAAGAAGATATGATGAAATAATGAAAAGACAGGCATTGATATCTCTTCATATCAATAAAGATATGATAGGCCGCAGATTCAGCGCTATTATTGATAATGTTGATATCAATTTTGCCATTGCAAGGCTATATCGCCATGCCCCAGAGATAGATGGTGTAGTAATTATCAAAAATTTAGAAGATGCTGATATTGCTACTGGAGACTTTATAGATATAGAGATAACAGAGGCATATGATTATGATTTAGCTGGAGTAAAAAGGAGGGAATAGTTTTATGGTTTTACCAGAATATATCACGAAAGAAGAAGTTAGAAAGATTTGCAAGGAACTAAAAATCAGGGACTGGACAAAGCTCAAAAAACCATCTGTTATATTAGAAGAGGCAAAGATAATTCTTTCTATAGTTAACCATGATAATCTTGACATCTCAGTTGAGGATTTTAAGGTTGGTCTTGAGGTTGAGCTTGAGCATGGCACGATGTTCAAGCAATATAATGTTACAAATAATCATCCTATTCTTACAGGAATGATTGTCATGGCTCATTTCATGGAGATGCTTGATTATTATAATCGCCTTGAGGTTGCTGAATTAGAGGGAGACATTCTGAAAGCATTAATAGCAAACAATATGGATAAAGCTAAGAATTATTACATAAGACTCATTGAAGCTAAGATTGCCCTTGGTAAAGCTGAAAATAATTTGCTAAGCAAATAATAGATAAAGAATCATTCAAGGTATTGTTTAAAACTCACACTCGCTTTTAAGAGTGTGAGCTTTAAGCATTCCATTTTTCAATTCACTGAAAGAGACCCATATGAATTAATCAGCGAACTGATTGATAACCTCTATCTACGCCATTTTTTGATAGAACAATCTGCCACAATTGTAGTGAACCACACCTAAATGAAGCAGCACTACTTAAAAGATAATATTTCCACATCCTATAAAATCTCTCGTCATATTTATCTTTATATTGATTTTTGATTTTATCCCAATTGTAATTAAAGTTTTTAAACCACTCTATAAGAGTTAGATAATAATAGTAGCGAAAATTGTGTAAATCTTCAATAATGAATAGACCCTCCACACTTGTCGTAATCTGTTTGAGCGACGGGATAAGAGAGTTTGGGAAGATATATTTATCTATCCATGGGTTGCAGGCAACTTGAGATGTATTATTGCCTATAGTATGTAGCAAAAAAAGCCCGTCATCCTTCAGGCATTTATTGACTATCTCCATATAAATCCTATGATTCTTATGACCCACGTGTTCGAACATCCCTACTGAAACAATATAATCAAATTTTTCATCCAAATCCCTATAATCCTGAAGTCTTATCTCAACAGGCAACCCCTTACATAATTCTTGTGCGAATTTTGCCTGTTCTTTAGATACAGTGATTCCAATTGAACTTACCCCATATTTTTCAGCAGCAAATTGAACAAAACCACCCCAACCACATCCTATATCGAGCAATCTACTGCCCGGTTTAAGATAAAGTTTTTTACAAATTAAATCGAGTTTAGCCTCCTGAGCTTCATCAAGATTATTAGCATCTTTCCAGTAAGCGCAACTATAAGTTAATCTCTTGTCGAGCATATTTTTGAATATTTCATTGCCAATATCATAATGCCTTTCACCGATTTGAAAAGCCCTTGATTTGCTGCTTTTGTTTAGAATGCTATAGCCAAGATAGTAACTTATAAGTTTAAGATTCTTCTTAATCCTTTTTTCGGTTTCTGAGGGTATTAACCTATGAAAGAATTCTACAAGGTCGTCACACTCCCACAGACCATCCATATAAGATTCTCCAAGCCCAATGCTGCCATCCCTAAGCACTTTCTCATAAAAGTTATCACTTTTGATACGAATGTCCCATGGATTGCTGCCATTGATAGTAATGCCAGCGTCGGTGAGAATTTCCATAACGAAAATCTTTAGTTTATCTTTTCTCATGACACCAGATTTTTTCAGATATTAATTAAATTTAATCTGCATTAATAAAAAAGTCAATACCGTGTTTTTTGAAAAGTTTTTCTAAAATAATCAGACATAGAGCTTGTCTAAAAACTACGATTTCACTCGACTGTCATTCCCCGACTTGATCGGGGAATCCAGTCTTTTCAATAGGTTCTGGATTGTCCGGTCAAGCCGGACAATGACAACATGCGAGTTTTTAGACAGGCTCCATACCCTCCCCCATCAATATCTTTACATCAAATGAAGAACCCTGCGGCAATGCCACAGGGAATTTACAAGTTAAATAAAATAAAGATGCAGAGCAAAGATGATCTTCAAAATAGACGAGTTGATGTTAAAATGCAGTTGTAAAATGTATTTAATAGGCATAAATACTCTCAAACACTTGGGTAATTTCTATAAAATGCTGCAACCTGTTTTTCGAAGAAATATACTTACTGGAGTATTATTGAAGTCCCTTTATCCTTTGCTCTTTCAATGACGCCGATATTGTATGCCTCAAAGTTATTTTCCTTAAGCAATTGAATTGTTCTTGAAGAATCCTTTTCACTTACGATAAATACATATCCAATACCAAGATTAAATGTCTTTCTCATATCTTCTTCCGGCACATTGCCAAGATTTTTAATGAGATCGAAAATAGGCTGCTTCCGCCATGAATCCAGACGAATAACTGCCATAAGCCCATCCTTTAAAATACGCGGTATGTTTCCCACGATACCACCGCCGGTTATATGAGCCATTGCCTTTACTTCGATATTATCTTTTAGAGAATTGAATGCTTTGACATATATCATAGTTGGTTTCAACAACTCATCTGTAAGCGTGCAATTGATCTCAGGCAAAAAGGTATTAATCCTGTACTTATGCACTTCAAAAAACACCTTTCTTACAAGGGAATAGCCATTGCTGTGTAGGCCGTTTGATGAGAGTCCTATTATTGTGTCTCCTTCTGATATCTTAGAGCCATCTATAATATTATCTTTATCAACAACGCCAACTGCAAAGCCTGCTAAATCATATTCATCCTCTCGATAAAAGCCGGGCATTTCTGCAGTTTCACCTCCAATAAGAGAGCATCCAGCATCTTTGCACCCTTCAGCAATACCTTTTATGACATCTGTTGCTTTCTCTGAAATCAATTTACCTGTTGATAGATAGTCAAGAAAAAACAGCGGTTCAGCTCCTGATGTTAGAATATCATTAACACACATAGCCACAAGGTCAATCCCGATAGTGTCATGCTTATCCACCATAAAGGCTATCTTAAGTTTAGTCCCAACTCCGTCTGTTCCACTCACAAGAATAGGTTCTTTATATTTCTGAATATCTAATTTAAAAAGAGCCCCGAATAAACCTATATCGGTCATAACCTCATGCCTGAAAGTGCTTTTTGCAAGAGGAGAAATGAGATTAACAAATCTCTCACCTTCGCCAATATCAACACCTGATTTTTTATAAGTCATTTCTTCCATATATATGCCTCCTTCTATCTCTTTATAGTATTGTCAAAAATTTTTAAGCAAAAAGCTGTAAAACCTTTGCATATCAATACATTGTTTCAAATAAGGCTTGCCTCCTCACTTTATTTCACCCTATTTAACAACCCCCTTTATCCCCCTTAAAAAACTTATCATGTTTCACATTTTTTACTGAACACAAGGGGCAGATATTTGTTAACCTAA
>DYHD01000047.1 GCA_020724365.1 Thermodesulfovibrio yellowstonii | reverse complement strand
AATATGACATCTAATAAAATCAAGCATTTATAGGTGTTTTAGGCGGGAATTCTATGGGTAACTGACAAACTCAGGATTTCTATCTCTATATTTCCAGATATTTTTTGACTTGACAAAACCTTTACAATAGAATATGATAATGAGTATCAATTATAATAAGATGCGATTTAAATTAAAAAGACTATATTTGTTGTAATGATAATGGCGATTTTCATGATCTTGTCTGCTTTTTCACAAAGACAAAAGATTTAAATATATCGAACATATTTTTGATTGAAAATGTGTTGCATGTCATGAATAATATTATGCTTTCAATAAAACAGGATAAGTGTCATACAAAGGCATAAATGGCAAGGAGAGAGGATTTTCTTTCCGCATTTTTTATGGTTAATATTATGATAATTAGACGCATAATAAGGAGAATTTTATGTGTGTAGCATTAGTTGGTGGAATGGATAGGCTTGAAAGACAATATATTTCTGAGGCAGAAAAGGTAGGAATTAATTTAAAGGTTTTTACCAAATCAGAGAATGGAATGATATCCAAGATTAGGAATATGGATGCAGTCGTGATTTTCACAAATAAGGTGTCTCATAAGGCAAAGGTTGAAGTAATGAACACTGCAAAGTCAAAGCAGATACCTGTTTATATGTATCACTCATGCGGGATATGCACATTGAGGGATTGTCTGAGATGTCTAAAAGAGAAAACCCATGACGATAAGTCGGCACAAAAGAATATGAAATGTCAGCGTCATTCCTTGATTTAATCGGGGAATGACAAACTCGTTATTAATCAAATAGTTAGAGGTATTTTGCGGTGAAAAACGAAAGGGCTGTTTTACAGCCTGAATTGAAATTGAAAAATGGAGCAAGTTGTAAATGAGAAAGTTTTTTATCAGTAAAAAATTGATGATTATGTTTTTAGCCGTAGCTTTGCTTTGTGCAAATGTAGGCATGGCAATAGCACAAGAATTGGTTGTTTACTCAGGTAGGGGTGAGAGGCTCATAAAGCCGGTTCTGGATGAATTCACTAAAAAAACGGGTATTAAGATAACGCTCCATTCGGCTGGGACAGTGGAGCTTCTAAACAAGTTATTGGCCGAAGGCGACAGGACGCCTGCTGATGTTTATTTAACAGTAGATGCAGGAACTCTTGAGAGGGCAAGGATAGCAGGGCTGCTTCAGCCGATAAAATCAGAGATTATAACAAAAAATATTCCTGCGCCGATGAGGGCAATAGATAACAGTTGGACAGGACTTTCTTTGAGGATGCGGGTAATTGCCTATAATCCTCAGAAGGTGAAGCCCGAGGAGATTAAAACCTTTGAAAGCCTTATGAATCCTAAATGGAAAGGAAGGCTTGGCATTAGGACAGGTTCTAATGTCTATCCGCAGTCCCATACAGCAATGATGATAGCTGAAAAAGGAGAGGCAGAGACAGAGAAGTTTTTAAAGGCAGTAGTAGCAAATGCAGGCGACAAGATATATCCATCTGATACCAGGGCAGTTGAGGCAGTTGCAAAAGGAGAGGTGGATGTGGCAATAGTTAATCACTACTATGTTTATGGTCATTTAAGAAAGACTCCTGATGACAGCAAGACCCTTGCCTTTGTTGTTCCTCCAAAGACTACATACAATGTCTCCGGCGGAGGAATATTAAAGACGAGCAAAAACAAAGAGGCTGCCCAGAAGCTCATTGAATTTATGGCATCTGATGAAGGGCAGATAATGTTTGCTGAGGAAAACAGGGAATATCCGGTGAATCCAAAGGTATCGGCCCATGAGAGTATGCTGAAAAGGGACAAGTTTACCCTTTCAACGACAACGCTTTCAACGATGGGCAGGCATATGATGCCTGCAATAGATTTAATTGATAAGGTGGGGTATAGATAAATAACAAGTAAGGGGGCTGTCCCAGGCCATCTCGATCCTGTCATACCAGCGAAAGCTGGTATCCAGAAAACAAAGAAACTGGATTCCCCGATCAAGTCGGGGAATGACGGATTAGAGGGATTTTGAGGTAAAAATGAAGGCTAAATTTGCATATCTCACTCCGTTAGCTATCGGAATAGCGGCAATAGCCGCTGTTCCGGTGGTCTTTACACTCTATAGCGCCGTAACAGTTGAACCTGAATTATGGAAGCGTCTGTATGATACACGGCTAAAGGTCATACTGCCAAATACCATGAAGCTTTTGATTTCGGTTGGTATTCTGACTCTCGTTATTGGAGTAACAACAGCATGGATTGTAACCAAATATGACTTTAGAGGCAAAAGGATATGGGAATGGGTATTGATATTACCGCTTGCGATACCGGGATATGTTCTTGCTTACGCATATGCAAGCATAATGGCACCGGGAGGTTTGGCTCAAAATATATGGGGCAGTGTTTTTGGTGATATTTCAAAAATGCCGTCTCTTTATTCATTTTGGGGAGTGTCTTTTATATTGAGTCTTGTTAATTACCCATATGTATATTTATTGACCCGAGCAGGTTTTCTTAATCAGAATGTCAAATATCATGAGGCAGCAAGAATGCTGGGTGCATCTAAGATTAAAAGGCTCTGGTCAATAAATATTCGTATGGCGTATCCAGCAATTATAGCAGGAGTTGCTCTGGCATTAATGGAGGTTATGGCTGACTTCGGCACAGTGGCTCTTTTGAGATACCCGACATTTACAGAGGCAATTTATCGGCAGATGACCGCAAGATTTGACCCTTCAGGAGCTGCAGCATTAGCCTTTGTTTTGGTTGCCATTACATTTTTGCTCTTAAATCTTGAGAGATACTTTAGAGGTAGAAAGTCGTTTGAGCAGACAAAAGGCGCTTTTAAATCTCAACTGCCAAAAAAACTTAATTTTCAGGGGACAATCGTAGTAACCGTTATGATAATTTTAATCATTAGTTTCGCCTTTTTTATTCCAACCTTGATGCTTATAGACATGGCATATGATGCAATTACAAAGGGGGGTATTGACAGCAAATTTATAGAATTTACACTTAATACTATCCTTGTCTCTGCAGTAGGAGCAACTGCCGCATCCATCCTTGCCATACCTGCAGCGTATCTCCATGCAAGACGCCCCAATGCACTAAGCAAAGCTGTTTATTATGTATCTTCTTTAGGTTACAGCCTACCAGGACCTGTTATTGCCGTAGGCGTTTTATTGACAGTTGCTATGCTTTTTAATTGGCTTTACGGGAGCATACTCCTTCTTTTTATGGCATATGTTATCCGTTTTATGCCTATATCTCTTCAGTCTCAGGAGTCATCCATTTCGATGGTATCAAAATCAATGGAGGATGCAGCAAGAACGCTCGGTTCAGGCACATGGAGGATATTCAAAGATATACTGCTTCCGCTCATAAAACGGGGGGTTTTAGCCGGGTGGGTTGTAGTATTTGTTGACTGTATGAAGGAGCTTCCCGCAACAATGATGCTAAGACCTCTTGCCTTTGATACTTTGGCTGTGAGGGTATGGGTTGAGGCATCGGAGTCTCTCTGGGAGATGGCTGCTCTGCCTGCCCTTTTGATTGTTCTTGCTGGGCTGATTCCTTTGATAATAATAATTAAAAAGATGGGAGCAAGAAATGGTATTAAGATTGCATAAAGAGGAAACCTGCATTAGAGAAACAGAGGCAGCACATGTCTCATTGAAGAATCTGACCAAAGCCTTTAATGCAAATGTAAGGGCTGTATTTGAACTGACAATAGAAGTGAAAAAAGGCGAATTCCTTTCCCTTCTAGGCCCTTCAGGCTGCGGAAAGACAACCATCTTAAGACTTATAGCCGGCCTTGAGATGCCTGATAAAGGAATTATTCGGATAGGAGATAAGATTGTTGCTGGTAATGAATGGATTCAGCCAGAAAAAAGGAAGATAGGTCTTGTGTTTCAGGACTATGCCCTTTTTCCGCATATGACGATTTTTAAAAATATTGCTTTTGGATTAACAGGCTGTGCTAAAAATGAACTCAAACAAAAGGTGATGGAACTGCTCAAAATGGTGGGACTGCCGGATATAGCAGAAAGATATCCGCATGAGCTTTCAGGTGGTCAGCAGCAGAGGGTTGCTCTTGCGAGGGCATTGGCTCCTTCTCCAGAAGTGATGCTTTTGGATGAGCCATTTTCAAACCTTGACGCTGACCTAAGAATGGAGCTGCGCACAGAGACTAAACGCATCCTTAAAGAAAGCGGAACAACGGCTATTCTTGTCACTCACGACCAAGAAGAGGCATTCTCTCTTTCTGACAGGGTTGGAGTCCTTAATAGCGGAAGGCTTGAACAGATAGGGACCCCTGAGGAGATATATCATAGACCTGTAACCCGATTCGTTGCAAATTTTGTTGGAAGGGCAGATTTTATAGATGGAAGGATTGAAGGAGATTTTGTGATTTCAGATATAGGCGTATTTAAATGCGGGGATGCTATGCCCTGCGACACTCTTGATGTTGACCCCAGTAGAAAGCTCGCTCAGTTAGGAAGACAGCAAGATTTTTTAACGGAACCAGAACTTTTTAACGAAGTTGAGCTTATGATAAGGCCTGATGATGTGGATTTTGCAATAGACCCTCAAGGCAATGCCTCTATTATAGAGGCGGAGTTTTTGGGCGCTGAAATTGTTTATAAGATATTGCTTTTAAATGGAAAGGTCATCCACTCTATCAGACCTTCAACAAGGAGTTTTAGTATAGGCAGCAGAGTAAACATTACTGTTGATCCTGCCCATATCATAATATTTTCGAAAGGAGGTGAAGATAATGTCGGCAATGGTGATAAGCAGTGTTAAAAAATTTATCGATATGTCAATGGTGTTTCAGGAATTGGGGCTTGATACAATTCATTTTTATAATACCGAAAATAGTTTTGATTTTGAATTGCCTATGGTAGCCGTTGTGCCTTTTGTAGATTGCATTATTATGTGCAAAGACACCAATTATTCAGTGTCTTTAAGCAAAGCCATTGATGCAGCTATCGCACGGGGCATCCCTTTGCTTTCGGATGACTGCCTGCAAGAACTTAAAAATTTTTGCTATTAAGATGAGAATGAGTATCTATATTAACAAGGAGGAGAGATGAAAATTCAAGACTCAAGGTTCAAGCCAAAAACAGAGATAGAAAAATAGAAGCTAATAAAAACCGAAGTAGGACAGGCGTCTCGCCTGTCAAAAGCATTAACCTCACTGGACAGCCGGGACGGCTGTCCTACCGAGAGAGGGACAAAGTCTATCTCTGTTTTTGGGTTCAAGAAAAGCATCAAAACATCAAATTTCAAGGAGGTTTTATGTCCAAAGTTCAAGGTTTAAGTCTGTTTTTAGTTTTTGTTTTTTCACTATTCACTATTCACTTTTCAATGACTACTATTTCTCATGCTAAGGACATACTGATTACAAATGACACAGGAACGCAAGGGAAAGGGAAACTTTTAATCGAAGTAAATAGCGAGTTTACTTATGACAAAGAGACAGTGGAAGGGGTAAAGATAAAAGAGACAGGGGGTGAAGTGGCAACTATTCTGTCTTATGGAATCATTGACAATGTAGATATAATTCTTGGTTTGCCGTATCAATGGACAAAGACTAAAGAAGATGGCATAACTACATCGGATGTGGATGGTATATCCGATATGTCCCTTGAAGTGAAGTGGAAGTTTTACGAAAAGGATGGACTGAGTTTTGCCGTTAAGCCTGGGATTACCTTGCCAACAGGGGATGAGAATAAGGGACTCGGAAACGGCAAGGCGTCATATGGCATTTTCTTAATTACAACAAAAGAGATAGAGCCATGGGCATTCCATCTGAATTTAGGTTATACGCATAATGAATATAAACTTCAAGAAGATAAAGACGCAAACAGAAAAGGCATATGGCAAATATCCTTAGCCGCTGAGACAGAAGTGGTTAAAGACCTTACAGCAGTTGCAAACATTGGCGTTGAGAGAAATTCTGATAAAACCTCAAACACCCATCCCGCATTTATTCTTGGTGGATTGAGTTACTCCGTTACTGAGAATTTTGATGTCAATGTAGGTGTTAAGGGAGGGCTTAATAAACCAGAGACAGATTTAACATTCCTTGCTGGTATAGCGTTAAGGTTTTAGATGATGACAAAGGCATTGATAGGCAGCAGAAATATCGCAATATATATATGAATTGGAGGATATATGATTACGGCAGCTACTCTTTTAATAAATCTTCAAACTCATCCAGCGTCAGTCCTGCGCTTTGAAGAATTGATTTCAGAGTTTTTCTCTTTACGATTACTCCTGAATGCAGAGGAACTACAGTTCTCTTTTTATCGGAATCCCTCTTATAGATTGCATGGCTGCTGCCTGATTGCCTTAAAAAATAAAAGCCGATTTTCGTTAGAACCCTTACAACCTCTTTTGAAGTTACAGCAGGGAATCTATGGCTCATATGGCTACTTTCAAAGATGTAACGGTAACTTCGTCCTCTGGAATGGATTCACCGTCTGCTCTATAATCTTCAATAAAATCCTTAATAACCTCCCGCATCTCCTGTATAGTTTCTTCATAGGTTTCGCCTTGCACGTGACAGCCTGGCAAAGCAGGACAGAAAGCAAAAAAACCGCCTTCCTCACATGGTTCAATGACAACGGTAAATCTGTAAACACTATTTTTCATGCCTACCTCCAGCCATCCTGTCTTTGCCGATTACACAGTAGACAGCCGCTATTTATAAAAAGCATAACAAAAAGCCGTTTTAGTGTCAAACAAAAAAGCGGTTTAATAAAAGAATATTTGAAATTCACATGCCAACTTGTCGGCATAAAAGGGGATAAAATGTCATTGACCCGAAAATACCCCCTCACCCTTGCCCTCTCCCCTTGCAGGAGAGGGAACTATAATCCCCCTCCCTTGTGAGGGAGGGGGGCGTTATCTTCATGCTCCTTTGTAAGCCAGAGGCTTGTGTCGATTCCTGCTCTTGTTCTTGCTTTTCGAGGGTCGGCCGGGAATCCATCTGGTTGTGTGTTATTCCAGCTTGTCTGGAATCCTTCTTAAGAAAGATTCTGGACAAGCCAGAATGACAGAAATGGATAAGTCGCAATGACAGCGTAGAGGTATTTTTAGATGAAATTTACCATTATTCATGAACTGCCTGACAGATTGAGGGTCAATCTGATTATTCCTAAAGGCTTCTCTATCAACATGGACGGAATTAATGGAATACAACCCCCTTTAATTCCCCCTTTGTTAAGGGGGATAAAGGGGGTTGTTTCTGCCACTTTTAATAACAAAACAGGCAATCTCCTCATACGGCACAATGGCGATAAAGGTGTAAAAAAAGAGGTGCTAAAGGCTATAGAGATTGCACCGCTTGGTCTTTGTCTAAAAAAGGCTGTAGATAAAGGTAATCTCTCCCACCCCCCTTTAGCAAAGGGGGGCAAGGGGGGATTTAGTAAAGGGGAAAAAGGGGGATTTAAAAGGTATTTACAGGCGAAAAAAGCTGTTATATCATCAGGTGCGAGGCTTATTATCTCGCCCTTATTCCCATTGCCGATAAGGGCTGCCATTACATTATACGGAGCAGCGCCTTTTTTTAAAAAAGGCATTAAAGCCCTTTTAAACAGGAATTTAAATGTTGATGTCTTAGATGCAGCAGCCATAGGCGCTGCAATGGGCATTGGAGATTACAGGACGGCAGGCGCAATTTCATTTTTGTTGAAGGTTGGCGATTATCTTGAGGAATGGACAAAAGATAAATCAAGAAAGATGCTCACCCATGCCTTTCAGATTGGCGATGAATATACATGGGTGAGGAAGAACGGCACTGAATATACGATAAGGACATCAGAGCTTAAAGAGGAAGATATAGTTGTGGTAAGGACAGGAAGCCGCATCCCTGTTGACGGCGTTGTCATTGAAGGAGAGGCAATGGTTAATCAGGCATCTATGACAGGAGAGCCGCTTTCTGTGATGAAAAGGCAAGGACTGACGGTTTATGCAGGCACGGCAGTTGATGAGGGATCAATTGTTGTCAAGGCAATAGATATTGGCAATGAAACAAGGATTGCTAAGATAGTTAGGGTAATCCATGAATCAGAAACCCTTAAGGCAGATGTCCAGAGCCATGCAGAAAGACTTGCAGACAGGCTTGTGCCTTATACATTTTTACTAAGTGGGTTGACCTATACCATTACAGGTAGTTTAGTAAGAACTGCATCTGTTCTTTTGGTGGATTATTCATGCGCCATAAAGCTTTCAACGCCGCTCGGGATCATGTCTGGAATGATTAATTCGGCTAAAAGGGGCGCTGTGATTAAGGGAGGCAAGTTCATTGAGAGGCTTTCAAAGGCAAATGTTTTTGTTCTTGACAAGACAGGCACCCTTACAGAGGCTTCTCCATCGGTGATTGATGTTATTACATTTAACGGATATACAAAAGATTATGTCCTCAAGCACGCAGCCTGCGTAGAAGAACATTTCCCTCATCCTGTTGCGACTGCAATTGTAAATAAGGCGAAGGATGAGGGTCTTATACATGAAGAAAAACACAGCGAGGTTGAATATATTGCAGCCCACGGCATTGCATCATACATTAGCGGCAAAAGAATACTCGTAGGCAGCAGACATTTTATACATGAAGACGAAGGCATAGATGCCGAAATTGCCAAACCATTCATAAAGGAGTTTGCAAATAGAGGGCTTTCAATGCTTTATGTGGCAATAGATAATAAATTGGCAGGGCTCATAGTTATTGAAGACCCGCTTAGAAAAGAAGCGTTTGAGTTTATAAAAAGGCTCAAAAATTCTTGTATTGACAAAATAGTCATGCTTACCGGAGATGCTGATACAGCAGCAAGGAATGCTGCAGATAGGCTTGGTATAAAAGATTACTACTCTCAGATATTGCCTGATAAAAAAACAGAGATTATAAAATCCCTTAAAAACGATGGCTATACAGTGGCAATGGTAGGAGATGGAATTAATGACTCTGCAGCGATTGCCCATGCCGATGTCGGCATATCCATGAAGCACGGGGCTGACATAGCAAAGGAGGCCAGCGATATTTTGCTGCTGGACGGCAGCCTCATGTCAATTATTGAGGCAAAAAATATAAGCAAAAAAACAATGAATACTATCAAGCAGAATTTTAAATACATAGTTGGCATTAATTCATCATTGATATTTCTTAGTTTTATCGGGCTTTCCACGCCTGCGTTTTCAGCCTTCATGCACAATGCCTCTACCATGCTTTCGGCATTAAACAGCTTGAAGATTCTCAAAGAAAAAGGGAATTTAGAGCCATACTGTAGAAACTATTAAGGAGGCATGCAATGGTAATCGAATTAAAGAATATGTATATCGGCGAGACCGCAGAGATTATATCAATCAACTCTGATATTCCAGAAGTTAAAAGGCTTAGGGATGTTGGACTTATGCACGGCAGGCTTATTGAACTTTTGCATTATGACCATGTAGTCAGCAAGAAGATTATAGTTATGATAGGAGATTCAAGGATTGCCTTTGATATCAGCGTTGCTAATGCCATAAAAGTAAGGCCTCTTAAAAGTTATTATGAGGTTGTAAGGTCTCAGGCTATGCTTGATAATCTCACAAATTGTATGAATAGAAATTATGCCTCTTGTATGCTCACTGCAGAACATGAAAAGTTTGTTTCAAAAAAAGTTCCCTTATCGGTGCTTCTTGCTGATATAGATTGTTTCAAGAAGATCAATGATACTTACGGGCATCAAGTAGGCGATAAAGTCCTGAAAAACCTTGCACTTCTATTTAAACAGATATTAAGACGATCCGATGTTCTTTGCCGGTGGGGTGGCGAGGAGTTTTTAATACTTTTAAGGGGGACTTTAATTCATGATGCTTTGCAGACAGCAGAACGTCTCAGGCAATCTGTTGAGTCATACATCTTTCCACCATTCAATGAAAGTGGGTCTGTAACTGTAAGCATAGGTGGCTGCGGATTGCCTCCTGACAGGGATGTAGAAGAATTAATTGGGATTGCTGATTCAGCCTTATATGAGGCAAAACATAGGGGTAGAAACAGGGTGAGTATATGCGGGGAGAAATAATGAAACCTGTTATTTATTTACCGGAAGTTGAGGAACTTTTTTGTGAATTAACCACATGCTACCATGATTGCCTGTCTTTGCATCAATTGTCTGAATCGCTCGGAAGGGCTGTTGATGCAAAGGATAAAATTACATACAACCATTCGGAGCATGTTGCAGTTATCGGTCATCTTATCTCTCTTGCCATGGGATGCAGCGCAAAACAGGCAGACATTATCCATCTTGCTGGACATTTGCACGACATAGGCAAGATTGGCATACCTGATGTTGTTTTAAGGAAAAAAGATAAGTTTACAGATGAAGATTGGAAATGGATGAAAAGGCATCCTGAAATAGGAGCAAAGATTATTGCACCTGTAAAGGTTTTTAAATCTAAAGGCAGTATAAGGGAGATACTCCTGCATCATCACGAAAAGTTTGATGGTTCAGGTTATCCATCAATGCTTGAAGGCAAAGACATCCCTATAGGAGCGAGGATTATTGCTGTTGCTGATACTCTTTCTGCCCTTATACATGACAGACCTTATAGAAAAGGACGAAGTTTTGAAGATGCTGTTGAAGAAATCGCAAAAAATTCAGGCACTCAGTTTGACCCTTTTGTCGTCAAGGTCTTTATAGGAATAAATGCTTCAATCAGACAATGGCTGGAGGGAATGTGATTGCGAGTTTTGTTGAAGGAAGGATACGGTTGCGAGATGAAAAATTTAAAAATAGGGCAGTAGGTGATGAAATACAGAAGAATGTAGCGCATCTTAAAGGAATATTGAATGTTTCAATAAATCGGCGGACGGGAAGCCTGTTGATTTTCTATGACAAGGCAGGCCTGCGGCTTGAGCAGGTGCTGCATATACTTGCAGATTATCTTGATGCAGCAAAAACAGAATGGGGGCTGTCCCAGAATTGCGGGCATAGCCCTCGTATCAAGTACGGGGCAGGCTCCGATTTCGGGACTGTCCCCGTTGCCAGAGTTTCTATAACCAATAGAAAGATTGTAAATCTCGGAATGCTTGCATCACTTGCTGTAAGTATGTTAGGGGCTGCTGCTGATATTGCGGCTCTTCACATAGCTGCAGGCATTATCTTTCTCGGATTTGTGGGATTGCACATTTTCAGGTATAAAACACACATGTTTAAAGAAAATATAAAAGGGGATAAAAATCTCCCCTAACCCTGTAAATCCCCCTCTATCCCCCTTTTTCAAAGGGGGAGGTTTCTTTTTTTCAAAGAGGGGAACTTTAAATATATTCCCCCCTTTAGCAAAGGGGGGTGAGGGGGGATTTTAAGGTGAAAATATGCTTTTTGTGTAGGAGGCTTAAGAGTGTCAACTGTAAGCAAATTACCCGGAAGATTGAGGCTTGAGATTAAAGAACTAATCAATAAAAAACACTTCTGTTATGTACTTAAAACAAAAATCATGGAGATAGATGGAGTGATAGAAACCGAAGCTAATCACCGCACAGGCAGGCTGCTCGTGGTTTTTGATGAAGCAGTTATAGACAGTTGTGCGTTAGTCTCAAAGATAAGCGAGATTTTGGATGAGATGGTTGAATGCCATGATAGTGGATATGAGATGCAGAATATAAAAAGGAATAACAGCATTGCTAACGGATTTGTTCATGCAGTTATAGACATTGCATGTCATGCGTTTATGCCGAAGCCGTTGGGAATCTTAGTTCCCATAGCAATAAATGCTATGCGAAAAAATCTATAACCTAAATTGAGCGATTTTAATGATAAATATATGACAGCCGAGACGGCTGTCATACCCAATGGATGATAGACTATTTCCGGTAGGACAGGCGTCTCGCCTGTCCTTTTGAAGATTTATAAAAAAGAATCGCTCAATTTAGGTCTAAGAAGGGAGGATTTAAGAAGATGGAAGAAGAGAAAAAAGAAATGAGAGAAAAGGAAGAGAAAGATCAAAAGAAGGAGGAAAGACACATGGGGGACGGCATTTTCATAAGCAGAAAAAGCCTATGGCTTGCTGCAGGTGGTGCTTTAGGGGCATTGGCAGCAATAGGCATTGGCAAGGCGTCGAAAAAAATTAGACCAACCATTGTAGGGGCAGTAAAGGAAGGATATGCCTTCAAGGAATGGGCTGCTGGAAAGATTGAAACTGCAAAGGAGGATGTAGAAGACATTGTTGCAGAAGCAAAACATGCTTATCACAAGGATATTGAGGCGACAGAAGAGGCCATTAAAAAGGAAAAAGAAATATTAGAAAAGGTTGAGGAAGTAGTTGAGCAGAAAGCCCAAAGGAAGAAGGCTAAAAAGGAGGGTGAATAGTTATGGAGACAAAAGAGATGAAAGACAAAGCAAGGATGTATGCTGGTTCATTTTTAAAGTTTGCCCTCGGTGCTAGTGCAGTAATAGGTGGTGCTTATGTGGTTTCAAGGATAAAAGAAAAGCAGGATACGGAAATAAGACTTGAAAGAATGGAGCAAATCCTTGAGGAGATCAAAGAGGGTAAAAAGGAGGAATGAAAGACATGGCGCCGCTTGGACTTTTATCCGAAGGTGAGAAGGCTGAGATTATGGAAATAAGGCAGCAAAAAGGCTATTGCCACGGAAAATGCAAGACACAGCTTTATCATGCCGAGGAGATGGGGATTCGTATAGGAAAGATAGTTGAAATGCTTAATAACAGAGGAAGGGGACCAATCCTTTTAAAGATAGATGAATTGAGGATCGCAGTTGGTCGTGGCATTGCAATGAAGATAATGGTAAAAAAGCTTTAGATAATAGGCGATAAGCTAAAGGTTAAAAGAAAAAAAGGAGAGCAAGCATATGAAACTGTCAATGCTTAAACCCGGAGAAGCCGGGAAGATTATAAAAATTGGGTCAATAGGTCCTTTGAAAAGAAGGCTCATGGATATGGGAGTGCTTGTAGGAGAGATTATAAGAGTCGAAAAGGTAGCGCCTCTTGGCGACCCTATTGAAGTAACAATAAAGAATTACAACCTTTCACTCCGCAAAAAAGAGGCAGAAGGAATAAATGTGGAGGAAATAAAGTGAGCACAGGAGTCAGGAGTCAAGAACTCAAAACTCAAAACTCAAAACTCAAAACTATTACAGTAGCTGTTGCTGGAAATCCAAATTCAGGCAAATCAACCTTGATTAACGCAATTGCAGGCACAAGGCTGCATGTTGGCAATTGGCCTGGCGTTACTGTAGAAAAGAAATTAGCGATACTTGAATATGAGGGCTGGAAAATAAAGCTGGTTGATCTGCCCGGCACATATAGCTTGAGTCCATACACTCAGGAAGAGATAATCGCAAGGGATTATCTTGTGCATGAAAAGCCGGATGTGATTATAGATGTTGTTGACGCCACAAATCTTGAACGCAATCTGTATCTTACTGTTCAACTTCTTGAATTAGGCATTCCCGTGGTCATTGCTCTGAATATTTATGATGAGGCAGAAGCAAAGGGTTATAAGATTGATACAAAGGTGATGGAAGATCTTTTGGGTGTAAAGGTAATTCCGACTGTAGCAACAAAGAAAAAAGGGCTTGATGAATTAATGAAGACTGTTATTGATGCCGCTGAGAAGCCATCAATAACCAAACCTAAAACTCTGAACTATGGAGAGGATATAGAGTCAGCCGCATCAGTCATTGAGATGGGCCTTAAAAATCTTTATCCGCAGTTGTCAGAAAAATATCCCATGAGATGGCTTGCCTTCAAGCTTATGGAGGGAGACGACCATGTCTATAAAGAAATAAACCTTTCTGGTGACGGCTCATTCATAAGGGACGCTATAAGCCATCTTAAAAATGCTCATGGCTCTGATATTGAATCCATAATGGCAGACACACGTTATGCGCAGGCGTCTGGACTTACACATGAGGCGCTGAAAAAGCCCGACATAAGAAAAATAGATGTAACGGAAAAGATTGACAAAGTTGTTTTAAACAGATTTTTGGGTATTCCCATCTTTCTTGCTGCAATGTGGCTTGTATTTAAGCTCACATTCGACATAGCAACACCTTTTGTTGACTGGGTAGATGAAATGATGGCTGGTCCATTTCCAAGATGGGCAGAGGCAATACTCGGAGCCATTCATGCACCGGCATGGACAGTCTCCCTTGCTACAGAAGGTATTATTGCAGGTGTTGGGTTTGTTTTAGTGTTTGTGCCTGTGATTTTCGCTATGATGTTTTTCATAACCTTTTTGGAAGGAAGCGGTTATATGGCAAGAGCAGCTTTTGTGATGGACAGGGCAATGCACGCTATGGGGCTTCATGGCAAATCATTTATACCTATGATTCTCGGATTCGGCTGCAATGTTCCTGCAATCTATGCAACAAGGACACTGGAAAATCCAAAAGATAAGGCGCTCACAGCACTTCTTGTGCCTCTCATGTCCTGCGGTGCAAGGCTTCCTGTATATGTCTTATTTATAGGCGCATTTTTTGCTGCACATGCAGGAACAGTCATCTGGTCATTATATGTGCTTGGAATAGCTATGGCAGTCCTTATGGGGATTATTTTTAAGAGGACACTCTTTAAAGGCGAAGCACCTATGTTTATCATGGAACTGCCGCCTTACAGAATGCCGTCTTTCAGAAGTCTCATGATACATACATGGGAAAAAGGAAAACACTTTTTGATTAAGGCTGGAACTTATATACTTGCGGTCTCTATACTCATATGGTTTCTCCTTAATCTGCCATGGGGTGTTGAGCATAAAAAAGACTCTTACCTTGGCAGGGCAGGACAGGTAATCGCTCCTGTATTTAAGCCTCTTGGTTTTGGCAACTGGGAATCTGCATCTGCTCTGATTACGGGGGTAATTGCCAAAGAGATAGTGGTTGGCACAATGGGTGAGATATATATTCCTAAGACAGCAGAGGAAGATGCAAAGGAGCTCCCTACATTGGGAGAAGATTTGAAAGAGATAGGGACATCCTTTGCCGGAGCCTTTCAGGGCGCTGCAATGAATGTCTTTTCTTCAGTTGGCATTGTATCTCTCGCCGCTGAAGAAGACGAGCCTGGTCCAATGAGGTCTGCAGTTCAACAGAACTTTACACCCTTGAGCGCCTTTGCCTTTCTAGTATTTACCCTTCTTTATATGCCGTGCGTAATTGTTATGATAGCTATGAGGCATGAATTTGTAACATGGAGGTGGTCTTTGATATCATTTGTATATCTAATGGCATTAGCGTGGATAGTAACATTTGTAGTTTACCAGGGCGGAATGCTATTGGGATTAGGATAAATATGACCTAAATTGAGCGATTCTTTTGACAAATCAAAGACAGCCGAGACGGCTGTCCTACTTGGAAGATGAGACATTCAAATCTGTAGGACAGGCGTCTCGCCTGTCTCAGTGGCATTATGAGATAATAAATAGCTTAATTTAGATAGGATAAATATGAAAATAGAATTTTCCATAAAAGGGATGACCTGCGAGGATTGTGCAAGAAAGCTTGAGAGTCGCCTCAAGCAGCTTAATGGCGTTGAGGAGGCATCTGTAAGCTTTACGCTTAGCAATGCGGTGATAAGATATGACCCCAATATTACTGAACCAACTGCTATAAAACACATCATCTCATCCTATGGCTATACTGCCATTGCCGCTGAAGGCAGCGCCTCTGCCGCATTTGAGTCTAGGCGATTAGAGATGATTCGCGTCATTACCGTTGGTCTCTTGCTTGCCCTTTCATGGATTATGCAGAGGTTATTAGAGATCCCCGATGTTATAACCGACTCTATGGCGCTCACAGCTATAATGATTGGCGGCTATCCCATTGCGTCAAAGGCAATAAGGGCTATTATTCAAAAGAGCCTCAATGTTGATGTGCTGGTGATAATTGCTGCTTCCGCAGCTGTTCTGATAGGAGAATATTTAGAGGCAGGGATCGTAATATTTATTCTCCTTCTCGGGGAGTTTTTAGAGGCGCTGACCATTTCTAAAACAGGCAAGGCTATTAAAGGTCTGGCGTCGCTGATACCGGATACAGTAAAACTCCTGAAAGATAATCATGAAATAGAATTGCCTGCCTCAGAGATTAAAATAGGTGATATTATCGTTGTGCGTCCAGGTGAGCATATTGCCATAGATGGGATAATTGTTAAAGGAGATGCAATTATTGACCAGTCGCTCATTACAGGGGAATCAATGCCTGTGGAAAGGTCGGTTGGCGAAGAGGTTTATTCAGGAACTATAAACAAGATGGGGGCTATTGAGGTAAGGGCAACGAAGGTTGGCAGCGATACAACAGTGGCAAAGATAGAAAAAATGATTACAGAGTCTCAGGCAAAAAGAGCGCCTATTGAAAGGACAGTTGACAGATTTGCAAGGTATTTTGTCCCTTCAATACTTGCTTTGTCTGTGATTGTCTATTTAGTTACTTTGGATATTCACAGGGCTATAACAGTCCTTATAGTGGCTTGCCCCTGCGCCCTCGTCCTTGGCACGCCAACAGCGGTTGTTGCAGCCATCGGTTCGGCTGCAAGGAGGGGCATTCTGATTAAAGGTGGAGAAGCATTAGAAGCAGCTGGCAGGATAAATGGGATTATCTTTGATAAAACAGGCACACTTACTCTGGGAACCCCAAAGGTTACTTCAATAAAAAGGGTTGGGATGTGTGGTCATAAAGAAGAAGATATTATACAGCTTGCCGCAACAGCCGAAAGATTTTCGGAACATCCTCTGGCAAGAGCCATATTAGATACGGCAAAAGAGCAAGAGGTTGTTATCATAGCGCCTGATGATTTTAAGGTGAAAAAAGGGCTGGGCGTTGAGGTTAAACAGAATGGTATGCATATTATTGTCGGCAACAGGGGCCTTTTGAAAGAAAACAACCTTGAGCTTTCCCATGAGATTGAAGACTATATGAATACAAGGGAACAGCAAGGTGAAACCGCCCTGATATTGGTTCACAGTATAGAAGAATGTAACGATGCAGTTGGCATCAAAGACAAAGGGGGTATTTGTTGCCCAAATTGCCCAAAGGAAGTCTGTGGCGTTTTAGAGTTGATTGACCCGCCCAAAGAGGAATCTGCCAGGGCAATAGAGTTATTAAGGTCGCAGGGATTAAAAACTATTGCCCTCTACACAGGAGATAATCCTCGCACCGGCTCAGCCATTGCTCATAGGGTAGGCATTAATGAAGTAATTGCTGAACTTTCCCCTGAGGGCAAAGCAAACAGGATTGAGGGCTTAAAGAAACAGGGCAATGTTATTGCAATGGTTGGAGACGGCATTAACGACGCCCCAGCGCTGGCTGCGGCAGATGTGGGAATTGCCATGGGTGTTGTCGGCAGTGATATTGCAGTTCATGCTGCCAATGCAGTGATTTTAAATGATGATATTCTGAGCGTGCCGCGCATTACCGCTTTAGGGAGAAAGGCATTGTCCGTAATCAGGCAGAATCTTGCCTTTGCTGTGGTATTCAATACAGTCATGATAGGGCTCGCATCATATGGAATTATCGGTATGATAGCTGCAGCAGTCTTTCATCAGGCAAGTTCGCTTGCAGTAATACTTAACTCCATGAGGCTGTTAAGATGGAAGAAGTGAGGTAGCTCTTCCGGCTTCTGTGTGGGTAAGTGAGATATTTTCCCCCTTTGGAAAAGGGGGATTAAGGGGGATTTTAAGGAGTGATTTATGATTCAGAAAATCTCCCCTAACCCCTCTTCGCCAAAGAAGGGGATGAAAATATCTACAGAAAAGCCTGAAGCCCAATCTATGGTAACGGGTAAGCATAGAGAAGAGAGGAGGTTAAGATGGGATTTATAGATATTGCATTAATGGCTGTGATTATCGCTGGAGCGGTATATCTCTTATACCGCTCTGTATGGAAAAAGAAAGGGCATTGTCCGGGATGCGATTCTGAAACATGCGATAAAAAGTAAGCACTAAATCCGAAATTCGAATTTCGAAATTAGGAACTGGATGCCCGATTAAAAACTTCGGGCATGACATTTACTTGGTTGTCATTCCGACTTGTTCGGAATCTTTCCGAAAAAGAAGGATGCCAGACAAGCTGGCATGACAGAGCACTGCTGTGTTATGCGACATAATTTACATCGCTAAGTATAGAAGGAGCGATTCAATGGAGACGATGAAGCTTGCTGTTGATTATGGAATCATCGGGATGCTTATTGTTATGAGCATA
>DYHD01000046.1:14814-18247 GCA_020724365.1 Thermodesulfovibrio yellowstonii | reverse complement strand
ACATTAATTATATAAAATCCCTCCTAACCTCCCTTTGCCAAAGGGAGGTATGTTTCTCCTCTATCAAGAGAGGATTAAGGGGTGTGTTCCCCTCTTTGTCAAAGAGGGGCAAGGCCTGCCTGCGCCGCAGTCGCGGCAGGCAGGGGAGATTTTTCAATAATGACGCCTTACTTATGCACTCCTTAGTACATCCTAAATCCTGATTTAGACACTCAAAAGGCTTATCCCTACCGTCATTGCGAGCACCTGAAAGGTGCGTGGCAATCCCTCGAAGGTAGGTGTAAGTATTAGCAAATTAGGCAATGATATATATAATCTAACTGTCAGGAGAATGAAAAAATTCAATATTCAAAATCAAAAGCCAAATGACCTTGGAAACCTTGATAATAAGCTGCCACAACCGTTATTCTATGGGAAGCAAATTAGAATAAAAAACAGCTATCTTGTTGTCTGCATGAAATCGTATCTATAAAATATAGTTGATAAAACTTATAACATATTTCTATGCCGGGACTTCAGTGAACATATATTTAAACAAAATTTAAAGGAGCTAATTTATGAATATAATCAAAATTATGCCGTGCCTTGATATGAAAGAAGGAAGAGTAGTAAAGGGGATTCATTTTGTTAATCTTAAAGATGCGGGAGATCCAGTTGAAAACGCCGTATTCTATCAGAAAGAAGGAGCAGATGAACTTGCCATGCTCGATATAGCTGCTACACTGGAAAACCGCAAAACGAGGCTTCAGTGGGTCAGGAATGTCTCATCGGTAATAGATATTCCACTTACAGTCGGAGGTGGAATCGCCACTCTCGAAGATATTGAGCTTGTTCTGGAAGCAGGCGCCGATAATGTATCTATGAATAGCGCAGCCGTTAAAAATCCTGCAATTGTCGAACAGGCAGCATGGAAATTCGGCTCCAGGAAGATTACCGTCGCAATCGACGCCAGAAGAAACAAGTCAATGCCTTCGGGTTTTGAACTCGTTGTATCGGGAGGGACGAAACCTGTCGGAAAAGATGCTGTCGAATGGGCAGGGCAATGCGAGCGATTAGGTGCTGGAACGATACTGCCTACAAGCATGGACGGAGATGGCACACAAGCCGGATATGATCTGGAATTCACCCGCGCCATCGCTGATGCAGTCAAACTACCGGTTATTGCTTCAGGCGGCGCAGGAACCCTCGAGCACTTTTATGAGGGCGCTGTAAAGGGAGGCGCTCAAATACTGCTTGCCGCTTCGGTTTTTCATTATAGGATTTTGAGCATCGGAGAGGTAAAAAGATTTCTGAAAGAGAAAGGATTGGAAGTTAAATTATAAAGAAGTCTGTGTTAGGTTTGAAGGACAACCCTAATACTGCAATTGTTTTATCATTGATACTGTCTAGTGTGCTTTGAATCTTTTTTATAATCCATTTTCATGGGAAATGAAGACTTCATACATTATTCTTTTACATCAGACCACTTCTTAAAGCGGCCTGCTCTGTGAAGTCTTCATCACCCCTCATGATACAATATAAAAATGAGCAAAGTAATAGTTCTTCTATTGATTATTAATTACAGCTGTTCTGTAGAACCAAAAAACCTTTCTCTAAGTGCTATCCCTACAACATCCGGGACAAGACCTTTAATAGAACCACCAAAAGATGCAACTTCTTTAACAATAGTCGATGTTAGATAAGAAAACTCCTCAGACGGCATCATGAATACAGTCTCTATTTTCATATCAAGCCTTCTATTCATAAGCGCCATCTGTAATTCATATTCAAAATCAGATACAGCTCTAAGTCCCCTTATTACCACACAACCGCCTTTCTTCCGAACATAATCAATCAATAATCCATTGAATGCCTCTACTTCCACATTTTTCAAATTTATAATTGACTCTCGTATCAACCTAAGTCTTTCATCTAAAGTAAGTAGCGGAAGTTTCTTAGGATGAGGGGCTACGGCAATTATAATTTTATCAAAAATCCTTAAGCCTCTTTTTACTAAGTCAAGATGTCCATTTGTTATGGGGTCAAATGTCCCCGGATATATCGCAAATCTCATGAGTCATCTCCGTTTTTATCATAAGTACCTAAATAGATAAAGCTTGTTTAATATATAAACTAAGGGTAGTATCTCCATATTTATACTGTTTGAGCAATTTCAACTTGCCTAATTCTGAAGGCATCTCAATATTTCTTGATGGATGCTCTACAATTAATAACCCATTATTGGTTATTATGTCTTTTTTTTCTATTAATGGCATTATCTCAAAAATCTCTTGAGAATCATAGGGAGGGTCTGCAAATATAATATCGAAAAAAATATTACTATCAGTTCTTAATCTCTGGATATATGAAGTTGAAGTATATTTATAAGTCTGGGCTTTATTTTCAAATCCTAAGGATTGGAGCATCTTTTTAATGTCATTAATTCTTGAAGGATTATCATCAACAAAGACTACATTAGAAGCCCCTCTACTCAAAGCCTCTAATCCAACAGCTCCAGAGCCTGCATATAAGTCAAGAAATGAGCAGTTCTCAACCCGATTTTTGATGATATCAAAAATCGCCTTCCTCACCTTTGCAGATGTTGGCCTTAGTAATTTCTGCCCCTTTTTTAAATTGGCTTTTTTTACTGTAATTTTTCTTCCCTTTGATGCCCCACCTATTATCTGTATCATTTTTAAACAATCTGCGGATTAATTATTCTTTCATCAGGTAACTTAAAGTTCAATACTCTTACACGTCTTCCCTCAATCTTAAGCCTTCCTTCGGAATAAAGTTTAACGGCTTCAGGATAAATTTTATGCTCCAATTCCAATATCCTTTGAGATAGAATTTCTTCATTATCCTCAAAAGAAACCGGGACCGCGGCTTGTATAATTATGGGACCACTATCAATACCTTCATCTATAAAATGGACTGTGCAACCACTTATTCTCACGCCATAATCAACTGCGTCCTTCTGCCCATGAAGACCCGGAAAAGAAGGTAAAAGAGCAGGATGAATATTCATAATTTTATTCGGATAGGCATCTATCAAGGGCTTCTTAACAACCCTCATAAAGCCAGCTAAAACGACAAGTTCTACATCCCTTTTTTTAAATTGATTGGCAACTTCAGTATAATATTCATTTTTTGTAGGATAATTTGAAGGATCTATATAAAGATACTCAATAGAATGCTTTTTAGCTCGTTCAATAGCATATGCATTTTGGTTGTCCACAATCAAAAGCCCGATTTCAGCATTTATCTTTCCAGACTCTAGTGAGTCTATTAAAGCCTGAAAGTTTGAGCCTCGACCTGATGCAAGAACCCCTATTTTTAGCATTTTATCTCCTCGCATTTATTATTAAAAAAGGGATATGGAGGACCAAATCCCTTTTTTACTGATTAATACCTGAATTACTAGGGTGATTTTATTTACATTTATTATTATTAT
>DYHD01000046.1:0-14804 GCA_020724365.1 Thermodesulfovibrio yellowstonii | reverse complement strand
GCCCAACTCCTTCCTCGAAGGAATTCACTTTGGGATTCCCAATTTCGGTAAAATAACAAATTGAAGTAAAACCACTACCACTATGATTGCAAGAACGAGAAAGATTATTTTCACTTATTTTCTACCTTCTTTTTTTCTTTAGGCACTGCCTTATCTCTTATTTCATTATAATCTATAAATTCAATTATTGCCATAGGAGCCCTATCATTGACTCTCTGTCTTGTTTTTAATATCCTCAGATAGCCACCATTCCTATTCATAAAACGTGGAGCAATTTCGGAAAATAGCTTTGCAACAACAGTTCTATTGGGTATATAACTGAAAACCATCCTTTTTGCATGAAGGTCTCCCCTTTTACCGAAAGTAACAAGTTTTTCAGCAATACCCTTTACTGCTTTGGCTTTTGCTAATGATGTCTCTATCCTTTGATGTTCAAAAAGGGAAGAAATGACCCCTCTTAACAAAGCCTTCCTCTGATTAGCTGTTCTTCCAAAACTACTGCCTGCTACTTTATGTCTCATTGTTTTACCTCCTATTTTAGTCTAAAAGTATCTGTCTATATAATGACTGTGCGTCACCATGATCCTGTTAAGGATGAGGTGATAAGCCAAAAGGCTTGTACTGTGAGTTTATCGAAGGGCTAACAATGATAATAAGAGTCTCTAAACAGATACTGGATAGAATCTTTAAATTTAGTGTAAATTTATTCTCATTCCAAAGTGTAAGCCCTTAGAATTTAGTAATTCTTTTATTTCATTAAGTGATTTCCTGCCAAAATTCTTTGTTTTAAGCATTTCATATTCAGTTTTTTGGACGAGGTCTGCAATATTTTTGATGTTTGCATTTTTTAAACAATTATAAGCTCTTACAGACAATTCAAGTTCATCTATGCTCTTCATAAGATACTCACTAGAAGTAGGATTTACTGAAATAGGACGCTCAATAGCAACTTCTTCAGGTTTCAATTGTTCTTCAAAAAAGATAAACAAGTCGAGGTGATCAATTAAGATATGAGCAGCATCGCTCAAAGCTTTCTCGGGAGAAATGCTCCCATCAGTCCAGATTTCCATGATCAGCCTATCATAATCAGTCTGTTTTCCGACCCTCGTTTTCTCTACCTGAAAATTAACCTTTTTAACAGGACTAAAAACAGAATCTATAAAAAGTGTGTCTATCGGAAGGTCATCATCTTTGTTAAGTTCAGCAGGAATATATCCTTTGCCCTTTTTAACCCTCATCTCAATCTCAATAGAAAAACCCTTATCAATAGTAGCTATATATTGATCTTTATTCATTAGTTCTATGCCTGCTACAAGTTGAATATCATCTCCTGTAATCTGTTTGGGACCTATTATATTAATCCTCACTATCTTTTCTTCTTCACTATATAATTTGAATCTTAGCTTTTTTATATTGAGTAGAATATCAACTACATCTTCTTTCAACCCCTCTACATTTGAAAACTCATGTAAAACACCTGAAATTCTGACAGATGTCACTGCAGCGCCTTCAATAGAAGATAATAAAACTCTCCTTAAGGAATTACCAATAGTCGTGCCAAAACCTCTTTCAATCGGCTCAGCAATAAGCTTGCCATAAAAAAGAGTTAGGGTATCTTCATCAAAGCTTATCTTTTGAGGAAATTGAAAGCCCCTACTTAAAAGACCCATCTATAAGACCTCCTAAACCGTAGAAACATTATAATCTGAAATAATGTCTGCGGAATTTAGTTTAAAAAATTATTTTGAATACAATTCTACTATCAACTGTTCTTGAACGGGAAGCTGTATTTCATCCCTTGTAGGTATTCTGACAAACTTACCTCTATAATTCTTGATATCTAATTCCAGCCAGCTAGGGATGCCTCTATGTTCAGCAATCGAGAGACTTTCATTAATCGATTGAATCTGTCTGCTTGTCTCAATTACTTCAATAATATTACCAGGGGTAAGCAGATATGATGGTATATCAGTAATCCTACCATTTACTAGGAAATGCCGGTGTTTAATTATAAGTCTTGCTTCTCGCCTATTCAATGCAAATCCCATTCTGAAGACCACTGTATCAAGTCTTCTTTCAAGCAATTGCAGGAGAACTTCGCCTGTAATCCCCTTCATTCTGGAAGCCTTATGGAAATATATCCTAAATTGATTTTCCATTACGCCATAAATCCTTCTTACCTTCTGTTTCTCCCTCAATTGAATTCCATAATCTGATAGTTTGCCTCTGCCTTGTCCATGTTGACCAGGAGCATATTTGCGCCTTTCTACTGAACATTTTTCGGTATAACATCTATTACCTTTAAGAAAGAGTTTTTCTCCTTCCCTTCTACACAATTTGCAAAGTGGACCTCTATATCTTGCCATTTATACTCTTCTCCTTTTTGGCGGTCTGCAACCATTATGAGGAACGGGTGTAACATCCTTAATCATGGTTATTTCAAGGCCCGCAGCTTGAAGCGCTCTTATAGCTGTTTCTCTACCTGAACCAGGACCTTTTATATATACATCAATTTGTTTAAGTCCCATTTCTTTGGCTTTTTTAGCAGCAGCCTCCGAAGCCATTTGAGCAGCAAATGGGGTGCTTTTTCTTGAACCCTTAAATCCGAGACTACCAGCACTCGACCAAGCGATGACACCGCCATTTGGATCAGTGATTGTAACTATAGTGTTATTGAAAGTAGTTTGAATATGAGCTGCACCTGAAACTATATTTCTTTTTACTTTTTTACTGCCTCTTTTCTTCTGAGCCAATGGAAAACCTCCTTACTTTTTCTTAACTACCAATTTTCTTGGTCCTTTGCGAGTTCTTGCATTGGTTTTTGTTCTTTGACCTCTTGCAGGCAAATGAGCGAGATGTCTCTGCCCTCTATAAGAACCTATATCGGTTAGCCTTTTAATATCCATGGCTACTTCTCTTCTAAGGTCACCTTCGACCTTATAATCCCTGTCTATTAGATTTCTTATCTTTACTATTTCATCATCAGATAGATTTTTAACACGAGTATCAGGATTAATATTGGTCTGAGTTAAAATCTTCTTAGACAAAGTCCTTCCAATGCCAAAAATCCGAGTCAAACCAATTTCTATCCGTTCATTTTTTGGAAGGTCAGTACCACTTATTCTTGCCATATTTAAACTCCTTTATTATCATGCTATAACTTAATTTTATTCTATCCTTGTCTTTGCTTATGCCTCGGATTTTCACAAAGAACTCTTAATACACCTTTCCGCCTTATAATTTTACATTTTGAACATATCGTTTTGATTGAAGGTCTGACCTTCATGCTATCTCCTCCTATTACTTACAATTATATTATTCCTTAAAATAGAGATAGGATTGTAAACCCTTTGATTTATCTGCCATTTCGAACATCCAAATGGTGTGAGAAATCTTTCTTGGAAAACAGCAAGGCTTGTCTCGAATGAACATGAGAGATTCCTCGCTTTGCTCGGAATGACAGCTTTCTATCTCTGTTTTTCGGTTACTTATATCTATATGTTATTCTGCCCTTTGTAAGATCATAAGGGGATATTTCAACTAGAACCTTGTCGCCAGGCAATATCTTTATGAAATGCATCCTCATCTTACCTGAAATGTAGGCGAGTATTATCTGTCCATTTTCAAGTTCAACCCTGAACATGGCATTAGGGAGTGTTTCGACAATCTTACCTTGGACTTCTATGCTTTCTTCTTTTTCCATATGTAACTTATTAATATCACCTATTTTCAATTATTTAGTCAATATTTCAGGACCATTTTTTGTTATTGCTATTGTATGTTCAAAATGAGCTGAAAGACTTCCATCTGTAGTTACAGCAGTCCAGCCATCATCTAGTATAACAACATCAGGGCCTCCTGCATTTACCATAGGCTCAATAGCAATGGTCATTCCTTCCCTTAATCTTACCCCTTGTCCTGGTTTACCAAAATTGGGCACCTGAGGGTCTTCATGTAAAAGCCGACCAATCCCGTGCCCGACAAACGCTCTCACAACAGAAAATCTATTTTTCTCAACATGCTGCTGTATTGACGAAGATATATCCGAGACTCTATTACCAACTATAGCATTTTGAATACCTATGTATAGTGCCTCTTCCGTAACCTTAATCAGTTTTTTTGCATCAGGATTTACATCGCCTACCGATAGAGTTATTGCTGCATCACCATAAAAACCATTCAACAAAACCCCTAAATCAATACTTATTATATCGCCATTCTTTAACCTACTTGATTTTGATGGAATGCCATGAACTACCTGATTATTTATTGAAAGGCAGACGCTTGAAGGATACCCTCTGTAACCTTTGAATGCAGGCAATGCCTTTCTTTTATGTATCTCTTTTTCAACGTAAGATTCAATCTGGGCAGTAGAAACGCCTTCTTTTACAAATGATTTTAAATTTCTTAGCACTTCTGCCACTATCTTACAAGCCTCAGCAATTTGCTTTATCTCGCCTTGAGACTTAATGATTATCACAAAGATTATCTTCTACCCTTAATTCGACCCTTTTTGAGAAAACCATCATAGGACCTTGTAATTAAATGCGACTCGATCTGTGAAACAGTATCTAAAGCAACACCTACAGCTATCAAAAGCGATGTCCCTCCGAAATAAAAAGGGACATTCAGTTCTGCAATGAATATTTCTGGTATTATACACACGAAACCAAGATATAAAGCACCTACAAATGTAAGCCTTGTAATAACCCTATATATATAATCAGATGTCTTTTGTCCGGGTCTAATACCGGGAATATATCCGCCTTGTTTTTGAAGATTCTCTGCAATATCAACAGGATTGAATATGACGGCAGTATAGAAAAAGCAGAAAAAGAATATAAGTCCCATATAGAGAGTGGTATAAATAATCGTTCCTGGTGACAACTGCGCTGATAGAGATTGCACCCATGGGATTGCTATAAAACCAGCTATAGTAGCAGGAAACATTATTATCGAAGATGCAAAGATAGGGGGTATTACCCCTGCAGTATTAATCTTTAATGGCAAATGTGCAGTCTGTCCGCCAAAAACTTTATTACCTATAATTCTTCTTGCATACTGTACGGGTATTTTTCTCTGCCCTCTTTCAATGAAAACAATACCACCCACTATAGCTACCATTACTAGAATAAGTATAATAACAAAGATTAATGATACCTCGCCTGCCCTGATAAGGGCGAATGTTCTAGCAATTGCAACAGGAAGCCCTGCTACAATACCTGAAAATATAATTAAAGAAATGCCATTCCCAATCCCTCTTTCGGTTATCTGCTCACCGAGCCACATTAAAAAAACCGTTCCTGATGTAAGAGTGATCATTGTAATCAATCTGAATGGCCAGCCAGGGTCTTGAACAAACTCACCACCTGCCATGCCTTCCAATCCAATCGCTATTCCTAAGGATTGTATTGCTGCTATTCCAACAGTGCCATAGCGAGTGAACTTTATAATCTTTTTTCTACCCGCCTCCCCTTCTTTTGCAATCTTTCCAAGTGCTGGGATGACCACTGTTAACAACTGGATTATGATAGATGCACTTATGTATGGCATTATTCCAAGTGCAAATATTGCCATTTGTGACAGCGCTCCACCTGAAAATATATCAAAAAAACCTACTACTGCGCCGCCTTTTTCAAGTAGAAATCTGCGAAGCGCCTCGCTATTAATGCCGGGGGTAGGTATATGTGCGCCGACTCTATATACAACGAGAAGAGCTAAAGTAAATATTATCCTACTTCTTAGTTCAGGAACCTTGAAAATATTTTGAATAGTGGTGAGAAGTCTCAAGGCTGAAGCACCTCGACCTTCCCGCCTGATGCCTGTATCTTGTTTAAAGCGGACGAACTAAATGCATGGGCTTTAATTGTAAATGGCCTACTTATCTCACCTACCCCTAAAATCTTCAATCCATCTTTAATATCTTTTATCACCTTCTTTTGTATAAGGAAATCTGGTGTTATTTCATCAATACCCTGCAATCTCTCGATATCCTTAAGATTTAAAATTGCATATTGCTTTTTAAATGGATAGTTTTTAAATCCTCTTTTGGGTAGTCTTCTCTGTAAAGTAGTCTGTCCACCTTCAAACATCGGGCCCTTTGTGCCGCCTGAACGCGATTTCTGTCCTTTATGTCCTTTAGTGGATGTTTTGCCATGTCTCGAACCAGGTCCTCTGCCTACTCTTATTGCTTTTCTATTGCTACCCTTAGCTGGGGATAAATCCTGTATTTTCATGATATTAGTTTTCTATCCTCCTAATCGTTTTCTTCTTCGGACGGAGATTCTCCCTCTGTCTTGCCTCTAAGCTTGAATACGACATCCTGATCCTTTAGGTTCATTAAACCATCAAGCGTAGCCTTAACTGTATTAAAAGGATTATGACCGCCTAATGACTTGGCTACAACATCTTGCACGCCTGCAACCTCAAAAACTGCTCGTGCAGCACCACCTGCTATCAACCCAGTTCCTTTTCGAGCCGGATTAATCACAACCGAATTAGAGCCATATTTACCAATGATTCTATGGGTTACTGTACCATCTTTAATTGCAAATTTAAAAAGTCTCTTCTTAGCCTGCTCTATCGCCTTTCTAATAGCCTCTGGGACTTCGGATGCCTTGCCCTTGCCTATGCCAACAATGCCTTCTCCATTTCCAACCACTACAAGTGCACTAAATGAGAACCTTCTGCCACCTTTGACAACCTTTGCTACCCTATTTATATATACGACTTTATCCCTTAAGTTGAGACCCTCTGGATTGATAATCTCGATCTTCACCATACCTCCCTGTTTAAAATTCCAGCCCGCCTTGTCTTGCAGCATCTGCAAATGCCTTTACACTTCCGTGATACTTGTAGCCGCTACGATCAAAAACAATCTTCTTTATGCCCTTACTAATCGCACGAGAAGCTATTAAGCGACCGACTGCTATAGCCATCTTAACATTACCTTTGTTGGTTGTAATATCCTTAAACTCTATATCCAAAGTAGAAGCGGAAACGATTGTATATCCTTTGGCATCATCTATTAATTGGGCGTATATGTTGCTAAGACTTTTATAAATACAAAGTCTTGGTTTATCAAATGTTCCAAAAACCTTTTTTCTTGCCCTCTTATGCCTTCTATCCCTTGCCAGCTCCTTTAAAATCACCTATTCCCTCCTATACTATAACTAAAACAGCTTATAATTATTCTTTAAAAGGTCATTAAATCCAATTTGCGTCTGTAAAAAATATATTCTATCAAACTCATAATACTCATAAATCGGAGAAAAATTACGATTTATTTAGGCAGACGCTAATTCTTAATAATAAGCTTGTATCTATTAATTTGAAATTATAGGGTTATAACTTATTTTTTGCCTGTCTTGCCTGCTTTCAGTTTAAGTCTTTCTCCTGCATATCTTACGCCTTTCCCTTTATATGAATCTGGAAACCGAAGGCTTTTGATCTCAGCAGCCGTTTGCCCTAGAAGATTTTTATCTATAGACTTAAGGGTTATAACAGACTGCTTATCATCAACTGAAGCAGATACTCCTTTTGGAATTTCATATTCAACAGGATGTGAATACCCAAGTGCGAATAATAATTTATCTCCCTTAAGCTGGACTCTATAGCCAATTCCAAAGGTCTCGAGCACTCTTTGATATTCTTGTGACACCCCCTGAACCATATTTGCCAATATGCTACGGGCGAGCCCATGAAGTGCCTTAACTGTTTTAGTATCAGATTCTCTCTGCACCATAATCCTACCACTATCAATAGATAGAATTATGCCCTGTGGTAAGTGATAATCCATTTGCCCTCTGTTGCTCTTGACAGTAACTAAATCCTGGGCTAAACTGACTGATACACCATCAGGTATCTCTATATATTTTTTACCAACTCTCGACATTTTATACCACCCCTACCAAATATAACATAAAACTTCGCCACCAACACCCTCTCTAAGACATTCCTTATCTGTGAGGATACCCTTTGAGGTTGTTATGATCGCTATACCAACACCACCCATAACCTTTGGTATTTCCTCTTTTCCTATATATACCCTCCTGCCAGGTGTGCTAACCCTTTTCAAATCTGTAATAATTGCCTTACCATCAGGACTATACTTAGGTGTCAACCTTAAGATACCCTGTTTCTTATCTTTCAAGATTTTATAGGATTTAACAAAACCCTCTTCCTTTAAAATCTTTGCTATTTCAACCTTTATCCTCGAAGCAGGAATATCTATCTTTTCATTCTTAATACGGACAGCATTCCTTATTCGAGTAAGCATATCTGCGATAGGATCAGTCAACATTCAATCACCTCTACCAGCTTGCCTTTGTTACGCCTGGGATTTGCCCTATAAGAGCATAATTCCTGAAGCAAATTCTGCAAATGCCGAATTTTCTCATATAACCATTAGGTCTGCCACACAGTTTACATCTATTGTGATGTCTCACTGGATATTTAGGCGTCCTTAAAAATTTCTCCATCATACATATTTTAGCCACTAACGCCTCCTTTATTTTCTAAATGGGAACCCGAAATATCTCAATAATGCCTTTGATTCTTGATCAGTTTTTGCAGTTGTGCATATAGTAATGTCCATGCCATGCACCATCTCTACTTTTTCATAATCAATTTCAGGGAATATATACTGCTCCTTCAAGCCAAAGGAATAGTTACCTCTACCATCGAAAGATTTTGTAGGAAGCCCTCTGAAATCTCTTATTCTCGGGAGAGATAAACTCAATAATCTTTCAAGAAATTCATACATTCTATCACCTCTGAGGGTGACCTTGCATCCCAAAGGTACGCCCTGCTTCAATTTAAACCCTGCTATAGCTCTTTTAGATTTTGTGATTAAGGGTTTCTGCCCGGTAATTGATGCAAGCTGTTTTTCAGCGGCATCAAGCAGTTTGATGTTTTGCGTAGCCTCTCCCAAAGTGACATGAACAACAACCTTTTGAATCTTGGGTACCTGCATCACATTTTTATATCCAAACTCATTGCTAATTGATTGAACAATTTCTTTATAATATTTTTCTTTTAATCTTGGAGACATTATTAGTCAATGACCTCCTTGCATTTTTTACACATCCTAACTTTTTTCTGATTATCAATCAAAGCATTGGATATGCGAGTGGGCTTATTACATTTCGGGCAAATCAGCATTATCTTGGAAATATGCAATGCTCCTTCTTTACTAATAATACCACCCTGTGTATTTTTCCTATTGGGTTTCATGTGCTTCTTAATAATATTTATATTTTCGATTATAACTTTTTCTTTCAGAGGCACAACAGATATAACCCTGCCTTTTTTGCCTTTCTCTTTGCCTGATAATACAATCGCCGTATCATTCTTTTTTATGCTAAGACCCACTTAATCCTCCATTTACCCTTTGCTGAATGAATAAATTTATTAAAGAACCTCTGGCGCCAAGGATATAATTTTAGTAAATTCCTTCCACCTTAATTCTCTTGCAACCGGTCCGAATATTCTGGAACCAATAGGCTCTAACTGATTGTTTAAGATAACTACAGCGTTCTGATCAAACCTTATGTATGAACCATCAGTCCTTCTTGTCTCTTTTTTAGTTCTGACAACTACAGCCTTTGCTACAGCGCCTTTTTTAATATTGCCATCTGGAGCTGCCTCCTTAACACTCACCACGATAATATCGCCAAGCCGGGCATATCTTCTATTAGAACTTCCAAGAACCCTGATACACATAACTCTTTTCGCACCAGAGTTATCAGCAACTTCAAGTATGCTATTTGTCTGTATCATAATTATTTGCCCTCACCGAGAATTTTAATTACCTGCCAATGCTTATCCTTGCTGATTGGCCTGCTTTCAACAATCTGAACATAATCACCAATATTACACTTATTCTCTTCATCATGAGCCTTGAGCTTAGTGACACTCTTAATGGTTTTCTTATATAATGAATGTTGGTACAACCTAGTAACAGCAACTACTACTGTTTTATCCATCTTATTACTTAAAACCTTACCTGTATAAACCTTCTTAGGCATTTTTGCTCCTCTTAGATATCTATTGGGATACCTTTTTTTCTTTCTCAGTAATAAGGGTTAAAACCCTTACGATATCCTTTCTTACTTGCCTTACCCTCATATTATTCTCAAGATCGCCTTTTGCAAGTCTAAATCTCAGATTGAAAAGTTCTTTTTTAAGGTCAATATATTTTAATTTCAATTCATCAATTGACTGAGACTTTATCGATGTCTGCTTCATATTACCGCCTCCTGCCTCTTAACAAATCTTGTAGCTAAAGGCAATTTATGTGAAGCGAGCTTAAATGCCTCACGCGCTATATCCTCACTAACTCCTGATATCTCATAAATAATTCTACCGGGCTTAATGACAGCCACCCAATATTCTGGATTACCCTTTCCCTTACCCATCCTGGTTTCAGCAGGTTTTTTCGTAATAGGTTTATCAGGAAATATCCTTATCCAAACCTTACAGCCTTTTTTTGCTGACCTCGTAATAGCGACTCTGGCTGCCTCGATCTGGCGACTTGTTATCCAGCCTGGTTCAAGAGATTTAAGACCATATTCGCCAAAACTAACATCCGAACCGCGATAGGCAATACCATTCATATTGCCTTTCATCATTTTTCTGTATTTAACCTTTTTTGGTGCTAACATTTTATCACTCCCTCTCAGTAATTCCCTTATGTTCAGGTAAAATATCACCACTGTACATCCAGACCTTTACACCAATTATTCCATAAGTTGTCTTAGCCTGTGAAAAACCATAATCTACATCAGATCTGAATGTATTTAATGGAACCCTACCCTCACGATACCATTCAGAACGCGCAATTTCTGCGCCTGCAAGCCTACCTGAGCATTGCACCTTAATTCCTAAAGCTCCAAATCTCAAAGCCGAAGAAACTGCCCTTTTAAGAGCCCTCCTGAAAGCAACCCTCTTTTCTAATTGCATTGCAATATTTTCAGATACAAGTTGAGCATTAACCTCGGGCTTTCTTACTTCTTTTATATCAACACCGATTTGTTTGCCGGTAATATTTTCAACCTCTTTTTTAAGCTTCTCGACCTCGACACCCTTTTTACCAATGATAATACCAGGCCTAGCTGTGTGAATAATTAACTTTATTTTCTGACCGGGTCGTTCTACCTCAATTTTTGCAACCCCTGCGTGATATAGTTTTTCTTTGATCAATTTCCTTATTTTAAAATCCTCAATAAGCTGATCTGAATAACCCTTTTTAAGAAACCATCTCGACTCCCATGTCCTGATTATTCCAATTCTATTACCTATTGGATTTGTCTTTTGACCCAAATCAACACCTCCTAAGAAGGTCGCGGATATCCAATGCTTTATAGTATGTCCGCTCTAAGTTTTGCATTTTAAAATCAATCATTCTCACTATTCCTCCGCAAGGATAATTTTTATATGACAAGTTCTCTTTTTAATTATATTGGCTCTACCCATTGCCCTTGTATCAGTTCGCCTCATTATAGGTCCATGATCTACAAGAGCAGTCTTTATCTTTAATTTATCAATATCCAATTTAGTATTTTGCTGCTCAGCATTTGCCATTGCCGATTTTAAAACCTTTTCAATAGGCATAGCTGCTTTGTATGGTATATATTTCAATAATATAAGAGCCTCAGTCGCTGTCTTGCCCCTGAGCAAATCAATAACTCTTCGAGCCTTTCTTGGTGATACTCGTACAAATTTAAAGATTGCCTTTGATTCCATTTCATTAACCCTTTGCTGACTTTGAAGATCCAGCATGTCCTCTGTATGTTCTTGTGGGAGAAAACTCTCCAAGCTTATGTCCGATCATGTTTTCAGTTACATATACCGGAATAAATTTTTTTCCGTTATGAACAGCAAATGTAAAGCCTATAAACTCAGGAACTATGGTAGAACGTCTTGACCAGGTCTTTATCATCTTTTTTTCGCCTGTATCTATAATTGATTGAACCTTTTTCATAAGCTTCGGTTCTACAAAAGGTCCTTTTTTAAGAGATCGTGGCACTTATTCCTCCTTATATATAAACTTCATAGATTTTCGAGTAAATAATACCTTAGTATCTATCGAATTTACTTTCTTCTTCTTCTTATAATATATTGATCCGTTTTAGGATTTTTTCTCGTTTTGATACCCTCTGGTTTACCCCACGGTGTGCAAGCAGGTCTGCCGCCTGAAGATTTGCCTTCTCCACCACCCAATGGATGATCAACTGGGTTCATTGCAACACCCCTTACATGAGGTCTTTTACCACGATATCTATTTTTTCCTGCTTTGCCAAGCGAGATATTTTCATGCTCAATATTGCTGATCTGTCCAATCGTAGCCATACATTTTACTGATACGAGTCTGACTTCCCCCGACGGCATTTTAATATGTGCATATCCACCTTCTTTTGCCACTATCTGTGAAGATGAACCCGCACTTCTTACAAGTTTAGCACCCCCGCCAGGTGTAAGTTCGATGTTATGAATCATAGTTCCAAGAGGTATATCGCCGATCTCCAAAGCATTGCCCGGCTTTATCTCTGAGCCAGAACCAGATATAACAGTGTCACCAACATTTAACTTCATGGGAGCGATAATATACCGATGTTCTCCATCATTATATTTTAATAGGGCTATCCTTGCTGACCTATTTGGATCATACTCTATTGATTTAACCACTGCTGGGATATCTTTCTTATCTCTTTTAAAATCAATTATCCTATATTGCCTTTTATTCCCTCCGCCACGATGCCATGCAGTAACCCTGCCATCACTATTTCTGCCCCCTGTCTTTCTCAATTCTGTAGTAAGAGGTTCATAAGGCTTTTTAGCTGTTACATCTTTATAGTCAGAAGCACTCTGGAATCTCCTTCCGGCTGAAGTCGGTTTATATTTTCTAATTCCCATTATACACCCTCAATAAAATCTAGTTTTTCACCCTTTTTCAAGGTTATTATTGCCTTTTTCCTATCTGGTCTCCAACCTATTGACCGCCCAAATCTCCTCATCTTACCTTTGGCTTTAACTGTAGCAACTTTCTGCACCTTAACCTTAAATATATCTTCTAAAGCCTCTTTTGTCTCGTGCTTATTAGCCTTGATATTGACCTCAATAATTATTTTATTCTCTTTTTCTTTGAGATCCATACCCTTCTCGGTAAAAATAGGTTTCTTGATGACATCATAGATAGATTTCATATAGACACCTCAACTTCTGAAGATATTGATTGCTGCAATTTCATAATAGCATCTGAAGTAAATAGTACAATATTAGAAGAAGCTATATGATAAGCATTTAAATCGCTGACAGTAATGACAGCCGCTGTCGGGATATTTCTTGTTGAGAGCATCACATTTGTATCCCTATCTGAGACAACAATAAGTACTGTTTTTGATGCAAAACCCAATTTATCTAATATATCAACCATCTGCTTCGTTTTCGGTTTTTCTAAAGGTAGAGAATCAATAACAAATATCTCTCCATCAGCCAATTTCAAAGTCAAAGCTTTATACAAGGCGGCTTTCTTTTGTTTTTTAGGCAATTTAATAGAATAATCCCTTGGTTGAGGTCCAAATGTAATACCACCACCACGCCATAAAGGAGAACGAATACTACCATGCCTTGCCCTTCCTGTATGCTTCTGTTTCCATGGCTTCTTACCTCCACCTTTTACCATAGCTCTTGTCTTTGTAGCATGGGTTCCCTGTCTCTGGTTAGCGAGATAGCTTCTAACAGCAGTGTGAACAACCGCATCAGATGCACTGCTTTTGAATATAACATCCGATAATTGTATCGTGTTTTTTACATTATTATTTATATCTTTCACATCTATAGCGGGCATCTTAATTATCCTTCCATATTTCAATTATTGTATTTTGGGCACCTGGAAGAGCACCTTTGATTAAAATAAGATTCAGTTCAGGTTTTACATCAACTACCGTTAAATTTCTAACAGTAACCCTTTCATTGCCCATATGACCTGCCATCTTTAATCCTTTCCATACCCTCGAAGGAAAAGAACTTGCGCCAATAGAGCCTGGCGCCCTGTAAAAAGTCGCGCCGTGTGTAGCTGGTCCGCCTTTGAATTTATGCCTTTTAACGACACCCTGAAAACCTTTTCCCTTAGAAATTCCTGAAACATTTACTATATCACCCTTATTAAATATATCAGATTTTATATAATCTCCTACCTTAGTCCCTGCAACTCTAACTTCCTTTAATATCCGATAAAAGGGTAATCCAGCTTTCTTAAATATTCCAACCAAAGGTTTAGATATCCTCGATATTTTTTTTATTTCAATAAAACCAATCTTAGTAGCCTCATATCCATCCTTTTCTATCGTCTTAACCTGAACCACACAGCAGGGTCCGGCTTCTACCACTGTAACTGGAATACATTTGCCATTTTCAGTAAATATCTGAGTCATGCCGAGCTTTCTGCCTAATATAGATTTCATAGCTTTATCTCCACATCAACTCCTGATGCAAGATCAAGGTTCATTAATGCTGTAACAGTATCAGGAGTTGAATCATAAATATCTATAAGCCGTTTATGAGTCCTAATTTCAAACTGTTCTCTTGATTTTTTATCAACATGAGGAGATCTTAATATAGTATATCTATTTATTTTTGTTGGCAAAGGGATAGGACCAGCTATCCTTGCGCCTGTTTTTCTAGCTGTATCAACAATTTCCTTTACTGATTGATCAAGCAATCTATAATCATATGCTTTTAGTTTTATTCTTATTTTCGGGTTCACTTTCTACTCCATAACCTCTGTAACTACTCCGGCGCCA
>DYHD01000045.1 GCA_020724365.1 Thermodesulfovibrio yellowstonii | reverse complement strand
AATATTGTGAGAAATTTAAGGGGGTTTTAGTGAAAATAATGTGAAAGGTGACAATGAAACTATGCAGAGTGAAAAGTGTCGGCAAAAATACAATTTATGAAATAGGGAATGCAATTTTATCAAAACTACATGAAAATAAAGAAAAACTCTCATCAGAAACACAATGTGCACTTTTTGAAACTGATGGTTCTAAAGCAACTTTTGAAGAGATGATAAAAAATAGTTTCACTGAAAAAATGCTTAATACATCTATTGAAGAACTCATGCTTTTTGTAAATGATACCAATAATAAAGCAAAAACACATGCAATTGAAGAAATATTTTTCAGTGATGCTATAAACAGTATTCGTTTCGCAGTAACTCCAAAATATTTATCAATAATTAAAGCAAGATTTGGTTATGATGATGGGAAATATAGAACGCTTGAAGAGATAGGGAATGCCAAAGGATTAACCAGAGAAAGAATTCGTCAGATTATAGCAAAAGAAATTAGACGAATAAAACATTATAAAACAAAAAAAGCTTTAGAAGCGATTATAGAAAATATAGAAAGATTACTTTTTCAATACAATGGGATATTGAGCATTAATGACATAGCTAAGGATAGTTATTTTATTGGTGGAACTTACGAACATATAAGATTTTTAACAAACCTAATAATAGAGCTTCATGAAGACCGGTATAGAATTATTGAAAAAATTTTTTTTACAAGTTTAAATAATATTGAAATTAAAGAGCGCAACTCTACTATTCATGAAGCTGCTTTGAGATGCCAATTCCCTACAAATAAGGAGAGATTTTTTCAAGAAATAATGACAGTTATAGGTCCTATTTCTAAAGATTACTTATTTTATTTTCTGATTCAGAAGAAGCGAGCTGAAATATCAAAAGAAAATATTTTGTCTCCAGGTAGACTTTCAATTGTTCAACGCATTAAATTTATTTTAAGAGATGTTAATGAGCCATTGCATTTTACGGAAATCGGTAAACTTTACAAAAGTCATTTTGGCGGGCTAACAACACATGTTTCAGAACATGAGCGTCTAATACATGCAAAGCTTGATTATTCTAAAGATTTTATTATTGTTGGCCCTGGCACGTTCATGCTCAGGGATAAATTTAAGACCCCCGATAATATTAGGACAATAATAGAAATGTCAAAGGAAATATTACAAAGGCTTAAGACTATTTCTGATACAAAATATCTCATCAAAGAATTGCAAAGCAGAGGAGCAAATGTTGAAAATCTAAATGAGTATTCTTTAAAACATATCTTATTAGAATACCCTGGTTTTGTAGGTTATAGGAAATTTGAAATAGGAATAGATGAACTTGCGGATAAATATGAAAGAAAGTCATTATCAGATTTAATCTATAAAGTCTTAAGTTCTACGGACAAACCCTTACACGCTAAAGAAATATGGAGACAAATCTCTAAACATAGGGGCTTCCCAAGATATGCAATAGATCAAAGACTATATGATGAACCACAGTTTATAAAAATAGCACCATCCACTTATACTGTAAAAGAAAATATTCCATCATACGAAAAAAAGTATAAACTTATTGTTGATTTTGTTAAGGAATGGATTAACCTCAAAGGTCATGCTGTTTCTGCCTTTTTTGTAAATGAAGTATTAAAAGCAATAGAGGAAATTAAAGACTTAAGTATTGGTCTTGTTGAGCATGTTCTTGCAACAAGTCAAGAATTTGCAAAACTGCCAAATGGTTTTTACAATTTAGCTAATGGAGAGATATAGGATGGTAATATAGTGTTGTTTTGTAGATTAAACCAACCTAAAGTTTCACAATTTTTTCACAATAATTCAGCCTTTTTGCAATCCTGTTTGAGTTAAAATAACCCGTTGAACATAAAAGAGAAAGGAACCCCGAAGGGGGAGGCTAACGTTTGACAGGCGAAGATACTCCACCACTCAGGGGCCACAAACAATCTATTGTCGCTTTTTTTCATCATTTCAATCAAGAAGCTTTTTAGACTTGGCTGGGCATACCCATTTCCGAGGCCGCCGAACTGTTTACGCTGCAACAGCAGCAGGCTGTGGGGACATGGATTCAAAGAGGTCTGGCTTGAAGGGCATCCAGAGATAGTTCCGTTGAAGCGTTATATCTGTGCCGAATGTGGATGCACATATTATAGTAAGACCTTCTGGTTACTGGCCACGGCATCATATTTCAGCTGCAGGGATTTATAGAAGTCTTTGTCATCGGATACGCAACAAAGTAAGGGACAGAGGCAACGGCTTGACTATACAGCGGCAGGGCAATTGGCTTAGAGCCTTTATAAAGAATGTCAAGCTATATTTGGGCATTCACGGCACAGTCGCAAAGTCAAATCTTGCCGATGCAAACGAGCACAGGGATTGGCGTATATATGCCGATTTCGCTTATTCATTGATCGTCACAGCCCGTGCTCTTTACCGCGACGAACCATTCGGCTTGGATTTAGAGCAAACGGTTTATGCTCTGGATGCAACCACAATAGATTTATGTTTATCAATGCTTCCTTGGGCAACTTTTCGCCAAACCAAGGCTGCAATCAAATTGCATACGTTGCTGGATCTGCGCGGCAATATCCCAACATTCATCAGTATCTCAGATGGAAAGGATCACGATGTAAACATCCTCGATTTTCTTCCCATAGAACCCAGCGCCTTCTACATAATGGATCGGGGCTATCTGGATTATGCCAGACTGCACGGAATCTCAAAAGCAGCAGGCTTCTTTGTAACGCGATTAAAAACCAACTCCAAATGCCGCAGAATTTATTCTCATCATATCGAACGATCAACTGGCCTCCGGTACGACCAAACCATTATACTTACTGGGTTTTATTCGCTCAAAGACTATCCCGGCAAGCTTCGCCGCGTCAAATATTTCGACTCCGAAACCGGGAAAACCTTGGTATTTCTGACCAACAATTTCACCTTACTATCATTGACTATTGCACAACTGTATCGCTGCCGCTGGCAGGTAGAACTCTTCTTCAAATGGATAAAGCAAAACCTGCGCATCAAGAGTTTCTACGGCACTTCGGAGAATGCCGTAAAAAGTCAAATCTGGATTGCCGTATCAGTTTATGTGCTGGTCGCCATACTCAAAAAGCGGCTCAACATACCAGCAAGTCTCTACACAATTTTACAAATTCTAAGCGTCTCAGTTTTCGAAAGAATACCGTTATTATAACTACTTACGGAAACAACAATGCAACTGGAAATATCGAATTCAGAAAACCAGTTGAATTTATTCACTTAACTGTCGGACACTACTGAGCGAATATTCATTTTTATCTTTAACCTGCATTCAAAATGATTATAAATTACAAAACAGGGGCTATCAAGCAGGATGTGATGAAAAACTGAAGATTTCTCTTGCATGACGAGAAGGCATATCGGTGTTCCTGTGCGCCTCGTTCATGTGCAGCAGGTTGTTATACGTTCATGCTGCCTTTTTTGTAATAGCTTCCATCTGAGCCATCCACTTCATTGCTTCTTCTGCAATAGCATCTTTTGATATCTTTATTCACTCTTAACTTTGGAGAGCAATCTTTCAATTTGTTCTATCTTGGCTTTAACTTTATCAATTCTTTTTATTATATTACCCAACAATATGCTCTATATTATTCTACAGACCTGCAAAATAATCTTTGAATTCAGAAGGGAAATACCTCCAATACTTTTTTCTTCTGCAGCATATTTTGCCAGAAGCCAAGTAATAGTCATCTTTCCAACACCGCCTTTAAAATTTATTGTTGCTATGCTTTTCATATGACGCCCCCTTTCTATTCATTACGTATTGTCAAAATTAACTATAGAGAACACATGGACGGTTCTATGTCTTTATCTCTTCAATTAGCTTAGCAACCTTTTTCTTTATGGTGTCTCGAACGTTATTAAATTCCTCCATTTCCATATGCTTAGGATCTGGAATCTTCCAATCATCTCTCATTTTGGCCTGAACATAGGGACATTCATCACCACATCCCATGGTAACTACATAGTCATATTCTATTTGTGGAATGTCGCTCAGTGATTTTGATTTGTGGGATGTGAGGTCGTAACCTACATCTTTCATCGATGCAATGGCCTTTTCATTTACCTTGCCCGAGGGGCGTGAACCACTGGAATATGCTTCAATTATTCCTTCGCCAAGTATTTTCCCAAACGCCTCTGCTATTTGGCTTCGGCATGAGTTTTCAACGCATACAAACAGAACTTTTTTCATTATCGGCAACACTCCTTTTCTCTTATGCAACGACAGCAAATAATCGCAAGGCAGGCGCCAATAATTGGCGCCGCAATATAAAGCCACAGTTCATTTAAATGGCCGCTAATTAAAGCAGGTCCAATAGAGCGCGCCGGGTTCATCGAAGCTCCGGATATCGGGCCTGCAAACAGCGCTAATAGGCCAACAACGCTCCCAATAGCTACTCCCGCTATAATGCCCTTTTCTTTCGCGCCCGTTGCCACATTAATAATAGTAAGCATTAAGATGAATGTTAAAACTACCTCTAATATAAAAGACTGGCTGCTGGAGCCCGAAGGCACGGTTGAGCCTAGTGTGTCATGAGTAAGAAAGAGGGCGTACACAAGAATGCTGGCACTCAGGGCGCCTAAAACCTGGCTCGTTATATAAGGAAGAACTGCTTCACCCGGAAAGCGATTGGCATACCAAAAGGCAATCGTAACCGCCGGATTGATATGAGCACCTGATATATCGCCAATCGTATAAATAACCGATGTAACAACCAATCCAAAGACCATGGCAATCCCAACATGGGTAATGGTTCCGCCACTTAAATCATTAACGACGATCGCTGAAGTGCCGGCAAATACTAAAATAAATGTGCCGATATACTCCGCTATACATTTCTTTAACATGTGCACCTCATATTTTTTATTTCAAGACATCTAACACTAAAGCTAATCAGCCGCGCGGCTTTTTGTGTCGGCTGAGTTAGCCTTGTTAAGCGGTTTTTCTCTCTGGTTCTCTTGTATGGAGAATTCCGAGCAGTCCATCTATTGAAATATCTTCGTCGAGCAAAGGCCAGTGGATACCATAACCAGAAGGAGAAATCTCATATATATTCCTTTCATCTTGAGATACCCTTTCAAGGACAGGAGATATCTCCTTAATCCTAAATTTTTTCTCATCCCCATTAATGGTCACTATCAGGTACTCACCACTGAAATGTAGATTTTTAATATTATAATAGACTTTCATTAATGTCAAAATTATCCCTGTCAAGCCAATATTTGCATTCTGCATCTCCCTTCCGGCAATGAACATGAATAGATTCATTTCATTCATTTGCATAAAAGAAAAGTCCCCATCCCATTATAAGCAATATGGTTGGCATATATTTCCTTAATAGCATTTTAACGATATAAAATGATTACGGTCAAGGGGCGTGATTTCTTCACCGGACGACTGAAATCAGAAACGGTTTCCTCCGGAAATAACTTACTATAAGGTTCTCGTATAATTATAGCCTCTGCCGTAAGGTCTAATCATTTCAGTTCCCAAAGTCTTGTATGGCATTCATGATAGGTTGAAGCCATAATTGCTGGTTTCCTTAAGGTATAAGGTTCTTTCCTTTCCCAATTGCTATGATAACCTCTCTGTCTTAATGAATATCGTGCCCAAGGGTGGATGATAATTAGTGCCCCACCAATAACCCAAATAATCGAAGCAATTATTAGAACACGATACTATCATGGTAGTTTTGGGAAGAAGGAAATCATGTTCATGATGTCACCTCCTCCATCACATAACGCTTGAGCTAACCTGTGCGAATGAAGCGGAGCGTAATGAGCATCGGCATTGAGCGATTTGTTACACATTTTCTATTTTAGTCTTTTATAGATTTAGTAGAGAGATTGTGGCAAGCATCAACATCATCAAATAAAAAGACAAGGGAATTCTCTTTTTTCCCGTAGCATATGAATGTTTCTGAATCTTCCCATTTTTATAAATAATTCGAGCATAACCCATTGCGTCAAGATAAGCTAATAAAGCTAATTCATAAATTTTGAGTTTCTCAGTTTCCCTAATTTTTTTAACTTATCATCAATATCAGCAGTTGAAAAATAATTAAACCATTTGTCTGGATTGTTTGACATGGCTTCAACATACTCAGGCGTTAATGACAAACTTTCACATTTTATCCTCGCTAATAGTCGACAAAACAGGCTAATATCCATTCCGATAGAATCAATTCCCAATAAAGAAGCTTCAATATTTAGTGTCCCACTTCCACACATCGGGCAAGAACAATATCTTCCTGTTTAATCTCAAAAATATTAAGTAGACCTTTGATAAGCTGTGGATGAAACTTTCCACGATATGGAAAGAGTCCATGAGTTGCGTAACCAGTTGCATATTTCCCTTCTTGAAAATATGCTTGAGTTTGTGCAGACCTATCCTCAGAAATATGACCATCAAATGATCGACATAATTTATAGTGGTTTGTTAAATTGCCACTGACAGATTTAAAAAAAGCAGAACGCAATACTAATTCTTGAATATACGAGGGACACTGAGCTTGTCTAAAAACTCTTTTCCAATTTTTGAGCAATCAAAATCTCTTTCCATAAGAAGTGATGGAGTCTATAGCGTCGTCAAGAGCCAGTTGATCTTCATAACTCCCCCTGCCCCCTCTTATTTTAAGAGGGGGATTAGAGGGAGCACCCCTTGATAAGGGGGGATATTTCAGTAGGGGCAGGTTTCAAACCTGCCCCTACAGGATGGGGGGGTTGTTCCCATATTACCTCCATTACCTGATAGCCGTACAGCACCGCATCGAGCATTTCGGTGATTATGCCGAGCAGATCCAATTGTTCGTGTTTGAATGCGGACTCTATGACTTTGGCATGCTTGCTCTTTGCCTTGCCCCTGTCGATTTCCTACTCCAAAGAGAGGACTCCGGACTTGATGAAGAGATGGTTTCTCTTGTAATGGGCATTGACGAAAAGTGTGTGTGATGGCAGTGCTATAAAATGCGCGCAGAAAAGGTAAAAATTTGGATAGAAAGGCAAATATGGTAGCCATTACAGCAAAACAGATATTCTCAGAAATGACAATTTTTGATTTAATATCTTACTTAAATTCAACTATTTTCTATCAGTAGATTTAGTAGGGTTCTGATGCTGTCTTGACTTAAAACACCCTTAACAGTTTTAATATATTCTTATGAGGTCGAGAAATTTTATTTATTTCATTATCTTTGTCTCATTCTTTTTGATTGCTTGTGGCAAAAAGGCAGTTACAAGAGAAGAAGTTTTTAATGCTGAGAAATTTATTGCAAAAGCTGATCAGTTAATCAACGATAGGGAGTATGGAGAAGCAAGAAAGATTCTCATCGAGGTAAAAAACAGAGATACTTCTAAGAAATATGCCTCTCTGGCTCATCTCAAGATCGCAGATTCATACATAAAAGAAGAAGAAATCTATGCAGCTATAGAAGAATACCGAAGATTTATTGAGCTTTATCCTGACAATCGATTTGCTTCTTATGCTCAGTATCAGATTGCTATGGCTTATTTTAATCAGATAGAATCTCCTGATAGAGGGTCTGGCGCTGCACAGAAAGCTCTAAAAGAGTTCATGCTTCTTAAGGAACGATATCCGAGAAACCCATTCAAAGAAGCTGTTGAACTAAGAATAGAAAAGTGCAGAAATGTAATTGCTGACGGTGAATTTCTTGTTGGCGAGTTCTATTATAAAAAAGGGGCGTTCAATTCTGCTATCAATAGATTTAAAGGACTCGTTGCGCAATATCCTGAATACAGGAGAAATGATGAGGTGCTTTTTTTAATTGGAAGATCATATCAAGAACTTAAGATGAAAGATAAGGCTGTTGAGTTTTTTAAAACACTTCTTGAGAGATATCCTGCCAGCAAGTTTGCTCCTGAGGCAAGAAAAAGGTCTAATTAGACTGTGGAAGCCTGCTATTATCCTGCTTTTTTAAATATCAAAGAAAAACAATGCGTCATTATCGGAGGTGGAAGGGTTGCTGAAAGAAAGGTAATATCTCTCCTTAAATGTGATGCAAAGATAAAAATAATCAGTCCCGACTTAACTAAACAACTGCAAAAAGAGAAAGATAAGGGGAGTATCATACATATTTGTAGGAAATATAAAGAAGGAGATTTAGAAGGAGCCTTTTTAGTGATTGCTGCAACATCAGATGAACAGACTAATAGAGAAATTGCGTCTAAAGCCTCATGTCTTGTAAATGTAGTTGATTATCCAGATACAGCTAACTTTATAGTTCCATCTGTAATAAGAAGGGGGTTATTAACAATTGCTATCTCAACATCTGGTGCAAGCCCTGCAATGTCAAAGGCGATAAGGGAAGAGATCGAAGCCCTTTATAGTAAAGATTTCAGTAAATATATGGTATTTCTTAAGAGATTTCGTAGGCAGAATATAAAAAATATTTCGAACAAGAAAATAAGGCAGCAACTACTACGGGATGCTGCCTCCAGCAATATGCTCGATATACTTAGACAAAAAGGATACAAAGAAGCTAAAGATATAGTCTTGAAAAGATTCCAAGAAATATCATCGTGATTATATTATGATTAATATCGGGGTTATAGGGGTTGGTTATCTCGGACAGCATCACGCCCGCATTTTTTCAGAATTAGAAAATGTGAGACTTGCCGCTATTGCTGATATAGATGAAAAAAGGGCTTTTGATATTGCTGAAAGATATAAAAGCACACCATATACAGATTTTAGGGAGATTCTTGAAAAAGTTGACGCTATAAGTATTGTTACGCCTACAATAACACACTATGAAACTGCACTTAAGTGCATTAATTCTGGGAAGGATATATTTATAGAAAAACCTATTACGAGCACCCCTGAGGAAGCTGAAAGGCTCATCGAAGAGGCTCAAAAAAAAGGGGTTATCATACAGGTAGGGCATATTGAGAGATTTAATCCCGCGGTCTTGAAATTATATTCCTTGATAGATAATCCTGTTTTGTTTGAAGCCGAGAGATTATCCCCCTTTATGGGTAGAGGAATTGATGTTGATATTATTATTGATCTCATGATACATGATATAGACATAATACTCTCAATTCTTTCATCTAACGGTAAAAAAGCTATGGTGAAAGATATAAAGGCAGTAGGGGCAAAGGTGCTTACTAACAGAATGGATGTAGCAAAGGTATGGATTGATTTTGGCGGCAATGTCCACGCTTTGATGACTGCTAGCAGGCTTTCACCAGGAAAGTCGAGGATACTCAAGGTATATCAAAAAGATTCGCACCTTGTCCTTGATTATCAAAATATGTACATAATAAAATTTTTCAAAATTGACGGAAAGATTAAGAGAGAAACCATTCACATAGAAAAGAAAGAACCTCTCAAAGAAGAATTAAAAGGCTTTATTGATTGTGTAATAAATAGACATGAGCCTGTTGTTACAGCACTTGATGGAATGAATGCCTTAAAGATAGCTGATAAAATAATTAAAGAGGGCATATTGATATGAGACCTATGATTGATCTTAAAAGGCAGTTTCTAGATATAAAAGAAGAGATATTTCCTATATTGAACGAAATATTTGAAGGCTCTCAATACATACTGGGCAAAAAGGTTTCAGAATTGGAGAAAAAGATAAGCGAGTATCACTGCGTACAGGAAGCTATAGGTGTAGCTTCAGGGACTGATGCTCTTCACCTATCACTTTTATCTCATGGTATTGGGATGGGCGATGAGGTTATTACAACTCCTTTTACCTTTTTTGCTACAGTTGAAGCAATTATCTATGCAGGGGCGAAGCCAGTTTTTGTTGATATTGACCCTGAAACCTTCAATATAGATGTTGCTCAAATTAGTCATAATATCAATGAAAATACGCGGGCAATCCTGCCTGTTCACATCTTCGGACATCCTGCTGATATGGACGCAATAATGGAAATAGCAAAAGGGCATAACCTCAAGGTGATAGAGGATTGTGCCCAGTCTTTCGGGGCATTAATAAATGGTAAAAAAGTAGGGAGTTTTGGGGATGCGGGTTGTTTTAGTTTTTATCCAAGCAAAAATTTAGGGGCTTATGGTGACGGTGGGATGATAACGATTAATGACTCTAAAGCTGCTGAAAAAATAAGGATACTCAGAAATCATGGTTCACAAGGATCTTATATACATAAATTAATAGGTTACAATAGTAGGCTTGATGAAATCCAAGCAGGTATATTATTAGTAAAATTCAAGAGAATTGATGAATATAATAAAAAAAGGCGTGAGAAAGCTACTCTTTATAATACTTTACTTAATGATGTTGTAAAATGCCCACAAGAAAAAAATGAAATAACCCATGTATATCATCAATACACCATCTTGAGTGAACAAAGAGACTCTATCCAGAAACATCTTAAAGAGAAGGACATACCATCCGTTGTTTATTATCCTGTTCCACTGCATTTGCAGGAAGCTCTCAGATATTTAGGTTATAAGAAAAATGATTTTCCTGTTACCGAGAGAATCTCATCACAAGTCTTATCTCTCCCGATTTATCCTGAACTTGCTGAGGAAGATATCATTTCAACATCAGAAGCAATTAAAGAATGCTTGAAAGGGTAATGATAATATCGGGAGAAAGCTCTGGGGAATTATACGGTTCCCTCTTAGCCTACTCTTTAAAATCACTCCATCCAAATATCAGAATTGTCGGTGTTGGTGGTTTTAGGATGCAATCAGCAGGGGTAGAGCTGATATCTGGCATATCAGGGGCTTTCGGATTGACAGAGGCTTTTCAAGCATATAAAAAAGTAAGAGATACATTCAATAAAGTTAAAAATGCACTCGTAAGTTTCAAACCTCAGATACTAATCCTTATAGATTATCCCGACTTCAATATCAGACTTGCAAAAAAGGCAAAGAAGTTGAACATTAAAATTCTCTATTATGTCAGCCCACAGATATGGGCATGGAGGAGTTCGAGAATCAAGACAATCGGGAGGCTTGTAGATAAAATGGCTGTAATCTTGCCATTTGAAGAGGCGATATATAAAGAAGCAGGCATACCATGCGAATTTGTCGGACATCCAGCCGTTGATGAGATAAAAAGGTTAATAGAAGAATCAGGATATAGCCTTGATGATATTGGTTCTGAAAACCTCAAAAAAAAGGTGCGGCTTGAACTTGCTATTAGTGATTCTAAAACGATAATAGCATTGATGCCGGGCAGCAGACCTCATGAGATAAAAAACCTCCTGCCTGTAATGTCTGATATAATCTCTGAACTATCAAAAAATAATCACTATAATTTTATTATTCCGGTTGCACCCAATCTTGATGCAAAGCATCTTGTTTTGTTTGATTCTCTTAAAAAAAGATTCCCTGATTGTTGCATCATTAGCAGAGATGCTATAAAGAGTCTTATTACTTCCGATATGGCGGTAATTGCATCAGGCACTGCCACTTTTCAGGCTGCACTGCTTGGGGTTCCTATGGTCGTTATCTATAAACTCTCCCCTTTAAGCTATTTTTTAGGCAGACTGCTCGTAAATATAGAACATTTTTCCTTAGTAAACATATTACTGGATAAATCAATAAATGAACTTCCAATTATGCGGATAAAGGAATTATTGCAAAATGAGGTCAATAAAGATAATATTATTGCTGAGATTCTCAAAATTTCAGAAGATGATAAACACAGAGAAATGATTCAAAGTGTACTCTTTAAGATTAGAGAACTTTTTATAAATAAAAATGCCTCTATAAGGGTTTCTGAACTGATTGAAGATCTTTATAAAAGCTAAATTTCCGAAACATTCACAACTATAAGAAATGAAGATTTAATTCATAACCTTATGATTTATCCAATATATTCAATAATTTATTTCTTCATTCTTCTTTTTCTACTCCCAATAGAATATTTTAAAAGACCTTCAGATATCAGAAAACGATGGCTCAAGGAAAGGGTTGGGGTTTTTGAAGATTCTTCAGAAATCAATAAAAAAAATACTATTTGGATTCATGCCGTCTCCGTTGGCGAGGTTATATCAGCAGAGGCTTTCATTAAGAAACTTAATGCATTATATCCGGACTTCAATATAATACTTTCAACTGTAACCGATACTGGTCAAAAGGTTGCAAAGGAACGTTTATCTAATATTGCACAAATTATCTATGTACCATTTGATTTATCATTCTGTGTAAAAAAAACGATAGATTATTTCAAGCCTTCACTCATGATTATTATGGAGACAGAACTTTGGCCAAATATAATCAGAGAGTGCAAAAAAAAGCTTATCCCAGTCATTCTAATAAACGGAAGGATTTCAGAAAAATCTTTCAAAGGTTATAAGAGATTAGGTTTTTTTATGCATGATATCTTGAAAAATATTGATAAATTTTGCATGCAAAATGAGCTTTATGCTGAAAGGATTAAAAAGCTTGGAGCTATGCCAGCAAAGATATGTGTAACAGGGAATTTTAAGTTTGATACTAAACCGCCTTCAGAGCCTCCTGAGTGGACAAAGTTTTTAAAAGGTAGAGTCATTGTTGCAGGCAGTACCCATTATCCTGAGGAAGATATAATATTAAATACATATATCAAATTAATGTCTATTTTCCCTGACCTTATTCTGATTCTTGCCCCTCGGCATCCTGAAAGATTCAAAGAGGTGGAAGAGTTAGTTAAGAATAAGGCTCTAAGATATATAAAAAAAACAGATTTAAGGCATAATAGTGCTCCTCTTTCTGGTTCAATCGTTATAATCCTTGATGTAATAGGGGAGCTTGCCTCTACATATGGCTGCTGTGAAATAGCAATTATTGGAGGTAGCTTCATAAAACATGGGGGGCAGAATCCACTTGAGCCTGCATATTGGTCAAAAGGGATCATTTGCGGACCGAGCATGGAGAATTTCCCTTTTATAGAGGAATTCTATAAAGAAAATGGAGCATTGAAAACAGATAAAGAAAATCTATATATAGCTATTTACGAACTACTTCAAAACAAAGAAAAACTCATATATATGGGCAGGGAAGCAATAAGACTCTATGAAAAAAATGCAGGTGCAACTGATAAGGTTTTAGAAATTATTACAAGATATTGCTATCCACAGTCATCTTAAGGCATCAATAAATTCAATCTCCTGCAGTATCCTGCTCATCAATGCCATCCCACCCTAAGGTGTTATTTCTTTGTCGGTAAAGCTGATGAGTTTAAGCTCTCTTCACCATATCCGTCCAGAATAAATTCTTCAATACTCTGTAATTGCATTTCTGGCGCCGCATTTCATCTTATTTCACCTTGCCTTGTTCCATCATGGATACCTGCGTTGACAAATATCTCGCCGATAATTAGAGTCTATTTATAAACTCATAAAAACTGTCATTGACCCGAAAATCCCCTCACCTTGCCCTGGTTTAATCTCCTTAACCTCCCATCCCTGACTTTTTGCAGCCCTCATCACATTTTCCCTTGAAGTATCAGTATCTACAAGGACCTCAATCTGCCTTTGTTTTATCCTGCCCATCTCTTCAAGGGTCTCCATAACTGGCTGTGGACAGGAAAGTCCTCGAGTATCCATTATGTTGCTCATACCCTCACCTCCTTCATGCTGCCTTTTTTCGCATGGTAAAGCCAATGGATAAACAGACAACAAGTCCTACAATCACACCTGCTATCCCATTGGGGCCAACCCCTGCAGGTGAACTGGCAAGACCAAAATTATGGGAGAATGCTGCACCAAATATCATGCCGAGGACAAAGACGGCTGCATCACCATCGCCTTCGCCGGCCAGGAATATCTGGCGGCCGGGGCAACCACCTGCCAGGACGAAGGACAGCCCTGCCAGAACCATTCCGAGGTAGTTCCAGAGACCCATTGTGTGTGCCACGGGCTGGTTTGCAAAGCCCGGATTAAATTGATTCAATACAAGATTTGCAATAAATGCGAAAACTGCAAGGCTTATGACTCCCAGAAAGAGATGGGTTTGCTGGAACAATATCAGGTCCCTAAACGCCCCCATGGTGCAGAACCTGCTACGCTGTGCAGCAAGACCTATGGCAAGGCCAGCAGCCAGTGATATGGCCAAAGGAGCATGCATCGAACCAGGGCTTTTAACACTGTAAAAAAGGATGCCGCTTTTGCTTTCACCTGGAATCTGGGGATAAATAAACATAAGGACAAGGAAACCGAGCATGATTAAAGGCAATGTCCAGCCTACTGCGGCATATGTCGGCTGGCTTCTGCCCAAATCATATCCTGCCTTAAGAAAACGGATGCCTATCCAGATTCCTGAGACCAGACCCAGTAAACCTAATATAGCATTGCCATCTCCGGCTGCCAGACGGAGCCATGCACGCCATGGACATCCGAGGAATACCAGTGCCCCGATCATTGCGAAGACGCCTAACACAAATCTCACCATTGGTGCAGAACCTGCCCTGGGTCGGAATTCTTTGAAAAGGTAGGCTGCAGCCAATGAGCCGATTACAAACCCGATGATCTCTGGACGCATGTACTCAACCACATCAGCACGATGGAGCCCAAGCGCCCCTGCTATATCCCTTTGGAAGCAGGCAACGCAGACGCCCATATTCCCAGGGTTGCCCAGTTTCTGAAGCAGAGGGGCGAGGATTCCGACCAATGCCCCGACAGTGATGATACCCCATCTGGTGGCGAAGATATTCTTAAAGGTAGTCATATATTCCTCCTTGTTGGGTGTAAGTCCCTCTTCCATGATACCATCCTGTTAATTTCTTTAAGTAGGGATACTTAAGATTACAGGATGGTATCATATTCTGTAGTTGTTATTTTGATATGTTTTCCAACATTTCGTCATGAGCCATAAATTTTATTCCTTTACCGGAAGAACATGGATAGCCTTGACAACAAGTTGCACCATATCTCCTGCCTTTAAATCAAGGTCATCCAGAGATTCTGTCGTAAGCACAGAAGCCATTTCGATAGGCTGACTGACATCAAATTTAATAAGAGACATTATGTCGCCTTTTTTTACGGACTTCACTGTTGCGGTTATTTTGTTTCTCGCTCCATACTTCATGGCTAACCTCCGTTATATAATTAATTTTAATTCCCTGCAAATAAAGCAGCGCCTATTGCTCCAACGATATCAGGAGGGTATGGTATCAGGAGTTTACTGCCAAGCAGGTCTTCCATGAGTGCAACAATGCACGGGTTATTTGCTACCCCGCCTGTGAATACGACATCTCCAGAATATCCTGCTCTATGCAATAACCCTACAAGTCTTTCTACGACAGACAGATGCACAGCCCTTGCTATATCTTTTGGAGGCACCCCCTGATTTTTAAGCGAAATCACCTCCGACTCCGCAAAAACAGTGCACATACTGTTTATTTTAATCTCATGCCACCCTTGCAATGCAGCTTGTCCAAATTCAGCCATTGTGAAGCCCAGAGATGCAGCCATTATTTCGAGAAATCTTCCGGTCCCTGCTGCGCATTTATCATTCATAAGAAAATTTTTTACATTTCCTTTCGTGTCGATAGATATCACCTTTGAATCCTGCCCGCCAACATCTATCACTGTCACACAGTCAGGGAAAAAATATCTTGCCCCAATCGCATGAGCCTTTATTTCGGTGATTATTTCATCCGCAAAGAATCTTTTGGCAAGGTGCCTTCCATACCCTGTAGAAACGATCTTTTCAGGTTGATATTCTCTGAGCATTTCCAAAGACTGCCAGCGGGGATCAAACCCGCATTCTGCTATCCTGTAGTCAAACAGCCGCCCTTCTTTTAAAATAGCTGTCTTGATTGAACGTGAGCCTATATCTACCCCAGCGATTATCATTTTTAGACTTTTACCTGTTCAATAAATGCTTCTACTCTTGTTCTGAGTTGTCCGATGTCTTCCGGTGAGTAGTCAGATTCGATGGAAAGAAACGGAATCCCTTGCTTATCACACGCGTCTTTTATTTTAACCGCCTCTATATTATAGGTATGGCAAAACTGAAGACTATAATGCAGAATTCCCTTTGCATTTGAGTCTCCATATTCCTTCAAAATTTGCTCTATTCTGTCATTATTTGGGGTGAAACATGAGCAGTCGATTTTCATATACCTTTCTGTCAGTTTAAGAAGCATTTCATCCATATTATTGCTGTTTTCATCGATGAGGTCTTTGAAATACCTCGTTCCGATGCAGCTTTCTTCATTGACAACGATACCGCCGGAGGATTCAATAATGTTGTGGATTTTCCAGTTAGGCATTGCCATAGGCGTCCCGGAAACCATTATCCTGACAGACGATTCCGGCATTGCAGATATACCGTTTCTAATCCTTCCGTCAAGCTCATCACACAGTTCGTTAACCTTTTGAGTAAACCGGACGGGTTCATCAAAAAAGGAGATTTGTTCGATGAGAAGCGCATCTTTCCCGCTTATGGGAGATGGGTTATGATATCTAAGACTGGTTAACCTTTGAAGGGCGCTGCGCTTTTCGTTTATAATTGTTATTGCTTTAAAGAGAGCATCGAACGATATCTCTTTTGCAGTTATCTCTTCAATCTTTGCTTTGAAGTCTTTTACCTCCTCCATCCACAATGTTCTATCCCGCATCCTTTTCATTTGGGGGATCTCCATTACATAGGTAGGCACTTCCTTGTCAAGCAGTTCCCACGTTTTTTTCTTGGCATCGCAGGTTGTCTCACCATAAATAAAATCAACTGCCTGAAAATAAGGGCAGACCTTTGCTATCTTAAAACCATATGATGATTTCACCATCGGACAAATATTTCTCGGCAAAACCTTTTCAGCATCAGGCACCGGACCTTGAGAACCACCGCAAAGACCTACACAAACCCCTCCTGCTGCAATAACTATCTCTTCCGGGATAAATACGCAAAATGTTCCTACGACAGGGCGTTTCTGTTTTTTTGCATCGAGTATCTCTGCGATTCTCCCGCCGTGAATCTCCGAAACTATCCAGTTGAAATAGTCCATGGCTTCCGGTCTGTTTTCCTGTGTGAGATATGTAGTCTGGTATATATCTCCAAGCACACACCGCATTTTTTCAAATCTCCCGACATCCATACCGAGCGATTTCCACATTTCAGGATATGACTTTACCTCAAAATGTTTTATTTCCATTTTCATTCTAAAAATGCCTCCTTTTATCAATAGAGAATTGTTCTGGAGAGGGGCAGTGAGAATCGAACCCACCACGGCTACCTATTATTCCACCGCATACTTGGTTTTGCAGACCAGTTGAGGCACCAGCCCCATGCCCCTCTGAAAAATGGAATAATTTAGTATAGATATTAGTAATATGTCAAATAGTTATTATCTATTATATGAGGGAAATTTATAGGAAAAAGGCGAGAGACATGAAGCCATGATTTTCGACTTTCAACAAGCTTAAAAAGGCTACACTATTCTTTGTTGCTGGATAGAGACGAAAAGGTTTGATTACTATGTTCTATCGGCTTTTGTGTCGTTTTTCTTGCTTCAGTCTTTGACAAATAAGGGGTGGGGGGCATTTTCTGAATTACTAAGGAGTGCATAAGTAAGGAGGGATTTTATATAATTAATGTCTTCATACTTATGCCCCCATTAGTAAACAAAAAGGTATTAAATTCTCGATAAAACACAGATTATTTAAATTCAACACGATTAAAAGAACAGATGAGGATGCAACCTCCCAAGAGTTGGCATTATTATAATATATGATGGATTTATGAGTGCTTTGAAAATAGACGAGATAGCAAATGTAAACATGCCTGCTTCAGGTTCAAACAGACGTTATGGTGCATAGAAATACATAATGCAGTATTGAGGGGGCAGGCATATGGCAGATGTAAGAGAAGTGGAACAAGACATTGCAGTGGTCGGCAGATATAATTGACAAAAAACTTTGCTATCTGTTATATGTATAAATCTAAAAAAACGGAGGTGATTGTATAGACCGAAGATTCAAAACTTAAGATTCAAGATTTAATAATTTAATTTTTTGGCTGGAAGTCAGGGAAGAGGAGTGAAACCGCAAAGCGGTAAGTCTCCCGCTGCCCCGCAGCCGTGAAGGGAACGAAAGCCCAGAAAGACAGTAGATAGTGGATAGTGAATGATTCACAAAGACACTATTAACTGCTTTAGCCACTGTCAATTAACCGTTTAAACGGTTCAAACAGTTCAAACTGTTTTGATGATGGGAAGGCGGGTGAGTAGGATTTAAAGATTGATGATTGCAGATTGATGGTTTAGTTTAAAATCCCAACTCAGAAATCTAAATGCCCTAAGCCGGAAGACCTATTCATGCTAAAGAAATTCAAGGTTAGAGTTCGTGA
>DYHD01000044.1 GCA_020724365.1 Thermodesulfovibrio yellowstonii | reverse complement strand
CCACAGAGAACACAGAGAAAATATTAAATATTAATAAGTTAAGAGGAATTCTATTTCCTCCCCTCTGTGACCTCTAAATTATTACAAGATATTATCCGTTCCGTTATACCTTTTAATGAGAATTCTTTCGGAGCAAGAGAAACTTCAGAGTTCACAGAGTTTTTAAACCTTAAAATTCTTTTCTCTGTGCGCTCTGTGGTTTCATATCTTTCTCTCTTTTTTCATAAAACTTTTGACATTACCTAAAAAATTTTTTAAAAACCTAATTCTTTCAACAGGTCATCAACCTCTGATTGAGATACTTTATCCGCTGCAACCTCCCCTTTGCTGGTATCAACCTTTATCCCAAAGGTTTTAATTACCTTCACAAGCTCCTCTTCAATCTCGCTAACAAGCGATATTACTTTCTTGATAGTCTGCCCTGTGAGGTCCTGAAAAGCCTGTGCGGTAATAATCTTTATCAAATCATCTTCAAGATCATTTTTAAATGTTTTAATATAATCAATCGTCTCTTGAGGACCTTGAAGTTTTCTGATTTGGGAAGACAAAACATCCATCATTATAAGGTATCTTTCTGCAATACCCATTGTGTTGTCAGCAGCCTCTTTTGTTTTATCAATTACGAAATTTAACCTCTCCACTACAGATGGCATCTCATGTTCTGCCATCTCTTTAAGTCTGGGGTCTAATGACTCTTTGAAGCTTAAAATTGAATCATGCAGCTTTCTTGTAACCTTGCCAACCTCTTTGAAAAGGTTTCCCTGCCCCTTTTTAATAATCTTTTGCACTGAATCATCAGCCTTTTCATAATCCTGATTGGCAATAGCGTTCATAAATTCAATGATATCATCGAGAATTAAATATTTTGGGTCTTGAACTGAGATACCGCTTTTTTCATAAAAATCTTTTGCGTTATAAACCTCTTTCATTGTAAGTTCCCCTGCCATAGAATGTACTGTTTTTGTAACCTCTATCTTGCTTCCATCATCTGTTTGCTTTATATCCTCGTAATCTTCAAATATCTCTAAATCAGAACTTGGAATCAGTTTTGTCGTATTGAGTAAAACTACCAACCTATCTGTAAGCTTTGCCACCCCATCAACCTGTTCAACATTTCCATCGAAAAATTCATTGCACGACTCTATCGTTGCTTCATCAATGCCAATCACACCGCTTATATCATCAACTAATATTCCAAAGACTTTTTTCCCGGTTGAAAGAACTATTACTCTTTTGCCTTTACTGCCATCAGAATGCAGATTCATAAGGCTTTTGATGTTCAATATTGGAATCACCCTCCCCCTCAAATTCGTAATACCCTCAATATAATATGGCGCTCGAGGGATTCTGGTAATTGCAGGCATATTAATAATCTCTTGAACCTTTAATATAGGGACTGTGTACTCATTTTGATTTAAATAAAAGCCGATATACTGCTGCATCAACCCTCCTTAAGATAGTTGTTAGTCATTAGTCATTAAATATTTAGTGTCTGTTTATAACTGGATTCTCTGGTCAAGAGTTCGACTGAGCTCACGCCGAAGTCTATAGAATGATATTATTTAAGTTTATAAACAGACAATATTTAATATTCGCTGTCTTTATACTTTTGTCATACCGAGAGTGTTCCTTGAAATACTCGCAAGATCAAGTATAAGAACAACCTTGCCATCTCCAGTAATAGTAGCTCCTAAAATATATGATGATGCTGTATCTATACCTTCAATTATCTTTATAACGACTTCTTCCTGCCCTAAAAGCTCATCAACAGCAAGACAAAACTTAGTATTGCCTATAGAGACAATTACGGCATATTTATATTCAATATCCGAAGATACTTTGTTTCCAAGCACAACTGCGAGTGAAAAAATAGGATATACCTTGTCTCTTATGTTTACCACTTTTTGTCCTATGACTTCATAAATATCCCTCATTGTAATACGGGTAATTTCTTCAACTGGCGTAAGCGGTATTGCATATCTTTCACCTCCTGCTTTAACCATAAGTGTTTCGATTATTGCTAGGGTCAGTGGTATGCTAATAATGAAAGAAGAACCTTCACCTTTTTTTGTTGTTACCTCCACATAGCCGTTAAGCTTAGAGATATTTGTTTTTACAATATCCATCCCTACACCGCGCCCACTAAGCTCTGTTGCGACATCCTGAGTGGAAAATCCTGGCAGGAAAATTAGATTTATAGCTGATTCATCAGACATCTTTAGTGCTTCTTCTTCAGTTATCAGTCCCCTATCTAACGCCTTATTTTTTACCCTGACTATATCAATTCCCTTGCCGTCATCTGATACTACAATGACGATTTGATTACCTTTCTGATATGCATCTATTGATATAGTTCCCTTTTCTGGTTTTTTCTTGCTTAATCTTTCTTCTTTAGACTCTATACCATGGTCAATTGCATTTCTAATGATATGAACAAGAGGGTCGCCTATTTGTTCAATTACTGTCTTATCAACCTCTGTATCTTCACCTGATATTATCAGGTCAACATCTTTATTAAGAGAATTTGCAATATCTCTTACAAGACGAGGGAATTTGCCAAAAACCTTTTTTATAGGTTGCATCCTCATCCTCATCACCGATAACTGCATATCAGATGTAACCAGATCTAAAAATGACACAGTCTCATAGAGATTATTAATATATGAGTCATCAGGATAAGCGGAGCTAAGATAATTCACTATATTTAAAAGCCTATTTCTGACAAGCACTACCTCACCAGTCAGGTTCATAACCTTATCAATCTTATCAGTATCAACTCTCAAAGTTTGGATAGACCCTTTTAAAGGAGTGGTTGTGGAGGTTTTTTCGCCAAAAGATGTTTGTTCAATGCCAATATGTTCGAATACAGGCTCGATAGGATGCTTTATCTCATCTTCTTTAGAGGCGGGAATTTCAAACGAGGCAGGAACATTAGGCTCAAGTTTTATATCAGTAAGACTTGATTGGGTTTCATCTTGAGGTGGAATGACCTCCTGTGCATTATTTAATGCTGAGTCAAGTTCGATTAATAAAGGAGATAACTCTTCGATTATTCCGTCTTTGAGTTTAATGTGTTCAAGCAACAGCCTTATCATATCCACACTCTTTAAGACAGCATTCATTAAAGAAGTGGATAAAGATATCTCCCCATCCCTTAATCTCTTTAAGATACTCTCAGACCTATGGGCAACATCAACTATTTGTTGGAAACCAAGGAATCCTGCTGCACCTTTTATGGTATGCACACTCCGAAAGATTTCATTAATTATTTCTTTGTCATCACCTTTTGCCTCAAGTTCGACAAAAAGAGGGTCAATTGCATCCAAAGATTCTTTAGCTTCTGTTATAAAATCTGCTATTATTTCGTCAAATTCATCTGGCACAGCAGCCCCCCAATTAGCTCTCCATTTTACTAAGAATTTTATCCATCTTTTCCTTAAGCACTTCAGCCGTAAAAGGTTTTACAACATAATTGCTTACTCCAGCTTTTATTGCCTCCACAACCTTTTCCTTCTCTGCTTCTGCTGTTACCATCAGTACAGGCAGATTTTTAAGCTCAGAGTCGCTTCTGATCTTCTTTAGCAACCCAAGCCCGTCAAGGTTGGGCATATTCCAGTCAGTGACTACAAATCGAAAACTGCCGCTTTTAAGCTTTGTATAAGCATGCTCTCCATCTTCTGCCTCTTCAATATTCTCAAATCCAATCTGTTTTAGAATATTCTTAACAATTCGCCTCATAGTAGCAAAATCATCAACAACCAATATCTTCATTTTATAATCAGGCATTGCTACCCCCTTTTTTAAAGATATCCTTCAGTATTTCCTTTATATTAAAAGAAACAGTCTCTGCTGTAACAGGCTTTATGAGATATGCGCTAGCCCCTGCCTCCATTGCCTTCTGTTTCTCCTCTGGATCAGCCTCTGTCGTAACCATAAGGATTGGAATATGAGAAGTAGTTGAGTCAGCCTTAAGGGTTTTAACCAGCTCGATGCCGTCCATGAATGGCATATTGAGGTCTGACATTATAAGATTCACTTCGTGAGATGCGAGTTTTTCTATAGCATCAAGCCCGTTTTCTGCTGATATAACATCAAACCCTTTTGCCTTTAAATATAAAGTCAATATTTTCCTTGTTGTCTGACAATCATCTACAACCATTATTTTCATAATTCATACCCTCTGATAAACAACTGCTTTATTAATTACAACAGGTTTCAAAGCCCTAGTAACATTATGCAGGCTCTCAGATAATCCGATAATTAGGTAACCACCGGGTTTAAGACTGTCATAAAGAAGCGAGACAGCCTTCTGTTTAGCCTTGTCATCAAAATAGATAAGAACATTTCTACAGAATATTACATCCTTTGCTGTCACTAATTTCATCTTGCGATCATCTATAAGATTAATATTCATAAATTTCACTGTATTTTTAACTATAGGAGATAGTTCATAATTTTGACCATTAGGCTTAAAATATTTTTTAAGGTATTGCATAGGAATATTTCTGATTGAATATGAATTATATACAGCCTTCTTTGCAGACTCCAAAGTGCCTTCACTTATATCGGAAGCGACTATTTCTTTTTTTACAATATATCCTTTTTCAAGCAATAACATCGAAAGGGTATAGGGTTCTTCACCAGTAGAACATGCTGCCGACCAGATAGCGATATCTTTTGCCCCTTGTTTTTTAAGAATTGAGGGAACAATATGGTCTATAAATACATCGAGCTGCTGCGATTCTCTGAAAAAAAATGTCTCATTAGTTGTGACTGCATCAAATAGTTTCATAAGTTCATCAGTAGAGTTGCCATAAAGTAAAAGATACAGATAGTCCTCATAACTATTAAGTTTTTTCTCTTGGATTCTTTTTGTGAGTCTATTTTCAAGTAGATACTTCTTTGAATCAGAAATAAAAATTCCGCTTCTTTCATATATAAAATCACGCAATTGCTTAAATGTATTGTCCTGTAATGCTTTCATTAGATGCCTTCCACATCCTTAACTCGCTGTCTTATCGCAGCCACTTTGTGAACTGATAAGGGAGCCAATAAATCAGAAATATTGACAGAGCTTAGAGAAGCAATTTTAGCTAAAGCATCTATGGATGAAAGGACTATTGGAATTTCAGCAGCATTGAGCAAAGGTTTAATATGTTCTATTACATCTGGGTTTAAAGAATTGCCAAGCGCTTTTATTGCATAGATTTTAACCCACATATCCTCGTCATTAAGCATTGGCAAGATTTCATGTTCACAGCATCTTCTATTTCCGAGAGCCATTAATGCAGCCTTTCTTATCTGTATATTTTCATCTTTTAATGAAGCTATAAGATTCTGATAAGCTCCGTCAAAATCTAACGAACCAAGACTGCTAATGGCAGAAAGCCTAACATTTAGCTCTGGGTCTTTTGAGAGAATATTTAAAACTTCAAAACTATCAGAATACCTTGCGATTAGTTCTCTGCCTTGAATATCAAAATTATCTATACGATGGTAAGCCTCTTGAGGGTCAATCATTAAAATAGCTTTAATTATTTCTTCTTTCACATCAGTATAAATCTCTTTATTTAGGAGCTTAAAAAGTGTGTTAATGACTGATTTATCTCCAATCTTGCCAATAGCCGAAACTGCATATTTCCTAATGTGGCCATCTTCATCTTCACAAGCCTCCATAAGTATCTGCCCAGAACCTTCACTATCGAGCTTTGTAAGTGCTTTGATGCTTGCTCTCTTTACATCACGGAGTTTGTCCTCAAAAAGCTTTATTAAATAAGGCATCGCTTCCTTACAGTTCTGATCTTCTATTATCTCTATTGCTATAGTTTTAGCTCTGTATTTGATATTAGAGCTGTTTAATATATCTAAGAGAGGTTGAAAGCAGTCAAAATCTTTTAAAATTTCCTTAACGGCATAAAGTATATCCATCTCATCTGGCACTGACGGATCAAGCGAACCCGCAATATCAAGAATAAGTGGTATTGCTGAAGCCTCTTTCAGTTTTGCAAGTCCTCTTAATGCTATTAAACGGTCCTGCCATTCATTGTTAGTATATATGTCAATAAGAATGTCTTTTACACTTGGCATATTAGGCGTAACACCTATCTGAAGTAAGCTTTTAACTATAGCAGTCTTCTCAAATCCTTCTGTTTTCAAGAAATGATTAATCAAATACTTCTCAGCAGAACGGTTGCCAATTTTGCCAAGGGTCTCGATAGCATTATATCTGAGGGTTTCTGAATTGCTGTCAAGTAAGGATGCTATGGGTTCTATGCTTAATTCATCTTTTATAAGGGCGAGGGCTTCCAGAGCTGAAAAAGCGACCCATTCATCATCACAAAGGGCATTTATCAGGTGAGGAATTGCTTTTTTGTATTGAAAAATCCCAAAGGCTTTTGCTGCTGATGCCCTTACATTTGCATTCTTGTCTTCGTTGAGCAAGATTATTAAGTCATCAAGATAATCGCAATGATTTATCTCAATTATTAAATCAATTGCAAATTTCCTGACATCATTATCCTTATCTTTAAGTAGATTACGAAGCAAGGGAATCGTAACATAGCCAATCTCTTTAAGGATTATCATTGCGGTGTTCCTTAATAAGGCATCATCTCTAAGCAAAGGCAGAACCATATAAGCAGTCGTCTCGCCACCAATGGAAATTAGTGACCTCATAGCTGCATCGTGCACACCCGCATTTTGATCCCTCAAAGATTTTATGAGAGGATATATAGCCCTCTCGTCAGCATCAGATAAAGCCTCTGCTGCAGAACGTCTCCTGGAGTCGCTCGAATCCGAAAGATTTTTGATATACTTTTGTATATTTTTTGCCAATAATAATCCCCCCCCTTTATTAAACGAACATATTAATACTATCGGAATTTTAAAAGAAAATCTTTAATTTTGGAATCACTCTGGAGCCTTGACTTCAACCAGATAATAGCCTTGTTGTGCAACTGACAAACTCTGCCTTCACTAATATCCATAACTTGAGAGATTTCTTTCATTGTCAATTCATCCCAATAATATAGAGATAAAATAAGCTTTTCCTTTTCTGGCAATTCCTCAATAATCTCTGCAAGCCATTTCTCTCTATCCATTTGTTCCATTTTGTGAAGAGGATCTATAGCGGATTTATCAGGTATGATTTCGGCTAAATTAATGCCTTCGCCATTAGATTGTTTTAGTGAATAATCTTCGATATTTAAAATGGTAGCCGGCTGGCATCCTTCAAGCAGTTCATAATACTTATCAAGGGTTAAGTCAAGAGCCTCAGCGATTTCGTCGTCTTCAGGCATTCTCCCCGAGGCTTTCTCCATTTCCTTGCAAATGTTATTGAGTAGCTGCATCTTTTTTTTTTGCGATTTTGATATGGGATTAAACCGCTCAAGCTCATCGAGCATAGCTCCTTTTATTCGATACTTAACAAAAGTAGCGATTTTTCCTTCTGCCTCATTGTGCCTATTGGTTGCCTCAAGGAGTCCTATAATTCCCACGCTGATTAAGTCATCAACAGTCAATTGCTGAGGCATTCGCCATGCTAATCTCAGGGCGGTATATTTTATATAAGGAAGGAGTTCTTCTATAAGCTGTTCTTTATCTGATTCGCTTAATTCTTTTCGTTTTTGATTAGAGAGGTTTTTCTTTATTTTCTGTTTCATGAACTATTATCATTAGCCATCAAATGCAAAATAATATCTTCTTGCTGCAAAAATTGAGTTATAGAGTTAAACTCGCCAAATTTTTATCGCTGGTTTGGGTCTTAGCTACTTTGATTCATTTGCTTTCTGCTACAGAAAATAGACTACCTATAAAAAATTGCAAAGACCCCTTAATCTTCCCTTCCATGTTTAACATTTTTGGTGCAAGTTCGATTATCTTTCTTGATGCTGGTGAATTAGGATAAAGATCTACAAATGCCCTTTGCATTTTAACGGCTTTTTTGACAGACTCATCAAAAGGAATATAGCCGAGATAATTGAGGGATAAACTCAGAAATCTCTCTGCAACAATAGATAATCTTTTGAATATTTCTATTGATTCCTCATATCCGCTGACTGAATTGACGAGCACATTAAATCTCCTCTCCTGATATCTTGTAGATAAAACCTTAATAAGCGCATAAGCATCGGTCAGGGCTGTAGGTTCTGGTGCTGTTATAATAATTATTTCCTGAGCGGCTACGCAGAAAAAAGCTACATTTTCTGAAATGCCTGCTGCTGTATCAATTAGCATTATATCCACCTTGTCATCTAAGGAATCAAACTCCTGTAGCATCTTTAAACGTTGAAACTCATCAAGGGATGTGAGTTCTTGGATCCCTGAGCTTGCAGGCAATATCTTAATGCCGTGAGGACCATCCACAACAACATCCTTTAATGACATCTGACCGCTTAATACATGCTGGATGTTATATTTAGGTGCAATTTGAAATAAGACATCAATATTACTAAGACCTAAATCTGCATCTAAAATCATCACCTCGTTGCCGAGCCTCCTTAAAGCTATAGCGAGGTTTGCAACGATGTTGCTCTTTCCTACTCCGCCCTTGCCGCTTGAGACAGCTATTGTTGTAATATATTTTCTTTTAGTTTTATTTTTATTATTCAGCATGTGCTTTCAGACCTTTGCTTACTATAAGTTGAGAAAAATTTTCTAATGAAGGAAATTCAATGTCATCAGGCACCTTTTGACCACAGGTTAAATATGCAACAGGTTTGCGATATATCATCAAAAGATTATATAAAGAACCATACCTAACCGCCTCATCAATTTTTGTAAAAGCAATATAGGAGATGGGTAATTTTTTATAAAATCCGTATGTATCTTGCATAAATTCGCTATCGCTATTGGCGCTTATCAGTAGATGAAGTTCAATATTAGTATTTGATAGACAGATATTAGCAAGGAATTTATTATATTCTTCGTCCTTTGGATTTTTGCCCATTGTATCAATAAAAATTATATCTCTATTTCTTAAAAATCTTGAGATTCCTTCTTTTATAGCATCTTGGTTGGAAGCAATGTATAATGGTATTCCCATAATTCTTGCATATATCCTAATCTGCTCGCATGCTCCTATGCGGTAGCTATCAAGATTGATTATCCCTACTTTTTTACCTTCTTTCAAAGCCTTAGCAGCAAGTTTAGCAAGAGTAGTTGTCTTCCCCACACCAGTTGGTCCAATAAGCATAATCACCTTGTTGGTTTTAGTGCTGTCTTTTATCATCAATTGCTGTTTCACGAGATAAATAATATCATCGAGACTATTGGCTTTATTGCAGAGGTTTAATGCATATTCTTCTTTTATAGAACAGCTTCTTAAATGATTAAGTAAATCTTTCTTAAGTGGTTTATCAAAAGATGCGTCTTCTTTTTCTTGGGTATCAGAGATATTAATTTGTTCAGTAAACCTCTTGCGAATATTATACGCAGGTTTTAATTCGTCTGCTCTTTGATGTATTTCTTTGTTTTTTCTGTATAAAAAAGCCAGATGAGAATCAGAAATGTTTCCAGATTTAGGAGATGTAGAAGTTGCACTAAGTGTTTGACTGTTATCCTTCTTTATGAATTCATTATTATAGTCTATTGCAGCAGTGATCTCGACATAAGAAGGCATCCCTTTCCTTTCCTCTGAAGACAATATTACGGCATCATCCCCGAGTTCCTTTTTTATTAATTCAAGTGCTTCTTTATAGTTTTTTGCAGTAAATTTCTTAATCTTCATACTTTACCATCCCTGTTGTGTATAATTTTACAGATGGAGATATCTCAGCGCTTGAGAGAATAACTATCGAGGGTATAAATCTCTCGATTATCTTTCTCAAAAATCTCCTAACATGCTGAGAACAAAGAATGATGGGCTGAGAACCTTTGAACTTTTCCTCCAGAACTGACCTCTCAATAGATTTTATGAGTTTATTGAGGCTATCAGGGCTTATCGCTCCACCTGCTTCAATAGAACGAGAAAGCAACATCTCAAATTGAGGGTCTAAAGATACAACATACATTGCCCCATCTTGCCCGATGTATTGTTTTGTTATAAATCTTGAGAGAGCCTGCCTGACATGCTCTGTCAAGATTTCGACATCCTTAATATTTGGAGAGTAATCCAATAAGGTCTCCAGTATGCTAATCATATCGTTGATAGGCACTTTTTCCTTAAGCAAGTTTTGTAAAATTCTCTGCAAGCCCCCAAGTGAAATCATTGAAGGAATAAGTTCATCAACCAATTTCGGATAAGAATGGGATATCTTATCAAGAATAGCTTGCACCTCTGTCCTTGTTAGCAATTCCCATGCATGCGTTCTAATTAACTCTGTAATATGAGTAGCAATTACAGTAGCTGAATCAACCACCATATAACCTTTCTCTTGTGCCTTTTCTACTTCTCTGTCTTCTATCCAAAATGCAGGCAAACCAAACACGGGCTCTTTAGTCGGTATTCCCTCAATCTTTTCTGCCTCTTTAGAGACAACTGCAAGATGATAACCTGTCATCACCTCACCTCTGGCAACTTCTATTCCCCTGATGAAAAAACTATATTCATGGGGTCTTAACTGCAGATTATCTTTTATATGGATTGATGGAACAACAAAGCCTAATTCAGCAGCTATTTGTCTTCTCATTGCCTTTATCTTATTAAGAAGAGTTCCTTTGTCGGATTCAACTAATGGTATCAAACCATATCCTATCTCAAATGTAAGAGGCTCTATCTCTATAAATGTTTCAATAGGTGCTTCTTCCTCTGCGGTTTCAATTTTCTCATCCTTGATTTCTTCTTTTGGGGGGCGAGAAACTATATATGCTATTGCAGCAGATACAACAGACAGTATAAAGAAAGGCACATTAGGCAATCCTGGCACGAGAGCAAGCATTACCATTATTGCAGATGTAGCGGCAAGGGCTTTAGGGCTCAAGAATATCTGCTTTGTAATATCCTTACCCAAATCTGACTCAGCCCCTGCCCTACTTATTACAATGCCAGCAGCTGTAGATATTAGCAGTGCAGGTATTTGCGATACTAAGCCATCCCCGATTGTAAGAATTGTATATGTTTCAGCAGCATCTGAGAGAGACATTCCCTTTTGAAGGGTTCCTATTAACAAACCACCTAAGATATTAATAATTGTTATAATAAGACCTGCAATAGCGTCACCCCTGACAAATTTACTTGCACCGTCCATTGCACCATAGAAATCTGCTTCTTGGGATATAAGCGCCCTTCTTTTTCTTGCCTCAGCTTCGTCAATAAGTCCTGCATTTAAATCAGCATCAATTGCCATTTGCTTGCCTGGCATAGCATCAAGAGTAAATCTTGCTGCTACCTCTGCTATCCTTCCCGAGCCTTTTGTGATAACAACGAAATTTACAATTATTAGTATCAGAAATACTGTAAAGCCTACCGCATAATTACCCCCGACAACAAAACTTCCGAACGACTTTATCACTTCACCTGCAGCTTCAATGCCTTCATTGCCCTTGAGCAATATAAGCCTTGTGGATGCAACATTTAGTGCAAGCCTAAATAATGTTGTGATGAGCAGGATTGATGGGAACACTGAAAAATCAAGAGGTTTTCTTATGCATACAGCCGATATCATAATGACAATCGCAAGAGAGATAGATATTGACAAAAAGATATCAAGTATAAAGGGAGGAACTGGCAGTATCATTAAACCAAGGAGACCTATAATACTTATAGCTACTATAATATCTCCCTTCCGACTTATAAACTTTAATATATTCATTACGCAGCTCCTCTCATTTTATAAACATATGCAAGTATCCTTGCCACAGCTTTGTAAAGTTCCTCTGGAATATATGTATCAATTTTAAGCTTAAAAAGTGCCCTCGCAAGAGGCTTATCTTCTATGACTGGTATGTTATGTCTGATAGCTATTTCTTTAATCTTCTCAGCTATAAAACCAGCCCCTTTGGCAGATATCTTCGGAGCCGACATCTCACCCCTTTTATATTTTAAGGCTATAGCAAGATGAGTAGGATTTGTTATTACTACGGTTGCCTTGGGAACTTCCTGCATCATTCTTCTTCGAGCAATTTCTCGCTGTATGCTTTTTATTCTCGACTTTATTAGAGGGTCGCCTTCGGTCTCTTTGTGTTCTTCCTTCATCTCTTCTTTCGACATCCTTATAGAGCGTTCGAATCTCCATCTCTCAAATAAATAATCGAGTATTGCAACTACTAAAAAAGTTAAAAAAGCTATAATCACTGCTTTTTTAACAAGAATAAAAGCAATATCCCTTATAGATTGAATATCAAATGAGATAATAGAGGGGATAATGATAACCATACCGCTTAGGATAAAAAAGCAAACGGCAGCTCCGACAATAAACTTAAAAATAGTCTTAAAAAGCTCAACCAGTCCTTCTTTAGAAAATATTCTCTTGAACCCATTGATAGGATTGATTTTTTCAAATTCTAGCTTTATTGGCTTTAAAATAAAACCTCCCTGCATAATGCCAGCGATAATAGCAAACGCAAAAGATATTGCAAGAAAAGGCATCATGATTGTTAACATATCCTGTGTAGAAGCTTGTATAACTTTCATGACATTTGTCCCGTAGCTGAGCATCAAAAGCTTAATAGTCAGTTCTGAAATATTTCTTATGAAATCACTACCAACTAAATAAAACATTAGGATAACCCCCCCGACTGTTATCAGAGAAATAAGTTCACGGCTTCTTGCAACCTGACCCTTTTCACGAGCCTTTTGCCTTTTTCGTGGTGTAGCTTGTTCTGTCTTCTCTTGATATTCAGCCATCATCCCCTCGCAAGGGCTAAAACCCTTGACAGCTCATCTCCAAGAGCTGAGAAATATTCTGCTGTTACATTAATAAAAACTGGTATGCTTATCAGCATTACAAAGAAACCAACGAATATAAAAACCGGATACCCTATAAAAAAGATATTCATCTGAGGAGCAGCCTTATAAAGAAACCCGAGCACAAGATTCAATATGAATATAATAATTACGACAGGGGCGCTGATCTTCAGGGCGATTACGAAAAGCCTTGAACCGCCTGAGATTGCTCTATTAACAAGGTTCTCTGTATTTAAAGTGCCGGGCTGGAGAATTTCATAGCTTTTTACAAAGGCATAAATAAGGGTATGATGTGCATCAACAGTCAAAAAAATTAGCATTGCAGTAAGACCGTAAAACCTCGCCACCTCAGTTGACTGTCCAATCTCCGGATTGAACACTGTTGCTATAGAAAGACCTATAACATTGCTCATTATCTGCCCTGCCATCTCTACAGCCATAAACACTGCCCTTGCAGCACTTCCCAAGACTATGCCGAAAAGAACCTCCTGAACTATAAAAAAAGGCAGGTCTTGTAGGGATATATTGAATTCAAAGAGCGGTGATAGAACGAGTGCTATTACTAAGACAAAAGCTATTTTGAATTGGATTGGGAGGTTCCTGCTGCTGAAAATAGGCAAAAAACTCATTACTATACTGGTTCTCAGCAAGATAAACAAAAAAGATGGAAGATATTTTGTGAAAATTTCAGGTGACATAATCCAAAGCCCTATTTAGTGATTGTTTATAAACTTTAACTTTTTATCATTCCGACTTGTTCGGAATCTTTCTCAATTCCGAATTAACAATGGGGTTGTTCCGGAAAGATTCCCAGCGCCTCCGTCCGGTAACGGGGTTGCAGGAATGACGCAAGAACTGATTTTATAAACAACCTCTATTTAATATATATAGGTATTTTCTGAATAATATTCATAGTAAAAGTTATAAGTATGCTTGAAATCCAAGGAAAAAAAATAAATAAACATATAAAAACCGCTATAATTTTAGGAACAAAAGTAAGAGTAAACTCCTGAATCTGAGTTACTGCCTGAAAGATGCTTATTATAAGTCCAACGAGCAAACTAATAAACAAAATAGGACCTGAAGCAAGTAATATAGTCTTCAATACCTCTGCTGATATTTCCTTTGCAAGATCTATTGTCATTGAAAACTCCTCACAAGTGAACCAACAACGAGATTCCAACCATCAACAAGCACAAATAGCAAGAGCTTAAAAGGCAGTGAAATAAGTATGGGGGGCAACATCATCATTCCCATTGACAGGAGGATGCTCGAAACTACCATGTCAATAATCAAGAATGGAAGGTAAATCAGAAAGCCTATCTCAAAAGCTGTTTTCAATTCACTTATAGCAAATGCAGGAACTAATACCCTGAGTGGTATATCCTCTGGTGTTGCTGGAGGCGGCTCTTTTGATATATCAAGAAACAAAGCTATATCCTTTTGTCTTGTCTGCTTTAGCATAAAATCTTTGATTGTAGGCTCTGCTCTTTTTAGTGCCTCTTCTATAGTTATCTGTTTAGCTATATATGGTTTTAGGGCATCCTTTGCAATTGTATCCAGAGGTTGAGCCATTATAAACAAGGTAAGGAATATTGCAAGCCCTATTATTACAGGATTAGGTGGTATTTGCTGACCGCCGAGAGCCTGACGAAGAAATGACAATACGATTACAATTCTTGCAAAAGAGGTAAACATTATAAGAATCGCTGGCAATAGAGAGAGGAAACTTATCAGCAAAAATATATTAATTATTGGTTCATTTAGATTCATATAAAGTTTCCTTTATATTCTTGAGTCTTACAAGCTTATCATTTAAGTCTCTCACGGTATCAGCTTCTAAATCCTTCTCGTGATAGGTCTTTAGCAATTTCAAATCAGTTGGAGTGATGCCCACCAATAGTATTTCCTTTCCAATGCGTAGTGCAACGATAGCTTTTCTTGCGCCAAATGGCTGATAAGAAACTACATTAATAATGCCCGGCTTTAATTGTTTCTTTTTTAAGATAAAACCTATGATAAAAATTAATCCTACAACACCAGCAAGAGCAATCACCATTTGAATATATAAATCAGTCATTTTAATTGCCTAATCCTTTCCGATGGACTCACGATATCTGTCAGTCTCACGCCGAATTTTTCATTTACTACTACTACCTCACCTCGTGCAATAAGCCTACCATTGACCATCACCTCCATAGGCTCACCTGCAAGCTTTTCAAGCTCTACTACTGAACCCTGCCCAAGTTGCAATAAATCTTTGATCTGCATTTTTGTCTTTCCAAGCTCGACGCACACATCAAGTGGTATATCGAGCAGGAAATCAATATCTCTTACATAAGTTGCGCCCTTTTTTTCATCCTTAAAGTCTTCAAAGTTGGCTTCTTCGGTTTCATATTCTCGAGTCTTATCCATTGAAAATCTCCTTACTGTAAAATCTTGGTTATTTTTATAGCCTGATTACCTTTGCTATAACCGGGTGTGCCTGCAAAAAGTGGATTATCTTCAACCTTAATAATGATGTCATCCTTGACAGAGTTGGTGAGAGTGATAACATTACCAACTTCAAGATTTAATAATGCCTCAAGAGATAATTTTGTCTTTCCCAGATCAACCCTTACTTCAACTTCAGATAACATTAAGTTCTCCTTGATCTTTTCAGCCCACCTCCTGTCAAGATCAAATTTATCGCTCTGTATCAGAGAATAAAGTTTTTCTTTAACGGGTTCGATCATTGAGTATGGAATACAAAAATAGACTTTTCCTTCGAAATCCTCTATCTCCAACTGAATTGTTATCTTTATGACTATCTCACTTGGGGTTACTATAGTTACTAACTGGGGATTCATTTCAGAGCCAACCAGTTCAGGTTCTATCTCTGCGATACCGCTCCAAGCGTTTGCAAAATCTTTGAGTGCCACATTTACAACATTCTTTATTATCCTTTGCTCTATTGATGTAAAAGCCCTCCCTTCAGACTTTATCAACTTTGCAGAACTGCTCCCAAAAAAGAACTCTACAAATGCAAATACCACAGGGGCTTCTATTAAAAAAATGGCATATCCTTTAAAAGGATTTATTTTAAATATATTAATACTCGAGGGAAATGGGATTGTTCTCATAAACTCGCCAAATTTTATAATCTCAGAGCCTTGCATATTTATATCTACATGCCTCATAAGAAGGGGAGTTAAGGAATTTCTATAAAACCTTATAAACCTTTCATTCGAAATCTCAAGACCTGGCATTCTGCCCCTAACAATACGCTCTTGATTTGAGAAATCGTAGGGTCGTATGCCTGAAATCAGCCTTTCCTTTGCTTCCTCAGTGTCAATCTCGCCTGACTGCACCCCTTTAAGCAGTGCATCTATTTCATCTTGAGAGAGAAGTTCGTCGTTCATTGCATTACAAATTCAGTGTAATAAAGGTTTTTAAATATATCCTTGCCTATTGCTTGATTTGCTCTAAGCAGTATTTCATCCTTAAGCAGAAATTTTCCTTCCGGGCTTGCAAGCGAATCAGCCGATTTACTGCTTACAAGAGTAATAATTGCGTCTCTTATCTGCGGAACTTTCTCTGTTACAAGAGGTTGAGTCGTTGCGTCTATAAGCTCAAATTGCAAGGTTAATTTTAGAAATCTTCCGTGCTCTGCAAGATTCAATATAAAAGGATCTAATGGCATCATGGCAGTCTTAAGCTTGCTTTTATCAATCTTTTGCTGAGATTCCCCTAATTGATCCTTATCACTAAAAAACATCGTATATGCAAAAAAACCTCCGCCTATCAGAACAACAATAGCAACAGCTATTACTATTATTAGTTTCTTTTTCCCAGCACCCTTTTTGCTTTTTTCTTTTGGCATCTGATCTGTTCCCTCATTATTCATTTCTTCTGCCATAAAATGCCTCCATTTTGATGAAATATAAAATCAATAAATATAAGATCAAGGATTATGCCAACTGCAACATATTCAAATAAAAAGCCATTTTATTTATAATGTTAATAAGTCAGAATTCTATCAATTTGTTATGAAAACTTAATTTTATGTCAAATAAATGACGAATATAGATTAATCTAATCTTTATGAAAGGCATATTCCATTAACGCAGATTAGAGATCAAAAAATAGAGATAATAATAATAACCCCTATAAATCTATGGGAGATGAAACTATTGGTAGATTTCTATCGGTAATTTTTGGGACAAACCTTATCGCTGGATTAAGGTGTGTAGTTTTATATTAAAATATTGAAATATTATATGGATGAATCTAATATTAAAAGAATAGCACATAAAAATTATAAGGCAATTTTCACAGCAAATGCCTTGCTTTCTGTTGCCGATGGATTTTATTATCCTTTCTTAATTGTATTTCTTCATGAACTTGGGGATATACTTCTGGTGGGTGGGGGATTAGGTCTAATCATAATATTTGAGGCTGCAGGAAGTTATCTTGGAGGAAAATGGGCTGATGCGTATGGCAGAAAACCTCTTTTTTTGATTTCTATTGTTATTAGTATTATCGTTTATCTCTCTTATCCTTTGCTACCATTTATTTTTGAAAACAAAACTTTGCTTCACTTAGCTCTTGCGATAATTCTGATCGTCGATGGCATAAATGGTGGAGCATGGAGTACAGTAGAAGGTGTTTATTTAGGGGATATTACAACAAAGGCTTCGAGAGGACGCAAGTTTGGTTCTTACTGGGGAGCAGCAGGACTTTTTTTCGGTGCAGCAATGATCGGCGCCGGACTCATAGGTATATATATTAATTTTCTCATCGTAGCGATTATCACCGTTTTAATCTATATTACGGGACTTCTTATATTACTGCGCATTAAAGATACTTTAAGAAGCTGAGATATGACAATGAGCTTGTCTAAAAACTACGATTTCACTCGACTGTCATTCCCCGACCCCCGATTACGACCTTCGAGGGCATGCTTGATCGGGGAATCCAGTCTTTTCAATAGGTTCTGGATTGTCCGGTCAAGCCGGACAATGACAACATGCGAGTTTTTAGGCAGGCTCTATTACCCTAATAATTTATAATAGTTTAGAGTAAGTCTATAATATTTAACTCTGAATAATGAAATAAATACAAGGCATTTCCGATGCCATTCTTTTCTTGCTATTAAGATAGATGGTATGGACAATCTCATTTCCATTGCCGCCAATAACAGCCCTCAGATAATTAACAAGCTAATCAAGAGTTCTGAATATCTTCCTGTTCTGAGCAGCGGACTTAAAGTATTCTGAAATCGCATCTCTTATAACTTTCAAAAAGACTGCTGTGTTTTCGCCTATGCCTTCTATGTCTTTCAGTTTCTCTATGGGGCATCAGGCACTTTCTGAATTGTCTTAAATTCCTTAATTAAAGCCTTTGCGGCGATTCCTGAAAAACAGCTTATTTATCAAAGGCGGCGTCAAGGGAGGTAGAAACAATGGCAGATGAAAGTGGAGCAAGTAAAAAGATGCTTTTAATTCATAAATTCAAGCCTACCCCCAATTTTTTCGGTTTGCTATTTTTTGCTTGCAATTGAATTATGATTTATGATATTAATGTATATTATATATTTAATTTCCAAGCCAGAGGGGGCTATATTGTGGCATACAATTTGCTC
>DYHD01000043.1 GCA_020724365.1 Thermodesulfovibrio yellowstonii | reverse complement strand
AGTAACCTAAAGGAGATAGTCATGAATGGTATTAGATGTCCTGGACAAGATACAGGGTTCTGGGACTTTAGCGCAATATATGATGTAAAGTGTCCGAAATGCGGCGAACCTGTTGAATTTTTCAAAGATGAACCTGCCCGCATTTGTAAAAAATGTGGTCATGAGTTTGTTAATCCAAAAATGGACTTTGGGTGCGCTGCATACTGCAAGTATGCTGAACAATGTTTAGGTAGTTTGCCGCCTGAATTAATTTCTGAAAAGGAAGAACTTTTTAAAGATCGTATAGCTATAGAAGTAAAAAAATATATAGGGAGCGATTTCAAGAAGATAAGCCGTATTATGAAGATAGCAAGATATGCTGAGCAGATTATAAAAGAAGAAATAGCTAACCCTGCGGTAATTCTTTCTGCTGCTTATTTTTATGATATAGGTTCAGATACATCAGAAAATCAGGCTATTGCTCGAAATATTTTAAAAAAACTTAATGCAAAACTGGAGATGATAGAAGAGGTTTGCAATTTAATAACTATCAGCAGTCAGACAACAGAAGAAATGTCAATTAATCTTAAAATTCTCCGTGATGCTGTAAAACTTACAATTATTGAGGATAAAATCAAAAAAGGTGATGAAGATATTGAAAAATTAAGAGCAATAATTGATAAGGATTTAATCACAGAAACAGCCAGAAAGCTGGCAAAAAAATTATTATAAAATGAGGTAAAAAATGAAAACGATTAGAAAAATAATTGAGATAGATGAAAATTTATGCGATGGCTGCGGCCAATGCGTCCCAGCCTGTGCAGAGGGGGCTATTCAGATAGTTGATGGCAAAGCAATGCTTGTATCAGAAATATATTGTGATGGGCTCGGAGCCTGTCTTGGTGAATGCCCAAAAGACGCCCTTAAGATCATAGAAAGAGAGGCTCAGGAGTTCGATCCCGAGGCTGTAGAAGAATATTTAAGACATAAAAAAGAGCCTGAGCCAAAACAAGAAAAACCTTGTTGCCCCGCAATGCATTTTATGCCTCTTAAGAATGCTGGCACAGATATTAATCGCCCTTCAAAAGGGATTTCCGAGCTAACTAACTGGCCTGTGCAAATTAAATTGGTTCCAGCCGCTGCTCCTTTTTTGAGAGACTCTCATCTTCTTGTAGCAGCGGATTGCACGGCATTTGCATATCCAGATTTTCATCAGGACTTTTTGGTAGGTAAAGCTCTTCTCGTCGGTTGTCCTAAGCTTGATGATGCCGATGAGTATGTAAAAAAATTCGTTGAAATATTCAATACCGCTAATATTAAAAAGATAACTGTCCTGATTATGGAGGTTCCATGCTGTTCTAAGCTGCCTAAAATAATACAGAAGGCATTGATTATCTCGGGCAAGGATATACCTTTAGAAGAGGTAGTGATTGGAACGCAGGGTGCAGTTCTTCAAAGAGGCGAACTGGTAAAATAAAGCTATTTTGTAGCACACATAGAGTTCTGCCCAAAAATAGCAGGTAGGAAGGATGCTTACTTTCCCCATGAGAATAAATGTTAGGGCGGGATAAATCCTGCCCTAACATAAAGGCTATTGCACTAAGCCCGAAATGACTAAAAAATATGCTAAACTAAAATATAATTGATACTTTTAGAGAATTAGAAAATATTGTTGCAATCAACACAATCATCAGTAAGTAGGTCGCAATATAAGTGTTACCAATAATTAAAAAAGGTTTAATGTGTCTAAGAAGAAAAAGATAGCTATCACGATAGGAGATCCTGCCGGAGTTGGGGTTGAGGTAACATTAAAAGCCCTTATAGATGAGAGTATCATTAATGAATGCAAACCTCTGATTATAGGTGACAGAGCAGTAATCGAAGATGCTGTCAAGCAATTAGCAATCCCCATTGATATATCTTGTTATGATATATTAGATACCCGTTCAATTAATAATAAGAAATTTAAAAAATCAATGCCAACAGAAGAAGGCGGCAGGGCATCTGTTGATTACATTAAAAAAGCTGTAGAACTCGCATCATTGAGGATTGTAGATGCAATTGTTACTTCCCCTCTATCGAAAGAATCTTTACATATGGCGGGGTTTAGTTGGCCTGGTCATACCGAGATGCTTGCTGAGCTTACCGATACAAAAGACTATGCCATGATGTTTTATAGTGAAAGGTTAAAGTTAATACTCGTTACAATTCATTCTGCACTTAAAAATATTCCAGATTTGATAACAAAAGATAGTGTTTTGAAGACTATTATACTTGCACAAAAGGGATGTGAGATGATGGGCATAGATAACCCAAAAATAGCAGTTGCAGGATTAAACCCACATGCCGGCGAAGCAGGTATATTTGGTGATGAGGAATTAAGAGAGATTGCACCGGCTATAAATGAGGCACAGATAAGGGGCATATTAGTGACAGGACCATATCCTCCCGATACATTGTTCTGGAAAGCCTGTAATGAAGAATTTGATATGATAGTTTGCATGTATCATGACCAAGGACTTATACCTTTCAAGATGTTAGCTTTTGAAAAAGGAGTAAACCTGACTATAGGATTGCCTTTTATCAGGACTTCACCTGATCACGGCACGGCATATGATATAGCTTGGAAAGGTTTAGCAGACCCATCCAGTATGATTGAAGCAATAAAACTTGCAGTGAGGTTAAGAAAGAGAGAACTTGCTTAAAGATTTATTATAAAGTATGGAACAATTTCTCGATTTTTTGACAGTCTCTGCACAACTCTAACCATGCCTCGATGCTGCTTTTCTAAAATGTTCTGCAACAAAAGTATCCATTATCATTTGAGTTAAGTGATAAAGTATGCCTGGTATCATTGCAAGAGGATATTGTAAGGCAAAATAACCTGCCCAAACAAGATAAGATACGGTTAAGGTTTTTTGTGAAACTTGGATTGTAAAAGCTGTAGTTGAGGGCAAATCAAGCCTAATAATTTTAGAGATGCCAAAATTCATTAAAAGCACAATAATGTGGAGAAATACCATAAAAATAGCTGCTATTATAATCGCTGTTCCTGCCTGAATGATTTTCTCTGAAGAGCTTGCAACAGCATTAAAAATAATTAGAAGAACAATGCACTGTTGGAAGATAGAAAAAGGTTTTTTCATAGACAAGACTATATTTTTTATAAAAGGTCTTACCACTTGACCGCATATTGTTGGGACTAAAACAGTTATTAAAAGTCCAGTTAGCATTTTCAAAACAGGCAGTTCAATATTACCCTCAAACTGTAACAGAAGGTTTAAAGATATCGGTATAGTAAATATAGCTAATAAATTGCCTAAGACGCAGATGAAAAGTGCAAGCGGGACATTACCCTTACCAATGGTGGTCATTACAACACCTGAAGCTACAGTGACAGGCGCTGTGGCAATTATACATACACCGATCATGAATTCTTGAGAAAGGGCAATATCAGCAAGTATTTTTGCGATTATCGGAAAAAAAAGGAGGGATGAAAGCATAGCAGCAATCAAAGCTTTATAATTACGAAATTGGCTGCCTATTCCTGATGTTTCAAGGCTAAGTCCAGTTATGAAGAACGCTAAAAAAATACCAATTTTAAGGATATTGTAATCTCTGACAATACGCCCAAGTTCAGGTAGTGAAAATGATAGATATATTACACCGAATATGCCAAGAAAAAACCAATTTTTTTTGAGGAAATTTAGCATTTTATTATAAGTTTTATTTATATAAAAAAATTAGCTTATATGATCATCCGAAAAATAGACATAGAAACATGAACTCGTTGATTTTGCTGTCATTAAAGCATAATTGCCCCTGAACTTGCTGAACTCACAAGCCTCGCATACCTTGAAAGATAGCCATGCTTTATTTTAGGCTCGGGCCGTTTCCATTTAGAGAGTCTTCTCTTTATTTCTTCATCTGAAAGATCTGTCTCTATCTTTCTTTTGGGTATATCTATCTTTATCTTATCTCCATCCTTCAATATCGCAATAGGACCTCCTTCCATAGCCTCTGGGGATATATGCCCAATGCAAGGGCCTCGGGTGCCGCCAGAAAACCTGCCGTCTGTTATAAGTGCAACAGATTCACTGAGTCCCATACCAACTATGGCAGATGTCGGAGAGAGCATCTCCCTCATTCCTGGACCACCTTTGGGTCCCTCATATCTTATAACTACAATATCGCCAGGTTTTATTTGTCCGCTAATAATAGCCTTCATGCCTTCTTCTTCCGAATCGAATACCTTAGCGAACCCCTCACATTTCATCATATTTTTGCTGACAGCAGTCTGTTTAATAACAGCTCCATCAGGTGCTATATTACCTTTTAATATTGCTATCCCGCCTTGTTTATGATAAGCTTTGTCCAAGGAACGAATAACATCTTCATCAATGACCTGTGCATTAGAGGCAATTTCCAGAATGTCATTCCCTGATACTGTAAGGTTGGGTCTGAGCATTTCTTTTAATCTATGTAAGACCGCTGGAATACCTCCTGCATTGTCCAGATCTTGCATATAGTGCGTACCACCTGGGATCATGTTGCAGATATGAGGGGTATGTTTACTTAATTTGTCAAAAACACTAAGAGGAAGCTTCACCCCTGCATCATGGGCAATTGCAGGTATATGTAAAACGGTATTAGTAGAGCCTCCAAGGGTGAGGTCAATGATAATTGCGTTCTCAAAGGCATTTTTAGTCATTACTTTTCTTGAGGTAATATTGTTATTTATAAGCTCAATAATCTGTTTTCCGCTCTCAAAGGCAATCCTCTTTTTCTGAGCCATAACTGCCGGCACAGAAGCACAACCGGGCAGGCTCATTCCGAGAGCCTCAGTTACACAAGCCATAGTATTTGCTGTGTACATGCCTTGACATGACCCCGCGCCCGGGCAGGCACATTTTTCAAGAGCAGATAACTCATCCTCATTTATTAAACCTTTCTTATACTTGCCTACAGCCTCAAAGGTATCACTCGTAAGGTTAAGCCGTCTGCCTTTATGATGCCCAGCAAGCATTGGTCCTGCTGTAACGATAATCGCCGGGATATCAAGCCTCGCTGCCGCCATAAGCATACCAGGAGTTATTTTATCGCAATTTGTAATAAGCACCAAGCCATCAAACTGATGTGCATTGGTAATAGACTCAACCATATCAGCTATCAACTCTCTCGATGGCAATGAGTAGTGCATACCACTATGACCCATTGCGATCCCATCGCATATTCCGGGTATTCCGAAAATAAAAGGGTATCCTCCACCTGCGTGTATGCCTTTTTCGACATATCTTTCGATGTCTCGCATAGTAACATGACCGGCGATAATGTCTGTAAAACTGCTCGCAACTCCAATAAAGGGTTTGTTTATCTCGCTTTCAGGCATACCCGTTGCATAAAGCAAAGCCCGATGAGGCATTCTCTCAATTCCTGTTTTGATAGTATTGCTTCTATATGTCATTTAGCTCCTCATTATTATTTTTATCATTTTCAACTTTTTTACGAAAGAACCTTATTTTTTGCAGTTATTCTATGTTTTACACGGAACTCAGTCTTTTTGAGACTTTATTATTTTATAGAAAATAGACAAAAATCCCCCCCCCCAACAATGATATTTGAGGGCAGCTTTAGGATAAGGTAGTTATGCAATTTATAAATGGCTATGAAATAAACTGCATTAATAGTTTAGTTGATGCAATATTGTTTTTTATAATTTCTTATTAATTCAGCAATTCTGTCTTTTTTGTAAAGCTTTTCCTTTTTCAAACGCTTTTTTTCTACTTCTTCTTCTTCAGTTAGATAATTTCTTTTATCCATCTCAATAAGTAGTCTATCTAATTCTCTGTGTTCATTTAAGAGTTTTTTGAATTCATCATTTTGATTTCTCAATGTTTCAATAATTTCTTCTTCTCTCATTACAGCCCCCTGTTTAAATATATATATCGATATAAATGAATCCCCATATAAAGTTGAGTTATTCACAAATTCAGTTAAAATGTGAAGGTGCACTCGTCAAACCATAATGTAATTTTTCCTCTATAGCACATTAGATAGCCTTCTTACTTCTTCAAGTTTATCTAATGCTTTCTTGGAATCTATTGCTTCTTCTGCAATTCTTTGGGCATCTTTGAAATCTCTTGTTATGCCTGACACTACTATTGCTGCAGAGGCATTCATTAATACTATATCCCTTTTAGGTCCTTTTTCACCGTTGAGTATTTCAAGGGTTATAGAAGCATTTTGTTCTTTGCCATCTCCGAGCAGAGCTTCTCTTTTGGCTCTCACAATGCCAAATTCCTCTGGAATGATATAAAATGTCTCCACATTACCCTTTTGGAACCTTGAAATTCTGGTAGCTTCACAATTTGTAATCTCATCTAATCCATCTTCTCCATGCACAACCATAGCAACTTCTGCACCAAGATTGCCTAAGACATTTGCAAGAAGCTCTGTCAATCTTGAGCTAAAAATACCCATAATCTGTTTTTTGGCACCAGCTGGATTAGTAAGCGGACCAAGAATATTGAAAATAGTCCTAATAGATATTTCCTTTCTTGCGGTGATAGCATACTTCATTGCGGGATGAAATATAGGTGCAAAAAGAAATCCAAAGTTTGTTTCAAATAGGCATTTTTCAACTTTTTCGGGTAAAAGATCTATCTTAACTCCAAGAGCTTCAAGCAAATCAGCACTTCCAGACTTGCTTGATACTGAACGATTACCGTGCTTTGCTACTGGAATGCCTGCAGCAGCAACTACCAAAGCAGATGTTGTTGAAATATTGAAAGTTCCTGACATATCACCACCTGTCCCACAGGTATCAATCACGCCTTCAGGAGCTTTTATCTTTATAGACTTCTCTCTCATGACTCTGGCAGCAGCAGTAATTTCTTCAACACTCTCACCCTTTATCCTTAGTGCTGTTAGAAAAGATGCTATCTGAGCGTCCGTTGCTTTGCCTTCCATTATCTCTATCATGCACTCAGTCATCTCTGATTCTGATAAGCTGATATTCTGAACTAAAAGGTTTATTGCTTCTTTAATCATCCATATACTCCTAATTGTCTTTTGCTCAGCCTCGGCGAGGAAAAACTACTAAATCATTCTAACATAATTGATATATAATAGAATATTGCTCAGCAAACTAAATATATTACCTAAATCCAGCGATAAGTTATTTCAAGTAAAGCGATAAATCTTATCATTTTACAATAAAAAGCACTTTACTGGATTTGGAATTAATTGAAATCAAAATTTTTTCGAGAAAAAATTTCTTGATGGTAACATTTTTGATACATATAATCTATCATAATGTCTAATAAACATAAAAGAAAATGTTTATGAAATTTCAGATTTTTTATTCAAAAAGGAGTTAAACAATAAATGGTAAGAGCTTTAGCATTATATTCTGGAGGGCTTGATAGTATGCTCTCTATAAAGGTTATTTTGCAACAGGGCATAGAGGTTACGGCGATAAGGTTTATAACACCTTTTAATACAAAGCTCGAGAGCTTTGAACTTGCAGATACAAGTCTCTTAGCTTTAGGAGAACTGAATTTTAATATAAAGAATTACCCAATAAATGAAAAATTCCTTGAAATTCTAAAAAAACCCAAATTCGGTTATGGAAAGAATATGAACCCCTGTGTAGATTGCAAGATATTAATGTTTAAGGAAGCAAAAAGGATCATGGTAGAAGATGATTATGATTTTATTATCACTGGCGAGGTTTTGTGGCAAAGGCCTATGAGCCAGAGGAGAGATATATTATCCGTAATTGATAGAGAGGCTTCAGTGCAAGGATATGTAGTAAGACCACTAAGTGCTAAACTTTTGAATCCATCAATAGCAGAACAGTCGGGAATGATTGATAGGCAAAAGCTTTTTGATTTTTCTGGGAGATCAAGAAAGCCGCAAATGAAACTCGCAAAAGAATTAGAATTAAATAATTATGTTCAGCCTGCCGGCGGCTGTCTTCTTACTGACCCTTTATATTCAGCTAAACTAAAGGATTTATTCCTACATACCCCTAACCCATCTACTATCGATATAGACCTTCTTAGGATAGGACGGCATTTCAGGGCTTCAAATAATTTAAAAATAATAGTGGGAAGAGATAAAAGAGATAATGATTTTATTCAATCAATTGCCCAACCATCTGATTGTATTTTATGGGTTGAGGGAATTGGAAGTTCTTTAACTATAATTAAAGGAGATCCCACAGAAACAGCGATTAAAATTGCAGCATCCCTTTGTGCAAGGCATTCTGATGCTAAGAAAAAGCCAGAGGTTGAAGTTTCATATAAGTTATCTGGTAATATATCCACAGTTAAAGTGTTTCCTGCTCAAGATTCTATGCTTGCTTCATTAAGGATATAAATAATTATGCTTTTAAATTTGATGATAATTAAGATTAAATAAGAAATATTTATAATGAAACTTATACTTTTTGATATTGACGGAACATTGGTTGATACGGGGGGAGCTGGTTCGAGGGCTCTTGATATAGTTTTCATGGAATATTTTTCTATAAAAAATGCATTCAGAGATATCAATATGTCTGGCAAGACGGATACTCAGATAATTAAAGAGGGTCTAACTGCTCACAACCTGCCTCTTGATAATAGGTATATAGCTGACATAGTTGTTCTATATTTAAAAACGCTTAGCAGGGAAATAAACAATGACAGAAAACGCACAATGCCAGGCGTAAGGGAAGCCCTAAGTGCATTGACTAATGATAATGGTTCATATTATCTCGGTCTTTTAACAGGCAATATTGAGCAGGGAGCAAGGATAAAACTTAGCCCATTTGATCTAAATAAGTATTTTCCATTCGGTGCTTTTGGTAGCGATGATGAAGACCGCAATAAATTGCTTCCTTATGCTACAAAGAGATTTAGCCTAATTTACAATAAAGAAATAGACTTTACTAATTGCATCATAGTTGGAGATACCCCAAGGGATATTGATTGTGCAAAACCTTATGGAGCTTATTGCATTGCTGTTGCAACTGGTTATTATTCTACATCGAGGCTTAGAGATGCTGGGGCAGATGTTGTTATGGAGGACCTCTCAGATACAGAGGAATTTATAAAGTCATTGAAGAGACTTTTTGAATAAAAAATATGCTTATTAGAGTTCATTTATAAATTATCATAGTTAAATAGACTATCATTCCTAACTAATGTAGAAGTTCATCTTTTTCAGCACTTTTCGGATGTTCGCCTTGCAGTCCGATTATCTCAAGTAAATAAGCAGCATCCCCTTTGATAGTCGGATTAGGGTCATTGAGGAGTGCCGAGATTGCTGGGATGATCTCGGTGAGCTCCTTTTTTGAAGTTTTCAAAAGATCTTCTACGAGCGCAATTGCACCTATCCTGACTCTAATCCTTTCATCTTTTATCATGTCAACTATAAGAGGATAGAGATTTTTGTCATGTTTGAACATATCAATAATATTCTCCAGAAAGCCTTTTTGCATATAATCAAGTATCATTGTTCTTAAGTCTTCTTCGTTCATCTTTAAGCTCCTTTTTACTTAAAACTATGCCGGTCTTAATTTCACAAAGGAAATTGAAAATAGAGTCGTTTTATTTCCTCGATTGAATAGATATTCATGGTTTGACGGCTCACACCTAAGTCAAGTAAATACATTATCAAAACAGAAAATACATTATTTATCTAACTTTAAACAGTATCTGCAAGGGAAAGTATCCCCTTCAATTCATTGTTATCCACAACTAAAAGCTGTTTAAAGCCGAGTTTAAGCATCAGTTTTATAGCATATTTTGCATCCATGTTTTCAGAAACCTGTACGGCTGGTTTTGATGCTACATCAAAAACATTTAGCATTTCCATATCTCCACACTCTCCTATAACGGCTTTTGCTATATCGGTAAAAGTGATAATGCCGTAAGCATCAAAGGGGCTTTTTTTATTAATAACAAGAGACCGAACCTTCTTTTTTTTCATTTCAGCGATAGCGTCCTTAATAGTAGCATCTGCAGAAATGGTTAAGACATTTTTTCTCATGAGTTCTTTTACAAGCGGCATTTTTTAACCTCCTTTTAAAACTCTTTTATTGCTTCCTGTTTCATGATGGAAAGCTGGCTTTCTAATCCCATAACAGCCTCTATCTGAAAGGAAAAGACTATGCCTCTTCCTGGCAATTCCATGTCGAGGGCGTCATATATTGCCTTCATTATTTTATGTGATATGTGGCGTTCAACGATAGATAATATCAGAGATTGCTTTAACTCAACCGTAAGACCAAAAAATGTCTTTGCCTCCTTGATGCCCGTACCATGCGCTGATATGACAGTCGCTCCTGTGGCGCCTGCCTTCTTAATCGCATTTATAGCATCTGCCTCTTTTTCAAAAGGCACTATTGTTATAACAATATCAAATTTCATTTTTGCCTCCTTTTTATCAAATGATGAGATAAAATACCATATCCCATTACTGTTATTAAGGGGAAAATTGATGCAAAAGCTATTAAGCCAAACCCATCTATAAAGGGGTCTCTGCCCGGAATATTAGATGCAAGTCCTACCCCGAGCGCAGTAACTAAAGGCACTGTTACCGTGCTGGTTGTAGCCCCACCTGTGTCATAGGCGATAGATATGATATATCGCGGGGATAGGAGTGTTATTGCAATAACGGCCAGATACCCTGCAATTATATATATATAAATTGGATCCCCAGAAATTATACGGTATGAACCGAGTGTTATTCCTGTTGCAACTCCTATGGCTATAACAAGACGGAGTTTCCAACTGTCTATTGTCCCATTTGATACTTCCTCTACTTTTAATGAAATAGCTGTAATTGCCGGCTCTGCGATTGTGCAAGAAAAACCAATAAGAAAGCTGAAGATGTATATCCAGGATAAAGAATCTGAAAGCACAAGATAGTAAGCCATAGATTTACCGAGAGGAAACAGACCAAGTTTCAAGCCGCTGATGAATACATAAAGTCCGAGGATTACTAAAAAGAAACCTATGGCTATGCGTAATGCATTAGGTACTGACTGCCTTAGAACGAATAACTGAAAGAATAATATCGCCGCTGCAAGAGGCAGCACATCCCTTATTGATAAAATGAAGTCTTTAATTACACTCTCCACTGAGAATGCCTGTGCTGTAATTGTTATTTCTGGAGGATTAATTGCTAAAGCTGTATATGCAGGAGTTAAAGCCCCTTCACCCGAATAATATGAGATAATCCCGTAGCCCATTACGAATAATATCGGAAGCATGACTGCAAAACCTATGAGTCCAAAGCCTTCTGTGAGAGGATTTCTACCTCTGATGCTTCCAGCAAGCCCTACTCCTATCGCAGTTACCAGAGGCACTGTTATTGTAGAAGTAGTAACCCCACCTGCATCATAAGCAAGGGCAAGAATCTCTTTTGGAGACAGGAATGTTGCTATGATTATCAATATGTAACAGGGTATTAAATAGATATGTATTGGGTGTCCAAGCACAGAACGAAGAATACCAACTGAGACAGCTATTCCCGCTGCTAAAGCCATGGTTATTCGCAGCCCAAAATCCTTTATTTTGCCTGCTGATACACTTTCTGCCTTAATGGCTATCGCAGCGACAGCAGGCTCTGCAACAACGGCTGCGAAAGTTATAACAAAACCAAAAATCAGCATATAATAGAGATTGCCCCGCCTTACAAGCTGATAAGCAAGATTTTCACCCATAGGGAAAACCCCCATGTTCAGACCTTTTAGGAAAAAGAAAAGGCCGGCTATTGTAAGCAGCATTCCTACTGAAAGGGATATTATATCCGGAAAGGGCTGTTTTAGAACTAGCGCTTGAAACACCAGAGCCACAAAGATTATTGGAAGAACATCTCTGACTGGTTCCCAGAGTTCCATGATTGTATGACGAATTATTCTATTAAATTGCATTTAGGTCCGATAGCTTATAAAAGGCTAAGGTTATTTTTTAGTTAGAGTCTATTTATAAATTGAAAGGTTGCCTTCTCTTTATCATTCCCGTGAAAACGAGAATCCAGTAATAAAGGAACTGATTTCTCACTTTCGTGAGAATGGCGTCTGGATGCCCGACTAAGAACCCCCGACAACGACATTCGAGGGCAGGCTTCGGGATAACAATAATGAAAAACCTTAGTTTATAAACAGACTCTAGTTATTGTATCATTTTAACCTATAAACAATCTTTACACTGCCTGTTGTAAAAACATCATCAACAACAAAGTTAGTTTTGCTAAAAAATTATTTTAAAAAATAAGGAAAAGCAAAGAATAATCTTTAGTATTTCACATTCGATTAGTCCAAATTATATAAAATAAAAGTATTCTAAAAATAGCTCCTATTGAAAAGTAGAAAGCCCTTCGTTTATATTAGAACAACTGATTTGATTATATTTTATGTCCTATGAATGAAAGAAAAAGATTAATAGAACTCATAAAGAGGCGCTCTTATCATTACAGCGAAAATCCTCCATTTAAGCTTTCTTCAGGCGGTTTTAGCAATTTTTACTTCAATCTTAAAAAAACCACATATTCCCCTGAAGGACAATATCTCATCGGTAAAATCCTCTTTGAGAAAATAAAAGTGCTTTCTCTTAAGATAGACGCAATAGGAGGATTAACATTGGGTGCTGACCCCATTGCCCTTGCAGTTGCTCGATATTCTTATGATTGCAATGAGCCGATAGAGGCTTTCACGATAAGGAAAGAGACTAAAGGACATGGCACTATGTTACAAATCGAAGGGAATATACAGAAAGGCGATAGAGTGATAATTATTGATGATGTAATAACAACTGGAGCATCTACAATAAAGGCTATAAATGCAGCAAGGGAATTTGGATTTGATATTCAGTCAGTTATAGTTCTCGTAGATAGATGCGAACAGAACGGCAGGCAAAATATCGAGACACTCGGCTATAAAGTCCATAGCATCTTAACAGTGAATGATTTTAGATAAAATTCACTGATATAACCCGCCGTCCTTTTTAGCTTATCGCATCAAGCTTTATTCTCTTAGCTGCCCGCTGCCAAAAACGATAAATTTAGTGCATGTGAGTTCCTCAAGACCCATCGGCCCTCTTGCGTGAATCTTGTCAGTTGAGATTCCAATCTCAGCACCAAGACCGAACTGAAAGCCATCATTAAGTCGAGTGGATGCATTTATGAAAACTGCTGATGAATCCACCTCATTCAAGAAAAGCATTGCCTTATCATAATCTTTTGTTATAATCGAATCTGAATGAGAAGAGCTATATTTTGCTATATGATCCATTGCCTCATTAATATCCTTTACAACCCTTATATTTAATATGAGATCTAGATACTCATTATGATAATCTTCATCATTCACTTTCTTGATGTTAGGATAAATAGAAGATGTTTTTGGACATCCTCTGAGTTCTACGCCATTATCTTGAAACCTCTTAAGCATTTTAGGCAGAAACTTTTCAGCTATCTCACTATCAACAAGCAAAGTCTCCATTGCATTACAGGTTGCAGGGCGCTGCACTTTCGCATTAAAAGAAACATCTTCTGCCATCTGTAAATCAGCATCTCTATCAACAAAGACATGGCATACGCCCTTATAGTGCTTCAAAACAGGTATCCTTGAGTTTTCAGTAACTGTCCTGATGAGTCCCTCTCCCCCTCGTGGTATTATGAGATCTATAATCCCTTCAAGCTTTAGCATCTCCATGATAGCCTGCCTGTCTGGCACATCAATATAAGTGATTGCTCCTTCGTGAATCCCTTCTGCTTGTGCAACTTTTCTAAGTATTGAAACAATTGCTTTATTGGAATTTATAGCTTCTGTACCGCCTCTTAAGATAACTGCATTGCCTGCCTTAAGGCATAAGCTGGTAGCATCGGCTGTTACATTAGGCCTTGCTTCATATATTATCCCGATTACACCGATTGGCACCCTCATCTTGCCAACCATCATCCCGTTTGGTCTTCGCCTCATATTAAATATTTCTCCAACCGGGTCGGGCAGTTGCGATACCTCAATCAGTCCATCAGACATTTCTTGTATCCGCTTTTTATTAATGGTTAATCTTTCTATCATTGCTTTGGTAAGCCCTTTTGTTTCTGCCTGTTGAATATCTTTAGCATTCTCTAAGATAAGCATCTCGGTTGAATCATTAAGGGCTTGTGCCATCTTAATCAGAACAGCATTTTTTTGTTTTGATGAAGCCCTCGCAAGGCTTCTTGCTCCTTCTTTAGCATCTTTAGCTTTTCCTATAACATATTCTTTTAGCTCCATACAAGCCTCCATTTAGTATTTAGGTAGGTATGTTGAAATAAGTTTATCATTTTGTTTTTATAATTTTTTTCAGTATAACATAGTCATAGTGAATAAAGATTACAAAGGATTATGACCCAAATCCCGATATAGAATTTTTTAAATATCCTTAATCCAGTAGGACAGCCATCCCGGCTGTCCTACCATGGCTTAGGCATCTTATCAAGCAGAAATCGCTCAATTTGGAATCTATATAACTAAAAGTACATTTTGTAATTCATCCATAGAGTCTATTAAAAAATCAGCATTCTTTAATGTTTTAGCAGGTCTGTAGCCGTAAGTAACCCCAATAGTTTTAATATTCGCCCTTTTGCCAGCCTCGATATCGAAAATACTGTCCCCAACTATAACGGCTTCATTATTTGCAATATTAAGCTTTGATAGGGCATGAAGGATTGGAAGTGGGGAAGGTTTTCTCTCTGGGGTAGTATCGCTTCCAACGACTAAATCAATATACTGAATAAGTTCAAGGTCTTTTAATAACTTTACAGACAAGGACTCTCTTTTATTTGATATTACAGCCTTTTTATATGTTTTTAGTTCTTGAAGGGTTTCTCTTACTTTGGGATATATAGTTGTATTATCCAGAAGATGTTCAGAATAAAATGTCAGGAATCTATTGACCAGCAAATCTCTCTCAATGGGCTGTTTTGCTTCAATATTAGAAGACATATTGCCAGCTATTGATTTATTTTCGATAATTTTTTCCATCAGCCTTGTGATTCCTTCTCCAATAAGGCTGATCGTTTGGCTGGGGGTTAGTGGCTCAATTTTATAAGGCTCGATAGCATAATTTATGGCATTCGTTATATCAATGCTTGAATCAATCAGCGTGCCATCAAGGTCGAATATTATAAGTTTAATTGCCATTGCAGATGCGACTAGTGTCTTCCTATTATCTTTATTTCGGGGTCTAAGTCAATGCCAAAGCATTCTCTGACTTTGCTTGAGACAATATCCATAAGTCTCAAGAAATCATCTGAGGTGCCTCCATTATTATTGATAAAGTAATTAGCATGAAGATTGCTCACTTGAATACCGCCTGTCCTTATTCCCTTACATCCTGCTTCCTCTATTAGCTTGCCGGCAAATGTCTCGGGAGGATTTTTAAAGACGCAACCAGCAGACGGCTGATTTAAAGGCTGTTTGAGTCTTTTTTCATTGAGGAATTCTGTAGTTCTCTTTTTTACTGAAAGAGTATCAGCAACTTTAAGTGCAAGACATGAGCTCGTGATTATTGAATCAGGCTTTATATTTGAACCTCTGTATCTGAAACCAGCATCAGATTTTGAGAGAGACTTTGTTGTGCCATCGAATGAGACAATATTTATAGAATCAACCAACTCTGCCATCTCATACCCATAAGAGCCTGCATTGCCTGCTAAAGCCCCGCCTACTGAGCCTGGTATGCCAACAAGTCCTTCCATTCCTGAAAAACCTAATTCTACGGCTATAGTTAAGACTTTACCCAAAGAACATCCTGACTGGACAGTGATATTACCATCATTTGATATATTAGTTATTTTATTTAATCTGTCAGTAAAAATCACGGCACCGCTTATTCCACTTTCTAAAACGAGTATATTAGTGCATCTGCCAAATGTTATATAGGGAATGCCGTCTTCAGAGAGTATCTTGAGGATTTCTGGGAGTCTTTGTTCATTAGGAAAGATTGCAATATCTGCAGCACCTCCTATCTTTAAGGATGTGTGAGAGGACATCATCTCATTAAACCTTATCTCTATATTTTTTTCGATGCAAAATTCTTTCAGTCTATTATTCATAATCTGACATGCTTAAAAATTTTTCACCTATTTTATAAACATCCCCTGCACCAAGCGTAATTATAATATCTCCCCCTGATGCTTTTTTCTTAAGCTCACTGAGCAATTCATCCCTATCTTTATAAAAAAATGAATCTTTCAGTCCTCGAGCCCGAAATCTTTCATAAAGAACTTGTGAACTTATGCCTTTTATAGGAGATTCTCCTGCCGAATAGATATCCATAAGATATAGCAAGTCAGCTTCATCGAAAGATTCCGTGAATTCATCTATTAAGTCTCTTGTTCGAGTATAACGGTGCGGCTGAAAAATAATTATTAGCTTATTTTCCTTAAAACAGCCTCTCGCAGCACTCAGAGTTGCTTTAATCTCTGTTGGGTGATGACCGTAGTCGTCAAATACTTTTATACCATTATATTCACCTTTTAATTCAAATCTTCTTTGAATACCGCTGAAATCATTCAGAGCCTTTTTAACTGTTGTAAGAGGGATCTGCAATTCAAAACAAACAGCGATCGCCGCAAGGCTATTGAGAACATTATGCTGACCTGGAATCGGAATAACAAATTCGCCTAAAGAATTGTCGTTAAGAAAGGCTTCAAAAGACATCTTTCTCCCAATAGAAGTTATTTCTTTTGGATAGAAATCTGCTTTCTGAGAATATCCATATGTAATAACCTTTCTATCAATGAGTGGGATTATATCTTTAGTGTGTTCATTTTCGATACAGACAACTGCAGACCCATAGAAAGGTATTTTGTTTGCAAACTTCACAAAGGCGTTCTTTAATCTATCAATGTCTTTAAAAAAATCGAGATGTTCATTATCAATATTAGTAATCACTGCGATAGTTGGATTAAGCTTAAGAAATGACCCATCGCTTTCATCAGCCTCTGCTACAATAAAATCTCCCTGACCAAGCCTCGCATTGCCCCCTATAGCCTTGAGCTTGCCTCCAATCACAATTGTTGGGTCTAATCCACTCTCTGCAAGTATAGTTGCCAAAAGAGATGTTGTCGTCGTTTTGCCATGCGCTCCAGCAACTAATACTCCATATTTGAGCCTGCCAAGTTCGGCGAGCATCTCAGCCCTTGGTATCACGGGTATGGATTTTCCCCTTGCAGCTTTCACCTCAGGATTATCCTGCGAAACGGCAGAAGAAATAACAACAACATGAGGCTGGGCAATATTAGACTCTTCGTGTCCAATAGAGACCTTTATGCCAAGACTTTGAAGTCGCCTCGTCGTCTCAGACTCTTTGATATCAGATCCTGTTACCTGATAATTAAGATTGTGAAGTATCTCGGCGATACCGCTCATGCCAATACCACCGATACCAACAAAATGTATAGTCTTATATTTCATAAACATGTATTAACTCTTCTTTTTTATAAGGCTAAGCATAATATTCACTATCTTATCTCCTGCATCTATCTTGCCCAAAGCAAGAGACATCTTCTGCATTTCCAACCTCAAATAGGTGTTAATGTATAGTTCTCTTAATGTCTTAGCCAGAAGCTCTCCGTTTAATTCTTTATCTTGTATAATCTTAGCTGCTCCCATGTCAGCTAATTTGCGAGCATTGGAATCCTGATGGTCGCCTGCTGCGTAAGGATAAGGAATCAAAATAGCAGCCCTGCCAATAGCGGTTAACTCAGCAAGAGTGGTAGCTCCAGCTCTGCAGATTACTAAATCAGCGGCGCTATATGCTTCAGACATTTCATAAATAAAAGGGGCAACATGAGCTTTGAAATCTAATCGTCTATAACTTTCTTTGAGGGCATTAAAATCCTTATTTCCAGTTTGATGAATAAACTGTATATTTTGCCTTAAATCCTGAATATAATTCAATGCCTCAGATGTTGCCCGATTAATACTTGAAGCGCCTGCACTGCCACCAAATATGAAAACAGTGAATTTATCATGGGCAAGAGAGAAAACAGAATGCGCCGAGTGTCTATCTCTTTTTATTATAGTTTTTCTGATAGGATTGCCGGTGAGATATGTCTTATGTTCAGGGAAATAAGAGACGCTGTCCTGATATGTAATAGCTATAGCATCAACAAGATTTCCTAATATTTTATTAGCTAATCCAGGTCTTGAGTTTTGTTCAAGTATAATGGTAGGCAATCCTTTGAATCGAGCAGATATGATCGTTGGTAGAGATGCATAACCGCCGATACCAACCACTACTTGAGGGTTAATATGCTTTAGGATGCGAAGAGAGTCGAAAAAACCGAGAGAAAGATAAATAATAGCCTTGATTTTAGATAAAAGAGATTTTCCGACAAATCCTTGAGCCCTTATAAATTTTAGCTGATAAGGTTCTTTTGGGATAATCCGGGCTTCAATGCCGTATTCTGTCCCGACAAAAACAATCTCATCCTTTGACGATATCGCTTTATTTATTAATTCCTCTGCTAAAGCTATACCTGGGA
>DYHD01000042.1 GCA_020724365.1 Thermodesulfovibrio yellowstonii | reverse complement strand
GGTTAGGAGGGATTTTATATAATTAATGTCTTCATACTTATGCCCCCATTAGTATATTATTCCTCAGCAATATCTGTTTATAATTAACCATAACAAACACAAAATCTTTTATCAAAATAATTCCATAATCCATAATAAGCATTAAATATTCGTTGATTTTGCTGTCATTGTAAGCATCTGAAAGGTGCGTGGCAGTCTCATCAGAAAAGGCGAGATTGCTTCATTTCACTCGCAATGACCACAGATTATGGAATAATTGTAAAAAATAGCCTTTCGACTTTTTTACCAATCCCTGTTTTTTTGTAACGAAGCTTCTATGATAAAATAAAAATATGCGAAAAAAAAGCTTTAACCTTGACTTAAAGTTCAGCCTCGCTGTTGGAATCATTCTGCTTTGCGTCTGCATAGTTATGTCAATAACCATCTATTATTATCTAACAAACCAGATTGTCAAAGAAGCCGAAGATAAAACCCAGATCATCATGACACATGTAAAATCTACTGGCGACTATGTAAGAGAGACTTTGAGGCCTGCTATTTTCAATGCACTGGGAAGACTTAATGCTAAAGATGAGTTTATAATTGAAGCGATGTCAACGACATATGTTAATATGCAGGTTATGAGTAGGTTCAATAAGGAAATGAGTGATTATAAATTTAGAAGGGCCTCTGATAACCCGATGAATCCTAATAATAAAGCTGATTCACTTCATATGGAGATGTTGTCTTATTTTCGTACTAATCCAGATCTAAAATCATGGAAAGGTATAGTCACTATAAATGATAAAAGATATTTGTATAGAATAAATCCTGTAGTTATGGATACGCCTTGCCTTCAATGCCATGGCAATCCTGCAGATGCACCTGCTCAACTTATCAAGATATATGGCAAGTCAAGTGGTTTTGGTTGGGAGATTGGCAATATTGTAGGTATCAACTCTGTTTCTGTTCCTCTTGATATAGCATTTGTACAGATTAAAGGATTGGCTATTAAAGCCTTTATATTTGGCTTCTCTTCTCTTTTTATCTTGTTTATTGCCCTTCATCTTACATTCAAGCATATAGTAACAAAGCCTATTAATAATCTCTCTAAGATCTTCAAGGGTATCGCAAGCGGTGAAGAACCTCTTGGAAAGGCAATACCCACGACACAAAAAGATGAGATAGGAGATTTGACAGAGTCATTTAATACATTGGCAAGACATCTTCTTGAAGCTCAAGAGAAGCTTAAAAAGACTGCTCAAATAGAGAAAAAGATGATGGAAACCGAGAAGTATTCGGTAATTGGACAATTATCTGCTGGGGTTGCTCACGAAATTAATAATCCATTAGGCGGGATGAAGCTCTGTTTCAATAACCTCTTAATCACTGAAATGGATGAGGCAACGAAGAAAGAACATATAGAAATCATAAACTCTGGATTCAACAGGATACAAAATATAGTTAAACAACTACTGGATTTTTCTAAAAATACTCCACTCAGCTTAAGCAAATCTTCAATCAATAAGATTATAGATAATGTTCTCATTATTTCTGAATATACAATATCAAGAAAAGGCATAACGATAGTGAGGAATTTTAAAGATGACCTTCCTGATATATTTGTTGACCGAAATAAACTTGAGCAGGTATTCTTGAATCTTTTTTTGAATGCCGCACAGTCTATGGATGAAAAAGGAATACTAACAATAAAATCATGGAATGATGATTATTATTGTTATATTTCAGTTTCAGACACTGGCAAAGGAATACCTGAAAATATTCAATCAAAGATATTTGATCCCTTTTTCACAACCAAATCTGTGGGTGAAGGAACAGGGCTTGGACTTACTGTAAGCAAGGCAATTATAGAACATCATGAAGGTGAGTTGTTGGTAGAAACTTCTGAAAAAGGCTCTAAATTTACGATAAAATTACCATTATTGTTATTATGAAAAAAAATATTTTAATTATTGAAGACGACCCTATTATGAGACTTGGTATGAGTCATTTTCTCAAGTCACAGGGATACAATATTTCTCAAAGTCCAGATGGTGAAGATGCTATTAAGGTAATAGGTAACAACAGATTTGATCTGATTATTACAGACCTTAAGCTACCGAAATTCAATGGCATCGAAATCCTCCAAAAAACCAGAGCGATCTCAGCAGATATTGGTGTAATAATCATTACTGCCTATGCTGAGATAAAGGGCGCCGTTCAAGCTATAAAAGAAGGGGCTTTCGACTATATTGCAAAGCCTTTTTCAAATGAAGAACTTCTTATTGCAGTTGAGAGATTTTTTAAGTTTCAAAAACTTGAAAATGAGGTTATACAATTAAGAAAGACACTACGTGAAAAAGGAGGTCTTAAAGAGCTAATTGGAATGAGCCCTGCTATGATGGATGTTTTCGATCGGATATCAGCTGTGGCAGCGACTGATGTGCCAGTGTTGATACTCGGAGAGAGCGGCACTGGAAAAGAACTTGTCGCCAATGCGATTCATGGCTTGAGTGAAAGAAGCGATAAAACTTTAGTAAAGATTAATTGCGCTGCAATTCCAGAGACGCTATTTGAATCGGAGCTTTTCGGTCATGAAAAGGGGGCTTTTAGTGGTGCTACTGAAGCCCGCAAAGGCAAATTTGAATTTGCAGACGGTGGAAGTATTTTCTTTGATGAAATAGCTGACATACCCCTTTCATTACAACCAAAACTTTTAAGAGTACTTGAAGACCATTTAATCACAAGGCTTGGGGGCAACACTACAATTAAGGTTGATGTCAGGAGTATTTATGCTACTAGCAAGAATCTAAAAGAATGTGTATCTTCTGGAACATTTAGAGAAGACCTTTTTTATAGGATAAATATTGTCCCTATCGTGCTACCCCCACTACGGGAGAGAAAAGAAGATATCCCATACTTTATTGAGAGCTTCATGAAGCATTTTACTAATAGATTCGGCAAGCCCGACTTAAGCATTTCGGAGTCTGCATATAATGCCCTTCTCACATATCATTATCCCGGCAATGTCAGGGAGTTGAAGCATGCCATTGAAAGAGCGGTTATATTGTCTAATGATGCTAAAATAGATATTAAACAGTTGCCAGATGAAATAGTTTCTGGTACTCCAAATTTTTCCTGCGGTAAAGACGACTTAAGCCTCGAAGAAAGCCTGAGATGTTTTGAGAAACAAAAAATTATCAAGGCATTATCTAATACTGGAGGCAGAAAGATAGAGGCAGCTGCAAAGCTTGGTATAAGCAGAAAGGTCCTTTGGAAGAAATTAAAAGAATATAATCTCGAATAAGTTCCTTCTTGGGAACATAGCCTAACCTAATATGTCCCCATAAAAAGACATATTTCCTTCTTTGGTAGTGTAAGTTTTCTGTGTAAAAAAATTGAAGATAGTAAAAAAGATGGTATATTCTCCATTGTTCTAAGCAGGAACAAAAAGAAAGGAGGATACACCCATGTCAGCAAAAGAACTGACTAAACTAAACTGTAAGAGATTTAAAAATACCCAAAATGGATAAATAGCGGTTATGTCAAAGTCTATATCTATTTTTGGGTTACCCTACCCATATTCTCCATGCAATTATGAATAATATAAGGGCTATAATTTCAACGATACTAACTTTTATCAGTATTATTGCTATTTTTCTCTGTGAAAGGGTAAGATCAAGCCAAATCCGATTCATAAACCATCTGAAGCATTTTTTTGTGATGCCGCCTCCATCCTGCAGTTTTATATATTCAACAATTGCTTTGTGCCAGTATTTCAGTTCAATCGAAAACGATTCGGCAATTGCTTTATCTTCACTGTCAAAAGAATACTTTTGCGCTATACCAATTGCACCTTTAGAGCTGTTGTCAAGGAAAAATTCCACCCTTTTGCAAGCATTGTCTCCGCACATCTTGAATGAAAATGATTTGTTGTCTTTAATGGGTTCTGCTTCAATTATCAATGTTTTAGGATTGTCATCATTGTAGTATTTAATAACTGCTCCAAACTTACAAGGGGATTGAGCTGAAGCATCAACGATCGGTAATATTGATATCAAATCCCAATGGGGCGAGAGTTTAAACAAAAGCCGAAGATTGGAGATGACCGTAAGAGCTGTTTTTTCAGGGACTTGAAGATTTGTATAAACCGAGATAGAACTCATGCGGCTAAACTAAGAGAATGGGACATGACGCCTTATTTTTAATTTTATTAAGCTGCAGAGTGTATTTATATTCTGCCCTTTCGCCTTTAACTCCTCTGCCAAGCACGAGAAGTTCTATATGATTTTTTGCACACTCTTCTATAATCGCCTCTTCTGGAATTCCAACTGAAATTATGTTATTTATTTTTACCTGTTTCTGTGAAGCTGCCCTATTAATATCTTCCAGAACTTGCTTTGCTTTCTGATAAAAATCTTTCTCCATGTGGTTGTAAAATTTCATTCTTGTATGTGACGCATTCAACCATTCAATACCTGTCAGAGAAGACCAGTTAGAATTAATAACATACATGGCGAACAATTCAGAACCATGTTGAGAGGCAATTTCGATCGCTAATTGTTCAGCTTTTTTAGCTCCAGTTGTTCCATGTGTGGCAATCAAGATTTTTTTAAACATTCTTTTTCATAATAACGCTGTTCGGAATTTTTCCGAACAGCGTATCCCTTACAATGATTATTTGAAGAAAACCACAACAATCGCTGCCAGAATAAAAGCTATTATCATAGCTATGGTATCTTCTCTTCTTTCTGATGCGAAAACACTCAATAAACGGTCATCTTTTTTGGCTTCTGACATATGCCCTCCTCTGACTTATATCGTTTCTTTAAGCAAATATAAACATACCCAGAATGCTAAAAATGCCTTAAGAAAACCTGTAATAGCTCCAATCACGGCTGCCTTGCCGCCTGCTTGCTTCATCGTCTGCCAGGTAATCTGCATCCCCAGGGCAATCAATCCATATGCAAAAAACCAGAGCATGTATTCTCTCATAATTTCTATAGTTATAGGCTTCCCATGCACTTTTTTATCTGCGTCTTTAAACAATTTTTTTAGTTCTTTATCCTTTGTAAAATCCTGGGCTTTAAGAACATAATCTGCCTGGGTGGTGCTTGTTATCTGTTTATCAACAAGTAATTTTTCAAGAGCCTCTTTGACCATAGGGCTTGTGACGGCACCAGAATCCACAAAATCTTTAATTTTGGCAAGCTCCTCCTTCTTGAGCTGCTTCTTTTCTGAAGGCGTAACATTATACCAATTCTTGCCATGAAGCTCGAATCCTTTCGGAGTAAAAAAGCCGACTGACATCAGCGTAAACATGAAGATAAAACCGATAACGAATATTGGAAACTTGTCAATAAGAATCTTCCCGACATTCAGCTTTTCAACATTCTCAGCAGCCTCACCCTTTGCAAACCAGAGGGCAAGCACTATGACTATTAGCGGCAGTATAAGCACACGGGTTATATTAAATATTTCAGCGACCTTCAGCGTCTCTATTGTATGTGGGTCGAACACCAGGGCAGCGGCTGCAACCTGAGCAGAATTCAAAAGTCCGGTGCCTGCCCATGCGCCAAACTGTATCTCATTCATCCCTACAGCCTTTCCAACGGGCGGAAACACGAACAAGCCAACAACCCCTACAAGCAAAAGCATACCTATAGAATATGCCATATCTATGCCTCTTGCCTTGACAACCGGCGCAACTGCTACAGCAGCAGATACACCACAAACCCCAAGACCTGATGCAAGGACGCCAGTAAGAGGTTTTTCGGTCTTGAAAATTTTGCCAAACCAGAGAACAAAAAACACAGTACCCATGACAAAGGCAAAAACCATAGTTATACTCAAGGATCCCATATACCTAAGCTCTGTGATGCTGTACATGGCGCCTAGGGTTATGATGCCCATCTTAAGAATAAGCCTTCCCGTTTTAACTCCAGGAAGCATCCAGGCAGGTATCTTTATAATATTGACCCATAAAATTCCAATTAATATGCCAAGCAGAATATAATTAAATCCGAAAATAGTTGCAAAATCAAAGCCCAAAGCCGGCTGCAAAGCCTTCCCCCAGATTTTAAAAATAGGTTCAAGGTAATATCTGTTCAAAATGCATAATAGAATTATGATGCCTATGCCAGGGGCAGGAGCGCGGACAATTGAATCGTGCTTAAATTTTCCTACTGGAACGATAAAATTCAATATCCCTATTAATAAGACTAACATCCCAACCCATAAAGCAACTCCTGAATGCACATCGATTGTCTTAGCCTGTCCGAGATATTTCAAGACATCGTTGAGATAACCTATTTTCAAAATTATTGCATACAGGACTAATCCTCCGCCTATAAGTAGTCCAGCGATGCTTTTTTGGTTATTCATAGCCACACCTTCCTCTTTTAAAATTTTAATTTTTTATCAAAAGGCTTAAAAAGCCGTTTTTCTGCCGCCTATAACTATTTGACAACTGTTACAGGGCATTTAGCCCACTCAAGCACCCTTGATGCTACACTTCCCATTAAAATCTTCTTTACTCCGTGCTTGCCCTGAGAGGCAACAATTATCTCATCCACCTTTTCTCTGTCAGCAATTTCTAAAATGGTTTCAGCAGGTGAACCAAACTCAATAATACCCTTTGCTTCAAGACCCAATTCTTTTAATCTGCCGATTGCTTTAGACATGATGCTTTCAGCTTCTTTCATTAAGAGTTGCCTGATAACCTCGCAATCTGCATCAGCGAGTTCCAGCGGGCAAAAGTCCTCAGCAACATTGATAACTATTAACTCAACACTATCATTTTTTCCCAATTCTGCCGCCCGATCAATCGCCTTAAAGGATTCGGCAGAGCCATCTGTAGCTACAAGAACCTTTTTCATCCTCCCCTCCATATAAATAAAAACTATTTTAAAGTCCTTTTATAAAATATTCTCAGCCACCTTCGCTCCTACCTGATTGCTTAGTTAAAAAAACATTTGAATAATATCCTCCCATAGGAGGGAGGGGTAGGAGAAGATTGAGTTTACAGGCGGTATTTAAACTCTATCCTGTCATGGTGAGCCTGACGAACCATGACAATCTCATAACTCCGCTTTCCGTTTCACCCTGAGTCCTGAGCTTGTCGAAGGGTCGAAAGATGACATGAAAAGCTGTATGCAGAGTTTATGCTTAGTGATAAAGCAATAAAAATGCCATGATAAAAATACTCTTAAAATCAATTGGTTAGATAAAGGAGATAGTAAATATGTTCCCTTCAAAGAACATATTTAGGCTGGCGATGTTCCCACAAGGGAACTTATTTGATATTATATTCCTTCAATTTCTTCTATAAGACCTTTCTGCTTATGCCAAGCTTATTTGCAGTTTCTATTTTCCTGCCGCCTGTCTCAAAGAGAGCATTAATAATCTTCTGTTTTTCAAAGCAGCGCACACTCTCATCGAGGGTCATATCTTCCTTGCAGCAAGGTGAAATTGAAAGTGTAGCGGCTATTTCATCAGGGAGGTGTCTGCTCTGTATAACACCATCATTGCAGAGTATAACTGCCCTCTCAATTACATGTTTTAATTCCCTTACATTGCCGGGATAGTCATAAGACAAAAGTGCATTGTAAGCAGATTCTGAGATGGTCATTTCCGGTTTGATGAACTTTTTTGTAAAAAGATTCAAAAAATTCTTTATAAAATAAGGTATGTGCTCCTTTAGAAACAGACTTTGCTTTCTTAAGCACATCCAAACCGCCAAACTCGGGTAGTTTAAGATCGGTGATGATGAGATCAAACATCTCTTTTGAAGGGCCCTCAAAGCTTCACTGCCGTCACCCTACTGCGAGACAAGGTAGCCCTGAGACTTGAGGAAATGGCTCATACCCAATCTCATTATTGGATCATCTTCAACTATATGAATTTGTTCTCTTCATAGTATCAAAGGCAATTTTATGGTAAAGGTAGAGCCTGCCTCAGAGGTTTCTACTGTCAACTCACCCTTATGCTGTTCTACGATAGCCTTACTTACTGTCAAACCAAGCCCTGTCCCTTCACTAATGGCTTTAGTTGTGAAAAAGGGAGAAAAAATTTTTGGCAAAATATCTTCAGGGATCCCCTTGCCTGTGTCTGAGACGGATACATAACAAAAATCATCGTCTTTAAATGTTTTAATGCCCAAAATTCCCTTTTCATCCATAGCCTGAGCGGCATTAAGAATGAGATTCAGAAAGACCTGTTCAAGCTTGTTAGAATCAAGAAGCATCTCTGGAATATAGTCTGTGAAATCCCTAACAATTTTAATGCCTTTTTTAGAAATAGTATATTCAGACAATATAAGCACATTCTCAATTATTTTATTGACAGAGGCTTTTTCTAGAATAAGGGGTGTATTTCTTGAGAAATCGAGAAGCTGCTTGACTATGTTCTGTATTCTGCTAAATCCGGAATTAATGACCTCTATGTGTTCTTTCTGTGCATCAGCATCCATTTTGGTATTTAGCAGGTTATTGAAACATAGTTTCATCCCACCTAATGGGTTATTAATTTCATGAGCGACACCTGCAGAAAGCTGTCCAATAACAGCTAATTTCTCTGTCTCCATCAATTGTTTCTCTATTTCAGCGGTTTTTTTAAGTCTTTCCTGCGCCTCTAATAAATGCCTTGTGAGGGTATTGAAGGATTCGGTAAGGCCGCCGATTTCATCCCTCCTGTCAATGGGTATCTTCTTGCCAAGGGGTTCCTTTCCCTGAGCTATACCCCTGAAAATCTTGGAGAGATTGTCTATAGGTTTTGTCACAATTTGTCTGAATGTTATACACAGTGCTATAAATAAAACAAACAAAGAAACAAAACTATATAAAAATACATCAATAGCAGATTTTTTTGCCTCTGCAAAAGCTGCGTCAAGGGGAACTGAGACAGAGTTTACACCAATTACCTCATCAACCTTCCAGTTAAAACCGCTGGAATTGCCGTATATTTTAACAAGCTGGATGGGGGCGTCAGAAGGGCTGCCATGGCACTGCAGACAAGTGGCATCCATCATAACGGGATTTAGCCTGTAAAGATATTGTCCTGCACCTAATGTGACTATCCCTTTCCACGCCTTATGATTGGGATTTGAGCGAAAATAAGAAAGCATTTCAAGATGAAACAGGTCTGCTGAGTTTTTCTTGTTCATCGGGTTGTCAGAAAGCCGCTTAAAAACATAATCCTTTTGATCCTTGTTAAATCTGCTCATTACCTGCATACTGACATGAGTTGTTGACATAGCTTCGATTATAAACTCATCCTGAGCATTAAGTCTGTCAAGGGCGTCAAAAATAGCTGGCCTGAGGGCTTCTCTTACATAATCGCCTGTTGCTTTAACATGCGCCATAATAATTGCAGTCTTGTCTTCGGCATCCTTGACAACCTGTGACCTCAAATAATAATAAAGAATAACCGACATAAGGGCGCAGAAAATCAGGAGGATTATACCGACTGCGAAGCTGAATTTTAAATTGATGCTGAATCCTTTATCTTTCATAATATTAATTTTATCATAGACAAAAGACTTAAAAAAAACAGCGGCTTGAGTAAATTAGAGTAAATTAGGGACAGCCTGTCACCCCTGTGTAGGGATATCAATTGATAAATCACTGGAGTTTCCTGAGTTTTTTATAACTCAATCAGCTAACCCTTGAAATAATTAAAGAACCATGAAATGAAGAAGTTGAACTTATCTTTTCTTTTGACAAATATAAAGATTCCTGAGTTTAATATTCTACACCTACTATAAATTCCTATAGATAAAAGAAAAGGAGATATTTATAATTTGCTTTATCCTAATAAGACTGCACTAAAAGGAAAACCAAAAAATGCTGTCGATTTTCAACTATGTATTGAGTTCAGCTAAAAATTCAGGAAACTCCAGAAAGAGATCTCTTGACAATCAGGCTTGATGCTGATATGATGTCAAGGTTTTTTTCTTTTGCTATTAGCGATGAAGGAAATGCATCTGTTATAAGGTATGATGAAACAAGTGGTAGAGATCTTACAGTAGAGGAAAAAAGGGAGATTAACCTATAGTTGAGAAGCAGTGCAAATTATATTGCAATACAAGAAAAGAAGACTTTATTCTCAAGGGTGTGGAAATGGTTTCTTGATAAGATATGGCTTAAGATGAGCCCTACAGGTAAGAGGATTGTCTTGATTATTGTTTTAATGGAGTTGCTTACATTTGTTTTTTTATGCTGCTTATATTTTATCTTTTAATTTTTAAGACCTTTTAATCCTAAAGGAGACAAAAATGAAGCAATGTTTTAAGTGCAAAAAAGAAGAAGAAGAGATGCAGTATATTGCATATGATAATGTTTATTGCTGTGATGAATGCTACAGCAAATATGCTTATATGTGTTGCACATGTAGCACTGTATCAGTAGTTGAAGACTCTATGTGGCAGGTTGGCTATAAGCATATTTGCCAGCACTGCAAAGATTAATTTGAAACAAACAAAATTAATATTTATTTAGCAGAGATTAAATAGTGCTGTAAAACTAAAGAAAGTTATAGTGCTAAAGCAATATAAAATTGATATGAGATAGTTTGATTATTGTGATAATTTTTTCAAAAACCATATTCTCTCCATCTTCTATCAACAAGCATCTTAATCTCTTCTGACATAAAGATTTCTTGGGGCCATTCCCTCGTCATGCCTTCTTCTTTGGTCTTTCTTGTGGCATCAATGCCCATTTTTGCCCCATATCGGGGGAAATTCGCAGCATGATCAAGGTCATCAAGCGGACCGTCAGCAATAACTGTATCTCGCTTCCAGTCAACATTGTTAAGGACTCGCCATGCAGTATAAGATAAATCCTGCACATCAACATCTTCATCAACGATGATAAGCAGTTTAGAGAACATCATCTGTCCTTTGCCCCATAAACCATGTATTATTTTTTTAGCATGTCCGGGATAGCTTTTTTTAATAGATATGATAGCTGCATTATGAAAAACACCTTCCATCGGGAGATTGATATCTTTTATTTCTGGGAAATCAAGCTTCATTAAGGGGAGAAATATTCTTTCTGTAGCCTTTGCCATATAGCAGTCTTCCATAGGGGGCTTGCCTACAATAGTGGCGGGGTATATTAAATCCTTTCTATGGGTGATACATGTTACATGAAAAACGGGATAGAAATCTATCGGAGAATAAAAACCAGTATGATCCCCAAATGGACCCTCGAGTCTCATTTCTTCAGTGTCAAGGTAACCTTCAATGACTAATTCTGAATTAGCAGGAACTTCTATGTCTGAGGTAATACACTTGACCATCTCAACAGGCTCTTTCCTTAGAAAACCTGCAAAAAGCATCTCATCTATGGCTTCTGGAAGAGGTGCGCTGGCAGAATAAATAACCGCGGGGTCACCACCTACTGCGATAGCAGCGGGCATTCGTTTTTTTAAGGCTTTATATTTATCATAATGCCTTGCTCCGTCTTTATGAATATGCCAATGCATACCGGTAGTGTTTTTATCATAAATATGTATTCTGTACATGCCGCAATTAGGTCTGCTATTTTCCGGGTCTTTTGTAAAAACCATAGGAAATGTTATAAACCTGCCCTCATCGGTGGGTTGCCCGTCACTAGGCCAGCATTTAAGGACAGGAAAAATGCTTAGATCCGGGTCATCTTTTATAATAACTTCTTGACAAGGCGCATTTTTAACTTTTTTTGGTAGGCATTTAGAAAGTTCAAAGAGGGTAGGTAACATACTTAATTTTTCTCTTAATGTTTTCGGAGGAGCTTGATTCAGTAAAGCATTAATTCTTTCTCCTATTTCATCAAGTCTTTCTATCTCAAGTGAGAGGCACATCCTTTCAAGAGAGCCAAATATGTTGGTAACTACAGGGTATTTAGAGCCTCTTACTTTCTCAAAAAAAAGAGCCTTGCCGCCACCTTTGCTTTTGCACATCCTATCAGTAATTTCTGTAATCTCAAGCAATGGGTCTACCTCCGCCTTTACTCTATGGAGAAGTCCCTTTTTATCTATAACATCTATAAATGATCTTAAATCTTTATAACCCATTATTTAACCTCATATAAATCAATGCCTTTTTTTAATCAAATCATAAAATTCTTGTAATGTTAAAACATATATTTTTAAGTTATAAACCTGCACTTTGAATCGTTTAATAATTTTCCTCTGCAAGACAACGCCCTCAAAAGTTAGCCCGAGCCTCTTTAATATCATCTCTAAAGCTTTATTTTCAACCCTACACCTTACTTCTATTCTTTTGAGTTTCATCTTCTCAAATCCAAACCTTGCGATTTCTTTAATAATCTCGTATTCCAGCCCCCTTTGCCAAAACTTTCTCGAAATACAAAAGGCTAATTCAGCGGAGCCTACTGTAGTTACCCACCAAAGATAACCACCCGTTCCAATGAACTGATTTAAGCTCTTTAAAATTATTCCCCATTCGCTTATATCCTTTTCTTCATATTTTGAGAGCATAGAGAGAATGTAATTATGTGAATCTTCTATTGATTTATGATGCTCTCACCTATAAAGTCTCGCAAGTTGAGGATCAGAGGCATATTCGAACAAATCGTTTGCATCATCCAGCGTCATTTTTCTAAAAATAAGCCGTTCAGTTTCAAATGTTGGAAGTTCAGCAAAAATTTTTGAAATTAACTGTTTATTAATCATCTTTCTTAAGAAGTTTTAGTTAAAATCTAAATCTAGCGTGATAAGATTATTATTTATTGAAAAGCTGCCACTCTGAAAGTTCGAGTGTTCTCATGTCGAATGTTCAGAGTGATTCATAAGTTACATGGTTCTACAAGCATATAAATAGATACTATTAAGCCTTTTCTTCAAATAAAATTTCATCTTTTTTTGTCTTTAGTCTCTTTACTAATTCATCATAAGAATGAGTCCTGATAATTCTATTAAATTGATTCCGATAATTGCTGACTAGGCTTACGCCTTCTATGGATATATCATATACCTTCCATTGATTTGCAGACTTATGGAGTCTGTAATCAATTGGGACCTCGATATTTCTCTTTGTTATTATCTTTGTCCTAACTACACTATAATCTAAATCAATAGACTCAGAGATATATAAAATGGTTTCATCTGAATACCTCTCAATTTTATTGATATATGATCTTTCGATCAAACCCGTAAAAAGTGATACGAATTCTTTTCTTTCCTGTGGTGTCCTTTTAGCCCAGTGAATGCCTAGAGATCTTTTTGCCATTTCTTCATAATCAAATCTCTCGTCTATCGCTTTACGCAAAGCAACACGACGTTCTTCAGTCTTGTGAGGTTTTTTGAGCTCTTTATCTTTTAGTATCTCGATTACCTTATCAACTGTCTGTTTCACCAGTTCAGTGGGACCCCCGGCATATGATGGCAGAGTCTCTGAGAAAAAAAATATTGTAAAAAGCATAAATATTGTAAAGGGTATATTTATAAGCATTCTTGAAAACATTGTAACCTCCAGTTTAATACTTCTCTATGATATCAAGTCCAGATGCATTAAGAAGATTAGCATACGATAATCTATGACTGAGAACTGATTTTAAGTAATTAGTCCTCGTAAGGGCATATACAGAGGCAGCATCAGCGATATCTATTGCTTCTCCTACACCCATATCATAATTTGCAATTGCTGAAACAAGCCATTTCTTTGCATTAGTGAAGGCATTTTCTAATTCATGTATGTTTTTTCTTGATTCTTCGAAGTTAAGGTAAGCCTTTTTTATCTGAAGTGGAATGGCTTCAAAAGCAAATCTCTGTTTTTCTTTCAGTTTTCCGTATTCAGCCTCGGCTTCATTTACCCTACCTTTTGTTATACCGAAATCAACAGACCATTTTAGACCTGCAAATAAAGCCCCGTAAGAATGGCTAAATTGATCAGAAATATATGGATTTTTAATTTTATCCCTGTTTGTTGCACCAGAAAGGGATGCCTTTAAGCCTAAAAAAAATTGTGGATAATAATTGCTTCTTTCTACATCTATTAGAGCTTTCCTTGCGTTGAGACCCTCTTGCAATTGAATTAGTTCTGAACGCAATTGTTTAGAACTACTAATATATACAGCAAGAGCGTCTGGTATCTTTTCTTCGGGCATCAAGACTCTATCTGCAATCTCAAAATCGATCTCCTTAGGAATGCCCATGCTCGCCTTAAGGGTTTCTTCTAAGAAAAGTATATTTTTGTCAATCTCATTAAGATTTTTCTCAGCTTCCCCAAGAAATGCCTTAAACTTATAAATATTAGTCTCATCTGCCCATGGTGAGCCGATTTGTAGTTGTTTCTCGGTTTTTTCAAGGGATCTTGTAAGTTGGTCCTTTATTTCCAAAACAAGAATTTTCATATCTTTGGCAAATAGCAAGTTATAATAAAACTCTTTGGTTCTGAGGATGATTTCTGACTTCTTCTTTGAAACACCGGCTTTTGCAGCCTTTAGTCCGCTTGAAGCGGCATCTCTGTATCCGCTTATTTTGCCATAAGTATAAATAGGCTGAATAAGTGTCAGTTCAAAGCTGCCGAAAATTCCGTTTATTTTTGTTGATACATCTGTCTCCAGAAAATCCTCTTTTCTTGCCTCTGGAGAAGGTCCTGTCAGTCCAAGAATCTCTATCTTTGGGTAAACAGCCGAATCAGCCTGCGTCTTTTTTGCCTTATATATCTCTTCTTCATAAATTGATTCTCCTACTTCAGGACTGAATTTTAGAGCCATATCAATACATTGATTAAGATTATATACAACCTTACCTTTTGCCTCATGATGTCCAGCATATGTCTCTAAAGGTAACAACACCATTAAAAATAAACAAATTATTATTAGACGAAAATGCATGGCTTCCCTCCTATAAAGTCCCAAAAATATATTTTGATAAAAGCTCTTCTAAATCTAATGCCGACTCAGTTTCTCTTATTTTACCTCCTTCGGCAATCAGCCTTTCAGAACCCCCCGGTGTAATTTGAATATATTTCTCACCAATGATTCCCTTAGTCTTAATTGAGGCTATTGCATCTTCTTGTATTTTCACATCCCTGCGAATAGACATTGCAACAAGGGCTTCATAGTTTTGCAGGCTCACTTCTCTGACCCTGCCAATCTCCACTCCGGCAATCTCGACACCGGCTCCCCGTTTTATACCCCCTGCTTTTTCAAATTTAGCTTCTATAACATAATAACCTACTTCAAAGACCTCGAATCTAGCTAATTGAACGGATAAATATCCAAGACTTAAAATACCTAATAGGACAAAAATACCAACGGCAAATTCAAGATCGAACTTTCTCATTATACAAACCTCAATACATTATAATATTTTTATTGAATCATCAAGTTTTCCTGTTATAAACTGCCTTGAAATAGGATTAGAAGAATTCTGTATCTCTTCAGGGGTTCCGATTTCTGCAATCCTACCTTTATATAAAAAAGCTACTCTATCAACAACTTCAAAGATTTCTGGTATATCATGGCTAATTACTATGCCTGTGAAACTATATTTTCTGTGTGTATCTATTATCAGGTGGTGGATTGAACGGAGTAAAATCGGGTCGAGACCTGTAGTCGGCTCATCAAAAAGAACTATCTTAGGTTCCACTACAAGTGCCCTTGCGAGTGCGACTCTTTTTTTCATGCCCCCGCTTATTTCAGCAGGGTACTTTTTTTCAATTCCAGATAACCCCACATCTTCAAGTAGTTCTCTTACCTTTTGCTGAATCTGTGATTCATCAAGCTTGAGCTTTTCTCTCAGAGGAAATGCAACATTATCATAGATAGTTATGGAATCAAAAAGCGCTCCACCCTGAAAAACAACACCAAATTTTTGTCTTATTAAATCAAGTTCTTTTCTGCTTACCCTTGTAATATCAACACCTTCAATGATTATACTGCCGCTATCAGGTTTTACCAAACCTATAAGATGCCTCAAAAAAACGCTCTTGCCTCCTCCGCTCTGACCAATAATAGCAATCAGTTCTTTATCAGCAATCTTAAGATTTAAGCCATTTAGAACTTGTTGCCCAGAAAATGATTTATAAAGATTAATTATCTCTATCATTTGAATAAGGACTTATAGGTATATAGCACCTATGAAGTAATCCCAGATTAAAATAAGAACTGAAGATAATACAACAGCCTCTGTAGTTGATTTGCTAACTCCTTCTGCACCATAACTTGTATAGTAGCCCTTATAACAGCTTATCCATGAGACAATAAGTCCAAAACTGATGGATTTATATAAGCCAATCTCGATATCAACAATATCTAAATATTGTTTCATCTGAGAAAAATAAGTGCCTGCACTCAAACCGAGAAGCTCAACTCCGACAAGATAACCTCCAAATATGCCTATGACATTAAAGATTGCAGTTAGAAGTGGGAATGCAATTAAGGCAGCGACTATATTAGGCACAACAAGGTATCGTAGAGGATTTAAAGCCATTGCGGTCAGGGCATCTATCTGTTCAGAGATTCTCATAATCCCTATTTCAGCCGTAATGGCTGAGCCAGCCCTGCCTGTCACTGTGAGAGCTGTAAGAACTGGACCTAGTTCCCTTATCAAACTGAGAGCTATAGCAGGACCAAGCATTGCCTCTGAGCCAAACTTGCGAAGTGTATAAAAAAGCTGAAGAGCAAGAACCATTCCAGTAAAAGTCCCTATTAATACGATAACGAGGAGGGATTTATTTCCTATGAAATGTATTTGCTTAAGGAGAAGCTTAAGTTTAAATGGGGGAATAAAAATATAGCAAATAGATTTTACCAGGAAAATAAACATATGCCCTGCCATTCTGATAATAAAAATAGCTTTTGAACCGATTTTTCTAATTAATTTTTCCATTTATAATATTTAATAAGGATTGGATTTTTTAATAATAGCTGCTTAAAAAATATTATAACATATGAAATCTTTAGAAATATTTGTGTTGGATAGCTTTTTAATAGAAACTTTAGAAGGGTTCGGTATTTTCCAGCTCGAATCTTGTTTAATGAGACAAAATCACCAGTTGAAGTTACAAACTCCCTATTTTATCTCGAGCATTCTATCAAGGGCTTTTTTGGCAGGAACTCTAATATTTTCAGTCACCTTAATCAGATGCTCCATTTTTTGGAGTGAGTTCAAGACACTTTTAAGTGTAGTTTTCTTCATATTAGGGCATACCATATCTTTTCTCAAAGGATAGAAAATCTTTTCTGGGTTTTCCTTTTTTAGTCTGTATATTAGCCCTGTTTCTGTTCCAACGATGAATTCTTTTGCAGAGGAAGCTTTGGCAAACCTAAGCATTCCTGAAGTGCTCGTTACATGGTCAGCAGCCTCTAATACTTCAATTCTACATTCAGGATGTGCCATCAGGAGGGCATTAGGATAAAGCTTTCTTGCCTTCGATACATCCTGAATTGTAATTCTGTCATGTACATGGCAAAAACCATCCCATGTTATTATCTTTTTATTAGAGTGTTTCTGTGCCCATTGTGATAAATTTCTGTCTGGCACACATATAACGGTATCAGATTGCAATGATTCAATTACTTTAACAACATTTGCTGATGTGCAGCATATGTAGCTTTCAGCCTTGACATCTGCAGTTGTGTTGACATATGAAACGACTGGTGCATCGGGATATTGTGCTTTAATATCTTTTAGCGTGAATTCATGAGGAAAGATAAAAGTTGGCTGAACATCATATCCGGGAAATGTCTTCCAGACCTTCCTTGAAGATCTAACTTCTATCATATCTGCCATAGGACAGGTGGCATCAATCTCAGGGAGAAGCACGGTTTTTTCAGGCGAAAGTATAGAAGCGCTTTCAGCCATAAAATGAACACCGCAAAATACTATAACATCGCAGTCTTTTGTGGCAGCAGTTCGAGATAGTTCGAGGGAGTCACCTATGAAGTCAGCTATATCCTGAATTTCTTCTCGCTGATAATTATGAGATAAAATAATTGCATTTTTCTCATTCTTAAGCCTTAAAATCTCTTCTTTTAAACGAGTTGAGTCTTTTATCATTTCTCTTCCTAAGATTAATAGATAAGCTTGGAATTGGTGAAAAGGATTGTTCCGTCTTCTAATTCTATCTTTTTTATGCGGGTGATTTCTTTCTTGTCAGGTGAGAGATTTCCTGAATAGCCTGAATAAAAGTGAGGCATATCTGAATAAAGCGACATAACCCTTCTTACATATTGAACGGTTTCTGGTATAGCAGGTATTGAATTAGTCTTTTCAACACGTCCAGGTCCTGCATTATATGCAGCAAGTGCAAGACTGACATCTCCATTAAATCTATTTAGCAGATACCTGAGGTATCTAACACCACCATCAATGTTTTCTTCTGGATCAAAGGAATTATATACCCCGAGTTCATAAGCTGTTGAAGGCATAAGCTGCATTAGTCCTCTTGCGCCTTTTGGTGAAATAGCATAAGGATTCCAGTTGGATTCAGCTTTGATAACAGCTTTGATAAGTTTGGGGTCGAGATTATATTTATTAGCCTTTTCTGTTGCAATAGAAGTGAAGGATTCATTATGAACTGGTTTGGAAGGCTTTATATTATTATTTGTACCGGATTTTTTTGTCTCTTTGTAAACAACCTTACTACCTTTATCAGTAGGCAGATTAGTAAAAGAAATAGACCCATCAGGAGCGACATATTTATGAATATCAGCATCCGAACCAGTTGCTATAAAAAGCGATGTGAATATAATTATGGCAATAAAAGATAACATTTTATAAAATAATACCATGCAAGCATACTGATATTCAAGATTTAAATATGCTTATATAAAAAGTTATAATTATCTTAGAGTCTGCGCTTTTATAAAAGACCCTATTACTCTTTTTGTATGTTTTTATAAAGCCAGTTTCTGCGGCATCCTAAACAGAATAAATGCGTCGGGAATCCTTCTATAAGACTATACTAAAAGATTCCGGATAAGCCATAATACGAAAAAAGCTATAAATTTATAAACAGACCGTGTTTAATTCTTTGTTTGGTTTTTTATTCGGGTATATGAGCTTGTCTAAAAACTACGATTTCACTCGACTGTCATTCCCCGACTTG
>DYHD01000041.1:18340-19210 GCA_020724365.1 Thermodesulfovibrio yellowstonii | reverse complement strand
CATATTAAAATCTATTGCATTATACTGACAGGCATTTACACATGCTTTTTTACAGTCAGTAGCACAATGATTAGCATCTATCACATATTTCAGTGGAAAAGCCTGATTAAAAGGTAAGTATGCTGCTTTTGACAAATCCATTCCAAAATTAAATTCATTAGGTATTGTTTTCGGACATGCCTCTGCACATGCATTGCAGGCTGTGCAGTAGTCATTGACAAAACGAGGATTAAGCTTAATATTTACAGTATAGTCGCCGGGATGCCCTGAGATGCGTTCGACCTCAGCCATTGTATAGAAGGTTATGAGCGGGTTTTCCCTAATCCTCCTAAAATTTATCTCGAGTCCACAGTTTGGAGGGCAAAGCTTTGGAAAATACTTGTTGAGTTGGGCAACTCTGCCACCAAGGTATGGATTTTTCTCTACTATTATAGCTTCTACCCCTTTTTCGGCAGCATCAACAGCAGATGTTAAACCGCTAAATCCACCACCAATTACAAGAACACAAGGCGTGGTGCTCTCACTACTATGTGCTGACATTCTACCTCCTCCTTTAAATACTGATTAAAAAGATAGCGTAGTATTTTTTAATGTCTGAACTGAAAAAAAACATATTTTCAATTCAGGCTCTAAAAAATACTGATACAAAAAAAGGAGGGGTTATATACCCCTCCTTATAAAGGTTTACTTAAGAGAACAGCTGTACATAAGGTACTTTTTTGAGTGCCCAAGTATTAGTATCAATATCATATGTAGAGTTAACAAAGCATTTCCAGTTAACATCATCAATTGGGAGGAAGTCTCCTCTGTAGTAATAGCCTGGATACCTTGTTTCTTCTCTAAAGAGGATATGACGTGCATGTGCTTCAA